>NC_005085.1:4200000-4500000 GCF_000007705.1 Chromobacterium violaceum ATCC 12472
AGTTCTGCTTGCGCGCCGCGATGAAGCCCTCCAGCCGGTCCAGCTGGGCCAGCCCGCAGGCCGCCTGCATGTCGCTGATCTTCAGGTTGTACCCCATGTGGGAATAGGTGTACTTGTGGTCGTAGCCGCAGGGCAGTTGGCCCAGCTGCCAGGAAAAGCGCTTGCCGCAGGTATTGTCCTTGCCCGGCGCGCAATAGCAGTCGCGGCCCCAGTCGCGCACCGACTCCATGATCAGCCGCAGTTGCGGGTCGCGGGTGAACACCGCGCCGCCCTCGCCCATGGTGATGTGGTGGGCCGGATAGAAGCTGAGCGTGCCGATGTCGCCAAAGGTGCCGACCTTCTGGCCGTTGAAGGTGGAGCCCAGCGCGTCGCAGCAATCCTCCACCAGCCACAGGCCGTGCTTGCGGGCGAAAGCGGCCACCTTGTCCAGATCGAACGGGTTGCCCAGCGTGTGGGCGATCATGATGGCCTTGGTGCGCGGCGACAGCGCGGCCTCCAGCAGATCGGCGTCGATATTGTAGGTCGGTAGCTGCACGTCGACGAACACCGGCACCGCGCCGTTCTGGATGATGGGATTGACCGTGGTGGGGAAGCCCGCCGCCACGGTGATCACTTCGTCGCCGGGCTTGATCGCGCGCTCGCCAAGCTTGGGCGAGGTCAGCGCGGTGAAGGCCACCAGATTGGCCGACGAGCCGGAATTGACGGTCAGCACGTGCGGCAGGCCGATGAATTCGCCCAGCCGGGTTTCAAAGGACGCGTTGAAGCGGCCGGTGGTCAGCCAGGCGTCCAGCGCGGCGTCCACCATGTTCGCCACTTCGGCGGCGCCCACCACCTTGCCGGACGGCGGCACGGCGGTCTGGCCGGGAATGAATTCGGCCTGGGCCAGGCGCGCTTCGGCGTATTGACGCACCAGGGCGAGAATGGCCTCTCGGCTTGTGTCAGTCATGTCTTGCTCTCTCTGCTCAGCCGCGCGTATAGGCTGAGATCTGCTTTAAGGTGAAGGCCTGCATGTCCTCGCCGCGCAGCCAGGCGCGATGCCAGTCCAGCGTGGCCGACAAGGCCTGCTCCAGGCTCCAGCGCGGCGACCAGCCCAGCCGCTGGCGGGACTTGGCGCTGTCCAGCCGCAGGGTCTGCGCCTCGTGCGGATGGTCGCCGCCGTCGCGGTGCCAGCGGGCGTCGCCGCCCCATTGCCGGGCCAGCGTGTCGGCGATCCAGGACACCGGACGATTGCTGTCGTCGGCGGGGCCGAAATTCCAGGCCGACGCGGCATCATCCTGCCCCTGCGCCAGGCGCTCGGCCAGCCGCAGGTAACCAGCCAGCGACTCCAGCACGTGCTGCCAGGGACGGACGGCGTCCGGGCTGCGTATCGCCAGCGAGCGGTTCTCGGAGAAGGCTTGCAGCAAGTCGGGCACCAGCCGGTTGGCCGACCAGTCGCCGCCGCCTATCACATTGCCGGCGCGGGCGGTGGCGATGGGGGCCATGCCGGGATAGGAGCGCCGGTAAGCGGCGCACACCAGCTCGGCGCAGGCCTTGCTGCTGCTGTAGGGATCGTGGCCGCCCAGCGCGTCGCTCTCGCGGTAGGCCCACGGCCATTCATGGTTTTCGTAGCACTTGTCGGTGGTGACGGCCACTACGGCCTCCACGCCCGGACAATGGCGCGCCGCGTCCAGCAGGTTGGCGGTGCCCATCACATTGGTCGTGAAAGTGCCCAGCGGATCGGCGTAGCTGTGCCGGACCAGAGGCTGCGCCGCCAGATGGAAAACGATGGAGGGGCGACAGGAGCGCATCGCGTCGGCCAGAGCCGCCGCGTCGCGGATATCGGCCAGCATACCCATGGTGCGGCCGCCGACGCCGGCGGCCTCGAATAGCGCCGGCGACTGCTCCGGCGGCAGCGAGTAGCCGTGCACCTCGGCCCCCATGTCGGCCAGCCACAGGCTGAGCCAGCCGCCCTTGAAGCCAGTGTGGCCGGTCAGGAATACCTTGCGCCCGCGCCAGAAGGCCGGATTCACCACAGCTTCCACGGCGCCTCCCCGCTCTGCCACAACTCCTCGAGCAGGGTCTTGTCGCGCAGCGTGTCCATCGGCTGCCAGAAACCGCTGTGTTCGTAAGCGGCCAGCTGTCCGCGGCTGGCCAGCGTTTCCAGCGGCTCGGATTCCCAGACGCAGTCGTCGCTGTCTATCAGGTCCAGCACCGACGGGTTCAGCACGAAGAAGCCGCCGTTGATCATGCCGCCGTCGCCGCGCGGCTTTTCCTTGAAGAATTCGACGCGCTCGTCGCGGATCTCCAGCGCGCCGAAGCGGCCGGGCGGATGCACCGCGGTGACGGTGGCTTCCACGCCCTGGCTGCGGTGGTAAGCGACGGCGGCGGTGATGTCGATGTCGCTGACCCCGTCGCCGTAGGTGAAGCAGAAGTCCTGCTCGTTCTCCAGATGCCTGCGCACCCGCCCCAGCCGGCCGCCGGTCTGGGTGCTTTCCCCGGTGTCGACCAGGGTCACCCGCCACGGCTCGGCATGGCGCTCGTGCACGAACATCTGGTTGTTGCTCAGATCCAGCGTGACGTCGGAAGTGTGGAGGAAATAGTTGGCGAAGTATTCCTTGATCACATATCCCTTGTAGCCCAGGCAGATGATGAAATCATTGATGCCGTGTGCGGAGTAGATTTTCAGGATATGCCAGATGATGGGCTTGCCGCCGATCTCGATCATCGGTTTGGGACGAAGATGGGACTCTTCGCTGATGCGCGTGCCAAGACCACCAGCCAAAATCACGGCTTTCATACATCTCTCTCTTGTTGCGCCCGGCGTATATTAAATGGATTCGATAATCCATTCCAATGTAAATCGGACATCCGCAAGGCTGGATCCGCTTTGGGACGGGCATGCCGCCCGCGACCTCCAGTCAGTTTATGCCAGATCGCGCGCCGGGGCCGCCAGCGGCCCGGCATCGCGTCCTTTGCGGTTTTATCGGCGCGAAGGGCGGAGCACTTGAGCCGGCCGCGGCAATCTCGCCCCATTCGGCTCGCCCCGCCCCGGGCGGGCGCCCGGCGCTCAGCTTCCGAAGCAGGCCTGCAGAGTATCCATCAGGTCCTGCACGCTCTTGGCGGCCACCGCCGGGTCGAACTCGACCTTGCCTTGCTTTCCCTTGCCGGCTGCCCAGTTGCTGACCAGGCACAAGTGGGCGTAAGGCAGCTCCAGCTCACGGGCCAGCGCGGCCTCCGGCATGCCGGTCATGCCGACGATGTCCGCGCCGTCGCGCTCCAGCTTGAGAATCTCCGCCGCGCTCTCCAGCCTCGGTCCCTGGGTGCAGGCGTACACGCCATCGTGCACCCCGCTGATGCCGGTGGACTTGATCGCCTCGCGCAGCCGCCGGCGCAGGTCCGCGTCATACGGGGTGGTGAACTCGGCGTGCACCACCGGCCGCTCCGGCCCTTCGAAATAGGTATGCTTGCGTCCCCAGCTGTAGTCGATGATGTCGTGAGGCACGACCAGGCGTCCCGGCGCCATGTCGGGGCGGATGCCGCCCACCGTGCCGATGGCGATCACGCCCTTCACGCCCTGGTTGTGCAGCGCCCACAGGTTGGCGCGGTAATTGATCTCGTGCGGCGCCAGCGAATGGCCGTAACCGTGGCGGGCGATGAACACCACGTTCTGGCCGGACAGCTTGCCGAAGGTCAGCGCGCAGGAAGGATCGCCGTAAGGCGTGCGCACCACCTGGCGATGCGTGACGTCCAGTACAGGCAGCTGTGCCAGGCCGCTGCCGCCGATGATTGCCATCATATTCGTTTCCCCTTGCGTGTTTCCTGCGCGGACGCCGTCCGGAACGTTCCGGACGGGCACGGCGGTCTCCCCGCCCCCTTGTTCCCGCCATCTGATTATGTCCGAATCCTGCGGTTTCGGCATAGTCCGCGACGCCGGCCAAGCCGCCAAAGCCCCGTGGGCGCGCATGCTGGCGCGTCCTCTGCGCGCAAGCGCGCCGGCAAGCTGGCGCTTACTTCCCAAACGGATTTCCCCATATTCAAGGCGAGGCATTCGGCTTGAGTCATTTTCGCTTGCCGACTTAAATGATAATGGTTATCATTTTTAAATGAGCACATATCACTCACCGCCCATCCCCGACAAAGCACCCGCGCCGGCTTCCCCGCCGCTGCTGCACAGCCGCCAGCTGTTCGACGGCGGGCGCGAGGTGCGGATCGAGCATCAGGGCGAGATCTACCGCCTGCAGCTCACCCGCAACGGCAAACTGATACTGATCAAGTAACACCCGCAAGCCAGCCGACAGCCAGCCAGCGGAAACGACAACAACATTGGAGTTTCCATGGCCCTGTTCCGTGCCACCCCTCTGGTGCTGAGCCTGGCGGCAGCCTGGCCCGCCTTCGCAGACACCGCCTCGCCGGCGCTGGAGACCATCCAGGTCACCGCGCACCGCAGCGAGAAACCGCTGGCGGAAACCGCCCCCAACGCCGCCGTGGTGTCGCGCCACAAGCTGGACGACCGGCTGATCCGCGATATTGCCGACGCGGCGAAATACGAGCCGGGCGTGGAGGTGGCCGCCGACCCCAGCCGCCGCGGCAACGCGGGGTGGACCATACGCGGCATCGACGGCAACCGCATCCTGATGCTGATCGACGGCGAGCGGCTGCCTGAAGCCTATGCCGGCGGCGGCAACGGCAACGGCGCCATCGCCGGCCGCGACTTCGTCGAACTGGAAACGCTGCGGGCGATCGACATCGTCAAGGGGCCGACCTCCAGCCTGTACGGCTCGGACGCCATCGGCGGCGTGATCGGCTACCGCACCAAGGCGGTCGACGACTTCGTGCCGGAAGACCAGGGGATAGGCGGCAGCGTCAAGGCCTTCGGCGCCGGCGCGGACAATAGCTGGGGGGGCAGCGCCGGCTTCGGCGCCAAGGGCGAGCGCGCCGACGCCATGCTGATCTACACTCATCGCAACGGCCATGAAACCGGCAACCAAGGCGGCAACGGCAGCGACGGCGCCGCCCGCACCGCGCCCAATCCGCAAAGCTGGCACAGCGACAGCCTGCTGGCCAAGCTGGGCTACAAGCTGGTCGAACGGCAGCGGCTGGAGCTGACGCTGGAGCATTTCCGGCGCGACACCGACACCAAGCTGCTGAACACGCTGTACCCGGCCTCCATCGACCGCCGCTCGGGCCGGCCCAAGCCGGCGCTGCAAGCGCAGACCGCCGCCGACCGCACCCAGCGCGACCGCGTTTCGCTTGGCTGGGAAGCGAAACGGACCGGGCCTTTCGAACGCCTGGCCGTCAAGCTGTACCAGCAAAAGCTGGACAATGCCGACGACAGCCTCGAGCAGTACGGCAATGGCAGCCGCATCGCGTCGAATTACGGCTTCGACCAGAAAATCCTCGGCCTGAGCCTGGACGCCGAGCACCGTTTCGCCGCGCTGTCGGCCGAACAGCTGCTGCTGTGGGGCGTGGACCTCTCGCGCACCGACACCAGCCGGCCACGGCTCAAGACGCAATACAACGCCGACGGCAGCGCCAGCAACGTCGTGGGCGGCGAGACCTTCCCCAGCAAGACCTTCCCCGACAGCGCCTCGAACCGCGTCGGCCTGTTCGTTCAGGACGAGATGAAGTTCGCGAACGGCGTCGTCCTGTCGCCATCGCTGCGCTGGGACCATTACAAGATGACCACCAGCCCGGACCAGGCCTATGCCAACAGCGGCGGCCAGGCCGTGCCGTCGTTCAGCGACAGCGCGTTCTCGCCCAAGCTGGGCCTGAGCATCCCGTTCGCCGGCCATTACACCGCCTTCGCCCAGCTGTCGTCCGGCTTCCGCGCGCCGCCGTTCGACGACGCCAACATGGCCTTCGTCAACCGCGCCCACGGCTACCAGGTGATCGTCAACCCCGCGCTGAAATCGGAAACCAGCCGCGGCGTCGAGCTGGGATTGAAAGGCCAGTGGGACAGCGTCGACTTCGGCCTGACCGCCTATCAGAACCGCTACCGCGACTTCATCGAGCAGCAGAGTCTGGGCATGGTGAACGGCCTGCTGACCTATCAGTACCAGAACATCGGCCGGGTCGACATCAAGGGGGCCGAAGCGCGCGCCGCCTGGCGCTTCGCTCCGGGCTGGCAGACCCACGCCGCCGTCGCCTACACCCACGGCGAGGATCTCGACAGCCACACCGCGCTGGCGTCGGTCGCGCCGATGTCGGCGGTGCTGGGCCTGCGCTACGGCCAGGCGCGCTTCGGCGGGGAGGCGCTGCTGCGCGCCGCCGTCCGCAACAACCGCGCGCCGGCGGTGGCGCTGCCCCCGCCTTCGGCCGGGCAGACCGCCGGTTTCGAGACCCCGGGCTACGCGACGCTGGACCTGACCGCCTACTGGAAGCCGGCCAAGGGCACCACCGTGCGCGCCGGCGTGTTCAACATCTTCGACCGCAAATACTGGAAGACCGCCGACGTGCGCGGCATGGCCGCCGGCGATCCGGCGCTGGACCGCTACACCCAGCCCGGCCGCAACGTCAGCGCCAGCGTCGAATACCAATTCTGATCCACCCGGCGGGCGGCCTCCCGCCCGCCGCCAACCACAGGAGAACACCATGAGCCAGCTATGGGACCGCTACCAGGCGCTCAAAGCCAGCCAGCCCAAGCTGCGCGTCCGCGACGCCGCGATGGCGCTGGGCGTCAGCGAATGCGAGCTGGTGGCCGCCGACCCGGCCGCCACCCCGCTGCAGCCGGAATGGCCGGCCATCCTCGCCGCCTTGGCCCCGCTGGGCCGGGTGATGGCGTTGACGCGCAACCATGCCTGCGTCCATGAAACCAAGGGCGACTACGCCAATGTCGAAATCGACGGCAGGGTCGGCCTCGCCATCAACCCGGTGATAGACCTGCGCATCTTCCTGTTCCACTGGCGGCACGGTTTCGCCGTGCGCGGCGAGACGCCGCGCGGCGTCCAGCGCAGCCTGCAGTTCTTCGACCGCCACGGAGAAGCCGTGCACAAGGTCTATCTGACCGCCGACAGCGACGTCGCCGCCTTCGACGCGCTGGCCGCGCGTTTCGCCTCGACCCCGGCGGCGCTGGAGCTGGAGCCGGTCGCCGCGGCCGCCGCCGAGCAACCCGACGACGCCATAGACCGCGCCGCGTTCCAGGCCGAGTGGCGCAGCCTGAACGACGTGCACGCCTTCCACCCCTTCCTGCGCCGCTGGCAGGTATCGCGCCGCCAGGGCTTCCGGCTGGCGCCGGCAGGCCAGGCCTGGCGCGTGCGCGAAGACGCGGTCGAGCAGTTGCTGCGCCGCGCCGCCGCCACCGAAACGCCGATCATGGTGTTCGCCGGCAACCGCGGCATGATCCAGATCCACACCGGCCCGGTGCGCAACATCCAGGTGGTCGGCGACTGGCTGAACGTGCTGGACCCGGACTTCAACCTGCACCTGCGCACCGACCTGATCGCAGAAGCCTGGGTCACCCGCAAGCCCGGCGACAACGGCGTGGTCACCTCGCTGGAGTTGTTCGACGAGCAGGGCGAATCGCTGGCCACCTTCTTCGGCGAGCGCAAGCCGGGCCGCCCGGAGCGGGCGGAATGGGTGAAGCTGCTGGGCGAGCTGCCGCTGCTGGAGAAAGCCGATGTCGCGTAAAACCCTGCTGGCCGGCCTGCTGCTGGCCGCCCTGCCGCCGGCCGGCCTCGCCGCCGAGCGGCTGGTGGTGGTGACGCCCGACATCGCCGAGATCGTAGTCGCGCTGGGCGCGGCCGGCGAGGTGGTGGGCCGTGACCGCGGCAGCAAGGAAGCCGAGCTGGCCCACGCCCAGGTGGTGGGCTTTTCCCGCGCGCTGAACGCCGAAGCCATCGCCAAGCTCAAACCCACCCTGGTGCTGGGCAGCGCCGCCGCCCAGCCGCCGACGCTGTGGCCGCAGCTGAAGCAGCTGAAGTTCCGCGCCGAGGCGGTCAGCGCCCGCGAAGACGGCCGCGACTTCGCCGAGGCCATCCGCAAGGTGGGCTCGCTGCTGGGCCGCGACGCCGCCGCCGCCAAGCTGGCGGCCGACTGGCAGCGCGGCATGCAGCCCCGCGCCGGCCGAACCGTGCGCTACCTGGTCAGCTACGACGGCAGCCTGGTCGCCGGCGGCGAGACTGCTCCCGACACCCTGATCCGCGCCGCCGGCGGCGTCAACGCCGCGGCCGGCCTCAACGGTTTCAAGCCGCTGGCGCGCGACGCCTGGCAAGCGCTGAAGCCGGACGTGATCATCCTGGGCAGCCACACCGCCGCCGCATACGGCGGCAAGGACGCCTTCGCCAGACGCCCGGAGATCGCCGCCACGCCCGCCGGCAAACAGGGGCGCATCTACCTGCTGCCGCCGCAGCAGGGCATGCTGATCGGCCTGGGCAGCCCGGAGGTGGTCGAACGGATGGTGAGGATGTGAGCGGCGCCCGACTGCTGTGGCCTGTCCTGGTCATCGCCAGCGCGGCGCTGCCGCTGCTGGCGCTGGCCAGTTCCGCCGGCCACTTGGCATGGCCCAATCTGGCGGATCCGCTGGTCGCCGAACTGCGCCTGCCGCGCGTGGTCGCCGCGCTCGGCGTCGGCGCGGCGCTGGCCGCCAGCGGCGCCGCGCTGCAGGCGCTGTTCCGCAATCCGCTGGCCGATCCCGGCCTGATCGGCACCTCGAGCGGCGCCGCGCTGGCGGTGATCGCGGTGCTGGCGCTGGGCATGGCTGGCCTGTCGCTGCCGCTGGCGGCCTTCGGCGGCGGCCTGGCCGCCACCTGGCTGATCCTGGCGCTGGCGCGTCTGGCCAAAGGCGGCCTGGCCGGCCTGCTGCTGATGGGGCTGGTGGTCGGCGCGTTCTGCGGCGCGGTGTCCAGCCTGATTCTGTTCCTGTCCGACGACCTGACGCTGCGCGCCGCCAGCAGCTGGCTGGCCGGCAACCTGGGATCGGCGCTGCCCGGCCGGCTGTGGCCGTGCCTGCTGATCGCCGGGTTCGGCGTCGCGCTGCTGTGCGCGATAGGGCGCGACCTGGACTGCCTGCTGCTGGGCGAGGAGACCGCCCGCTCGCTGGGCATAGACACCCGCCGCACCCGGCGGCTGGCCGCCATCGGCGCGGCGCTGGCCACCGGCGGCGCGGTGGCGCTGTCCGGCGTGATCGGCTTCGTGGGCATGATGATTCCCAACGCGCTGGCGCTGCTGGTCGGCGGCTGCCGCCGCAAGCTGATCCTGACATCGGCGTGGGCCGGTGCGCTGTTCCTGCTGGCGGTGGACACGCTGGCGCGCAACATCGCCTGGCCGCTTGACCTGCCGGTGGGGCTGATGGCCGCCTTCGCCGGCCCGCCCTTCTTCATCTGGCTTTTCCGCCGCCAACAACGGAGCCCCCGCGATGCCTGACACCCATACTCTGAAAGCGCGCGAACTCGGTTACAGCGTGAACGGCCGCGCGCTGCTGCGCGACATCCGCCTGGACCTGCCTGCCGGCCAGGTCAGCGCGCTGCTCGGCCCCAACGGCGCCGGCAAGACCACGTTGCTGCGGCTGCTGGCCGGCCTGGCCGTTCCCAGCCAAGGCGCGGTGCGCCTGGACGGCCAGTGCGTCTGCCGGATGGACGCGCTGCAGCGCGCCCGGCGCATCGCCTGGGTGCCGCAACACTTGCCCGCCGACATTCCGCTGACGGTGGCGGAGTTTGTCGCCCTGGGCCGCATGCCCTATCTGGGCGCCTTCACCCGCCCGTCGCCGTCCGACCGGACCGCGGTGGCCGAAGCGCTGGCCACCGTGGAAATGGACGGCCACGCGGCCAAGCGGCTGGACGCGCTGTCGGGCGGCGAACGCCAGCGGGTCGCCATCGCCCGCGCGCTGGCGCAGCAAGCGCCGGTCATCCTGCTGGACGAGCCGACCAACCACCTGGACCTGCGCCACCAGCACAAGCTGCAGCTGCTGCTGCGCGAACTCGCCGCCCAGGGCAAGACCGTCGCCCAGGTGCTGCATGATCTGCAGCTGGCGGCCGAGTACGCGGATCGGGTGGCGCTGCTGAGCGACGGGCGGCTGCTGGCCGAGGGCCAGCCGCGCGCGGTGCTGACGCCGGAACGGCTGCTGGCGGTATACCGCTGGCCGGTGCGGCTGGAACACCGCGCCACGCACCGGCGGGCCGCCTGAAACACAAAAGCCGCCTCCCGGATGCCGGGGGCGGCTTTTTGCGCGACGGCTCCCCGCCTTACTTCAGCGCGTAGATCGCCGGCAGGTTGCGCCAGGCGCCGCGCACGTCCATGCCGTAGCCGAACACGTAGCGGTCCGGCACGTCCAGACCGACGAAGTCGGCCGCCAGCGGCTTTTCCTTGCTGATCAGTTTGTTGGCGAACACGCCGCTGTAGAAAGCCTTCGCGCCCATGCTCATCACCTTGTCGCGGATGGCGGCCATGGTGTGGCCCTCGTCCAGGATGTCGTCCAGCACCAGCACCACGCGGTCGCGCACATCTTCCTTCGGCGCCTGCTTCCACACCAGCTCGCCGCCGTGGGTCTTGTCGCCGTAGCGGGACACGTGGACGTAGTCGAAATCCAGCGGGAAGGCCAGGCGCGGCAGCAACTGGCCGGTGAACACCACGGCGCCGCCCATCACGGACAGCACCAGCGGGTATTCTTCGCCCAGCTTTTCGGTGATTTCCACCGCCATGCGATCGACGGCGGCGCTGACTTGCTCGGCGGTGAACAGCACGTCGGAGCTGTTGATCAGACCGCGGGCTTCGGCAATATTAGGCATGATGACTCCTTGAACAGAACAGGCGGCGCCGCCCGCGGGCGGCGCAATGGGAAAAACGGTCAGTCGAGCTTCAGCTCGCGCAGGAAGGCGGCGAAATCGCCGGCCACCTCATTGTGCTTCAAACCATAGTTGACCGTGGCCTTCAGATAGCCCAGCTTGGAGCCGCAATCGTAGCGGGTGCCCTTGAAGGGCAAGGCCAGCACCGGCTCGTTCTTCATCAGCGCGGCGATGCCGTCGGTCAGCTGGATTTCGCCGCCGGCGCCGGCTGCGGTGTTGACCAGCTTGTCGAAGATGCGCGGGGTCAGGATATAGCGGCCGACCACGGCCAGATTGGACGGCGCCTCTTCCGGGCGCGGCTTCTCCACGATGTGCTCTACGCGCTGATGGCCTTGCGCATTTGCGGCCACCTTGACGATGCCATAGGAGCCGGTCTCTTCCGGCGCCACGGTCTCCACGCCCAGGATGGACGAGTGGGTCTCGTCGAACAGGCGCACCATCTGCTCCATCGCGCCCGGCGCGCCTTCGATCAAATCGTCGGCCAGAATCACCGCAAACGGCTCGTCTCCCACCACCGGGCGCGCGCACAGCACGGCATGGCCCAGGCCCAGCGCCTCGGTCTGGCGGATATAGATGCAGCTGACAGAAGGCGGAATGATTTCCTGCACCAGCTGCAGCAGCTTCTGCTTGTTCTTGTATTCGAGCTCGGTCTCCAGCTCGTAGGCTTTGTCGAAATGGTCCTCGATCGAACGCTTGTTGCGGCCGGTGATGAAGATCAGCTCGGTCATGCCGGCGGCGATCGCCTCCTCCACCGCGTACTGGATCAGCGGCTTGTCGACGACGGGCAGCATCTCCTTGGGACTGGCCTTGGTGGCGGGCAGGAAACGGGTGCCCAGACCGGCCACCGGAAATACCGCTTTGGTGATTTTCTTCATCTCAAACTCCGCAATCCATGTCGATCAGGCTAGATAACAGCGCCGCATTCTAGCCCGACTTCGCTCAAGGTCAAAATGTCTGTCGTCCAGCCAGCGCCTCAGCGATCTGCTTCAGCATGGGCTCCCAGGCGCCGGGCGCCGGCTGCCGCCACAATTTCACCGATGGATACCACGGCGCGGTTTCGGCATCTGCCAGGAAGAACGGCGCGCTCTCGGCCCGCAGCAAGGCCCATACCGGCCGCCCCATCGCGCCAGCCAGATGCAGGATGGCGGTGTCGACGCAGATTACCAGGTCCATCTGCGCGGCCAGCGCCGCGGTATCGGCGAAATCGCTGATCGGACAGGCGCGGACCCAATCGCTCAGCTCGGCGGGAACCCCTCCCGGCTGCAGGGCGATGAACTCGATGCCGGGAACCCGGCAGATTTCGGCGAATAGTCCGGCAGGGATAGATTTGTGCTGGCGCCCCAGATCGGCGACGCCGACCCCCCAAAGGCCGCTCTCCCACACCACGCCCACTCTGCGCCGGCTCGCCGCCGGCAGCGGCGGCACCATGCCGCCGGGCACGCGCAGATAGGGTTCGGTCGGCAAATTGTCCAGCGTGATGCCCAGCAGCCACGGCAAGGACATCAGCGGCAACTGGCAGTCATGCTCAGGCAGCGCATCGGCCGGCAGCAGGCTCACGCCGTCGAATTGCGCGAACAATCTATGAAAGGAGACCGGGCAGGCCAGCAACAGCCTGGCCTGCGGATGCGCGCGCCGCAAGCAGGACAGCAGCCTGACCATCTGCAGGCTGTCCCCCAGCCCCTGCTCCGACCACAGCAGCAGCGTGCGTTCGCCCAGCGCTTCGCCCTGCCAGCGCTTTTGGGTCAACCTCGGCCTGAGCACGCTGCGCCAGCGCGCCTCGTACAGCGGCCAGGCTTCGGCGTAACGGCCCGCAGTCAGCAAGGTGATGGACTGGTTGAACTGCAGGTTGGCATCATCCGGCGCCAGCTCCAGTCCCTTGCGCTGCACCTCGATCGCCGCATCCAGCATCAGCGCGCAGCTATAGGCATTGCCCAGATTGCTGTAACGCGCGACCGAAGGCCCGGCGATGGCCAATGCGTTCTGCTGGCAGGCGATCGCATCCTGGTAGCGCCGCTGGTGCTGCCGCACGATCCCCAGATTGCTCCAGGCGTCGACATGGGCGGGCTCCGCGGCCAGCACCTCCTCCAGCAAGGCCGCGGCTAAATCCAGCTCCCCCAGCTCCTTCAACAGCACCGCCAGATTGCTTTTTATATTGCAGGAAGACGGATTCAGCGCGGCGGCGGCCAGATAGTCCTCCAGCGCGCCTGACAGATCCTCGCGCTGCACCTTGGCATTGCCGCGATTGGCAAGCGCCTGCCAGTCGCGCGGATTCAGGGACAGGCAGTGGTCGAAGGCCTCGATCGCGCCCAGCCAGTCGCAGCGGGCCGCGCATTGATTGCCTTTGTCGAAATAGGCTGTCGCCATCGCAGCAGATGTCATCTCAACCTCGTTCAGTTACCCGCCAGCAAGGCTTGCAGGCCTGCCTCGTCCAGTATCGCCACGCCCAGTTCCTGCGCCTTGGCGAGCTTGCCGCCCGCCTCCTCGCCGGCCACCACGTAGTGGGTTTTCTTGGACACGCTGCCGGACACCTTGCCGCCGGCGGCCTCGATCAGCGCCTTGGCCTGATCGCGGCTCAGCGTGGGCAGCGTGCCGGTCAGCACCAGCGTCTTGCCTTCCAGCGGCAGCGCCGCCGCCTCGGCCGCGGCCGGCAGGCTGGCAAGGATCTCGTCCCGCAGGCCGGCCAGGCTGGCCAGCGCCGCGCGGCGGCCCGGTTCGTCCAGCCAGTCGGCCAGGGCGTTGACCACCTCGGCCGGCAGTTCCAGCGCCAGCAACGCGCGGCGCTCGCTCTGCCCCAGCCAGGCCAGGCTGCGCTGCGCGGCCAGTTGCTGGCTGCGCACCTCGGTCAGCCGCGGAATGGCCAGCCGCGCCAGCAGCGACGCGTCGTCCAGCCGCTCGCGCAGCTTGGGCGACGGCGCATGCTCGTCGGCCGGCTTCACTTCGGCCAGCAAGGCGTCCAGCGCCTTTTCATTGTTGTCCTCGGCGAAAAAATCGGCCAGCGAATCGGCCACCACGCCGCCGATGTCCGGCAGCGCGGCGAACAACGCCGCCGGACAGCGGCGGATCAGCGCCATGGTGCCCAGCCAGTCGGCCAGCGTCTTGGCGGTGGATTCGCCGACATGGCGGATGCCCAGCGCGAACAGGAGTCGGGCCAGCGGCGGCGCGCGGCTGGCGTCTATCGCCTCGATCAGGTTTTCCGCCCACTTGCTGGCCACCTTGCCGGCCTTCACCGTCTCCGGCGTCACGCCCTCGTCCTCGTCGGCGCGGCGCTTCATCTCCAGCAGGTCTTCCAGCTTCAGCCGGTACAGGTCGGCCACGCCCTGGACATAACCGTACTCGACCAGCTTGTCGATATAGCGCTCGCCCAGGCCGTCAATGTCCATCATGCGGCGGCCGGCGAAGTGCTGGATCGCCTGGCTGCGCTGGGCACGGCAGGACAGCCCGCCCGAGCAGCGGGCGATGGCCTCGCCCTCCTCGCGCACCACGTGGCTGCCGCACACCGGGCAGGCGGTCGGCAAGCGGTAGGCCGGGTATCGCGGCTCCTCGCCGGCACTGAACAGGTCGCCGCCTTCGGCCGGCTGCATCGGCCGCTGCGCCAGCACCACCGACACCACCTCGGGAATCACGTCGCCGGCGCGGCGCACCACCACGGTGTCGCCGACGCGCACGTCCTTGCGCCGCACCTCGTCCTCATTGTGCAGCGTGGCGTTGGTGACGGTGACGCCGCCGACGAAGACCGGCTTCAGCCGCGCCACCGGCGTGATGGCGCCGGTGCGGCCCACCTGCTCCTCGATCGCCTCGACGCAGGTCAGCGCTTCCTCCGCCGGGAATTTGTGGGCGATGGCCCAGCGCGGCGCGCGCGACACGAAACCCAGCGCCTCCTGCTGGTCGCGCCGGTTCACCTTGTACACCACGCCGTCTATCTCGAAGGGCAGGCCGGCGCGGGCCGTCAGCACCGCCTCGTAATAGCCGGCCAGGCCGGCTGCGCCGCTGACCACCGGCCGCAGGCTGTCCATGACCACCGGAAAACCCAGCGTTTTCAGCCAGGCCATCTCGCCGGCGTGCGTCGCCGGCCAGTCAGCCCCGCCGACCTGGGCGATGGAATAAGCGAAGAACGACAGCCGGCGCTGCGCGGTGATGCGCGAATCCAGCTGGCGCAGACTACCGGCGGCGGCGTTGCGCGGATTGGCGAAGGTCTTGTCGCCGCGGGCGATCTGATCGGCGTTCAGCCGCTCGAAGTCGCGCTTCAGCATCAGCACCTCGCCGCGCACCTCCAGCAGCGCCGGCGGATTCGCGCCATCCAGCTTCAGCGGAATCGCGCGTATGGTGCGCACGTTCTCGGTCACCTGCTCGCCGGCCACGCCGTCGCCGCGGGTGGCGGCGCGGGTCAGCACGCCGTTCTCGTACAGCAGGGAGATAGCCAGGCCGTCGAACTTGGGTTCGGTCGCGTACTCCACCTCGGCCGCGTCCAGTCCCTTGCGCACCCGCTCGTCGAACTGGATCAGCTCGGAGTGGCGCTCGGCCGGGTCGGTCAGCTGCATGTCGGAGAAAGCGTTGGACAGGGACAGCATAGGCACCGCGTGCACGACGCTGACGAACTCGTCCAGCGGCGCGCCGCCGACGCGGCGGGTCGGCGAATCGGAGACCGCCAGTTCCGGATGCGCCTCTTCCAGCGCCTGCAGCTCGCGGAACAGGCGGTCGTATTCGGCGTCGGGCACCGTCGGCGCGTCCAGCACATAATATTCATGGCCGTAGCGGTTCAGCAGCTCGCGCAGCTCGGCTGCGCGCAATTCATTTGCGGTCATCGGAAACTCTCGAACGGCAAAAGGGCCGGCAAAGCCGGCCCCGGGTATCGTCAAATCATCGTTCAGGCGAACAGGCGCAGGGCCGCCACGCTGCCCGGCGCGATGCCGCGGTCGTCCATGCTGCCATAGATGTGCAGCAGCTGGTCGCGGATGCGGGCCAGCCCCGTCTCGCTCAGCACGCGGCGGTTGTCGTCCACCAGCTGGGCGTCGAACTCCTGCGCCAGCTGGCGCGCGAAATGCACGGCGCGGTCGAACACGTCGACGCCGCCGGCGACGCGTGGCACGTCGAACAACAGCGTCAGCGCCGGGAAGGACTTGTCCAGCAGCGTGTGGAAAGTGAACGGCATCTGGTCGGCAGCCACCAGCGAATAGAGAGTATTGCCGGAATCGGCCAGGTAGTGGAAGGCGCCGTCCGGCTCCAGCTGCAGTCCGGCCGCCTCGGCGAAGCTGCGCAGGCGCGCGCCCTCGATGGCCGATCGGGGCACGATGTTGATGCCGATCAGCACGTCGACGTCGGCGCAGAAGCGGTCCAGCTCGCGCGCGGCCACCAGCTTCTGCTGGCGCTGCGGGAAGCTGACGGCGGCGTCATGGTCCTCGGCGAAGCGCGACACCTGCTGGCAGAAGGCGGCGAGCTCCTGCTCGGTCACCGCGCCGGAGCGGTCCACCATCTGCATGCTGACGTTGATCTGCTTGTAGCGGGTGCCCGGCAGCGCCTCGGCCACCTTCCACAGGCCGCGTTCGGTGCGGCCGATCAGTTGGGTGCGCTTGCCGACGTTGAAGCGCGGCATCGCGGCCAGCTCGTGCGGCTCGTGGAACACCACCTCGGCGATGAAGTCCAGCGACGGATCCAGCATCGCGACCACCAGCGCCTGGTGGTCGGCGGAGTCCATCGCCAGCTCGGCCTCGTCCTCCTCGTCTATCACCGGCACGTCGAACTGCGGCGCGGCCGGCTCCTGTCTGGCAGGATGCGCGGCCGGCTCGCGGGCGACGGGCGCCTGTTCGGGAAACTGCGGCTCGAACGCCAGCGCGTCATCCTCCGGCTCCAGCTCCGCGTCCACCAGCACCGGCTCCATCCTGTCGGCTCGCACGCCGTCGCGGACATTGTTCTTGGGAACGTCCAGCAATACGTCATCATGGGCGCGCGCGAACGCCTGCTGCGTCCGCTTGCGGAAACGCCATTCCTGGAACACGTTGAAACCGACAACCAGGGCGATCACGCCGCCGCCCAATATCAATACACCAATCTGCAATTCGCTCATTAGCCAGTCCGCATTAAGGCGAATAATCGAAGCCGCCTGTCCAAAACCATCAAGAGCCGGTAAACAAGCGCCCTGACGCCGCGCCCCGCGCCGATCGCCCCGGATGCCCGCCCGTTTCTTGCGGCGATGCTTTTCAGGCAGCTTCCCGTTATTATCCTGTCCCTGCCCGGCCGCCGTTTTCCGGCTGCCGGCCCGCCGCTCGCGGGCATTTCTCGCTCATTATAACGAAAGCCCGCCTCGGCGCACCATTTGGCAATGCCCTGGCGCTTGACAAAAACCGATTCCAGGCTGGCGTCATGCCGAAATCCGGCATTCCCCGCGCTGCCATCGATCGATCCGCCTTGTTTACTGCCGATAAGGACAGGCCGATCTAGAAAATTTTGTCTGGATGAACATGACATTTCAGACAGGCGAATTTATCCAGAGCGCGTGTCAGAATTGTAGGTGACTCTGTCAATTAGGGCCTTACTCTGTACCACTCTGCTTAAGAACAGCACGGGGACTCTTTCGATGAAAAAATCCGATCAAGCCAGTTTCCTGCCTGTCGTACGCGAACTGTCGCGCACCTATCAGGCCTTTGAACAGTTCGCCAGCTACAATATCCGCCGGCTGGGACTGACACCGCCGCAATTCGACGTGGTCACCACGCTGGGCAACAGCCAAGGGATGAACTGCAAGGAGCTGTCCGATCACACGCTGATCACCAAGGGCACGCTGACCGGCGTGCTGGACCGCCTGGAAGACAAGGGCATCGTCACCCGCAGCATGCAGCCCAACGACCGCCGCAGCGTATTCGTGGCTTTGACCCCGTACGGCCAGCAATTGTTCAATGACGCCTTCCCGGCCCATCTTGACTACATGCACAACGCCTTCCAACAATTCGGCGAGCAGGACCTCTCCGGATTCTGCAACGAGCTTGGCCGCCTGCGCGCCAGCTTCAGCCAGGCGCTGGAGCAGCAGGAAAACACGCCGGCCTGAGCCGCCGGCGGGGCGCTAGCGCCCCTTCACCTCGAAGCGCACCGGCACCGTCCAGTCGGACTCCACCGGTTTGCCGCTGCGCTTCGCGGGAACGAAACGCCACCTCGACACAGCATCGGTAGCGGCTTGATCCAGCCGCCTGAAACCGCTGCTGCGCGCCACCGTCACCGCCAGCACCCGGCCGTCCACGCCAGCTCTGACGCTGAGCGTCACCACGCCCTCCTCTCCGAGTTGGCGGGAACGCTCCGGATACGCGGGTTGCGGATTCTCCAGATACGCCGGCGCGTATGAGGCGTCGCTGTCCCCGCCCCCTTTGAGCGCGCCCGTATCGGCGCCCTCCGTCTTTCCCGCTCGATTTCCGCCGGTGAGTGCAGCAAGTCCGCCAGGTCCAACGCCATCCTTCGGCTCCGTCTTCCATTCTCGTCCCGCCCATTCCGGCGTTGCGGGCACAGGCGAGCCAACGCGTCTTTTCTCCGCCTCCGGATGACCAATGCCTGGCCGACGCCCGCCTGCCGCCGCCGGCCTGCCCGGCGGCGGGGAGCCATAGCGGGCTGGGTCCGAACGAATGGCCGCGCGGTCAGCAGAAGGCGAGCCGGCCGGCCTCAACGCCAGCACCAGCGGCGCCGTATCAGCGGGCGGCGCCGTGGCGCGGCCGTCCAGCGCCAGCCAAGCGGCCAGCGCCGACAAATGGATGGCGGCGGACAGCAACAAAGCCCGCCACCAGCGCCTGTCGTCGCGGTTCAGCAACGCATCGCCGCCCCCGGACGGCTGTACTGCCACCATGCCACCGCGCAGCACAGCAGATAGAACAGGAAGAACATCCCGAATGCCGGCAGAAAGCTGCCGAACCAGCTCAGCGAGGAACCGAAGGCCTTGGGAATCACGAAACCGCCGAAGGCCGCCATCACCGAACTGACATTCATCGCCGAAGCGCCGCGTCGGCCTCCTCTGGCATAAGCCTGCTGCAGGCTTTCGCCATGACGCTGCGCGTCGCGGCCGGCCTGGATCAGGAAGACCTTGGGCGCCAGCTGGTAGGACGAGCCGTTGCCGACGCCGGCGGCGAAAAAGATCAGCTGGAACATCGCCAGGAACAGCCAGAACGAACCGCCGCTGACCGCAGACGGCAGGCTCAGGTAGACGCCGACGGTGCCCAGCGCCATCAGCAGATTGCTGGCCACGGTGGCCACGCCGCCGCCGACGCGGTCGCCCATCCAGCCGCCCAGAGGACGCGACAGCGCGCACACCATGGGCCCGACGAATAGATAGGGGCTGGCGTCCACCTGGGGAAACATCGCGCGGGCGAGCAGCGGGAAGGCGGCGGAAAAACCGAGAAAGGTGCCGTAGCTGCCCATGTACAGCAAGCAGATATACCAGGTGTGCCCCTCGCGCATCGCGTCCAGCTGGTCGTGCGGCGTGATGCGCAGCTTGGGCAGGTCGTGCGCGTACAGCAGGCAGGCCGCGGCGATCAGCGCGATCAATGGCAGCCAGACGTAGGCGGCGTTCTGCAGCCAGACGAAATGCACCTCGCCGCCGCGGCCCCACACCTGGGGCTCGCCGGCCCAAGCGCCGAACAGCGGATACAGGATGCACAAGGGGATCAGCAGCTGCGCCACCGACACGCCCAGGTTGCCGAAACCGGCGTTGAGCCCCATCGCCAAGCCCTTCTCGGACCTGGGGAAGAAGAAGCTGGTATTGGACAAGTGGGACGCGCTGGCGCCGCCGCCTACGCCGCACAATCCCGCCACCAGCAGCAGCTGCCAGAACGGCGAGGCGATGTCCTGCACCACCCGGCCTACGCCCCAGGCCGGCAGCAGCAGCAATAGCGTCGATAGCCCCAGCCATAGGCCGCCGCCCACCCAGCTCCAGATCCACGAGTAGATCAAGCGCATCAGCGCGCCGACCAAGGGCGGAATCGACACCAGCAGGAACTGCTGCTGGCCGGAGATCAGGAAGCCGACCGCCGGCAGATTGACCACCACCATGCTCCACATCATCCAGATGTTGAAGTTGAGGTGCAGGGAAAACACGGACAGCCACAGATTGCGCCGGGCGATGCCGCGGCCGCGGCTCAGCCAGAAAATGACGTTTTCCGGCTCCCAACGCTTGATGCTTACGGTCATGACTCGACTTCCACAATGACAGAACGACGCGTCCGGACTGTCGCACGCAATCCAGTCGGCCAGGCGGCGCAGTATGCCATCCGCCCATGCCGGCGGACTTGCGCCGGATCAAGACCGGATTGGGCGCCTGTCCGCGATCGCTTCATGGAAGGCGCGCTCCGGCCGGGCGCGGGACGCGAGTCGAACGGCGCCCGCGCTCAAGCCGTTTCGCGCATCTTCAGCGCCTCGACGATGTCCACCGCCACGATGCGGCTGACGCCCTGCTCCTGCATGGTCACGCCCACCAGCTGCTCGGCCATTTCCATCGTCAGCCGGTTGTGTGAAATATAGAGGAACTGGGTGCGCTCGGACATCTGCTTGACCAGGTCGCAGAAGCGGCTGGTATTGGCGTCGTCCAGCGGCGCGTCCACCTCGTCCAAGAGGCAGAACGGCGCCGGATTCAGGGAAAACAACGAGAACACCAGGCTCATCGCGGTCAGGGCCTTCTCGCCGCCGGACAGCAGGTGGATGGTGCTGTTCTTCTTGCCCGGCGGCTGGGCGATGATCTGCACGCCGGCGTCCAGCAGGTCCTCGCCGGTCAACACCAGCTCGGCGCGGCCGCCGCCGAACAGGGTGGGGAAGAATTCGCGCATCTTGGCGTTGACCGCGTCGTAGGTGGTCTGCAGCATGTCGCGGGTTTCGCCGTCTATCTTGGCGATCGCCTCCTCCAGCGTCGCCATCGCCTGGTTCAGGTCGTCGGACTGGCTTTGCAGGTACTCGCCCCGCTTCTTCGCTTCGTCCAACTCCTGCAGCGCCGCCAGGTTGACCGCGCCCAGCCCTTCCAGCGCGCGCGCCAGCCGGGCGATTTCCGCCGCCAGCGCGTTTGGCTTCACGCCTTCGTTGAGGTCGGCCAGCAAGGCAGCCTCATCCGCCTCCGCCTGGGCCAGCTCCTCGGCGAAGCGCTCCATCGCCAGCCTGGCCTCCTGATGCTTGAGCAGCCAGTCGGAGCGCGCCTCGCGCAGCGCCGGCAGCGCGGCATTGGCCTCGTGCTGGCGCTGGGTGATCTCGCGCATCCGCTCGGTCAACTGGTTGAGCCGGTCGCGCGCGGCGGACACTTCGCCATCGCGCGCCTCGCGCTCGGCCAGCGCCATTTGCAGCGCCTCCTCGGGCACCGCCTCGTCCACCGTTTCGGCTTCGCCGACCAGCGTTTCCAGCCTTTCCTGCAGTTGCTCGTCGCGGTCGGCCAGCTCGCGGCCGCGGCGCGACAGCTCGGCGACTTTCTGCTCGGCGCTGTGCAGCGCCAGCTTGATCTCGTGCAGCACCCGCTCGGCGTCGCGCGCCTTGTTGCGCGCCAGCTCCAGGCGGGTTTCGGCGTTCAGGCGCTCCAGCCGCGCCTCTTCCAGCTGCAGGCCCAGCTCTTCCAGCGTCAGCGCCGCCTCCTCGCCCATCAGCTCGGCCTCGGCGATGCCCTCCTCGGCATGCCGCCGCTCCTCGGCGATGCGGCCGCGCTCGGCCTCGATCGCCGACAGCCGCGCGGCGCCTTGCCGCGCCGCCTGGTCGAGCTTGACGTGCTCCAGCGTCGACGCGTTCAGCTCCGCCTCCAGACGGGTCAGCGATCCCTTCTGGCCGCGCACCGCCTCGGCCAGCATATTGCCGATGCTTTGCAGGCTGTCCCGCTTCTTCTGCATGGCGTCGATCTCAGGCCGCAAGACGTCGGCGCGGGCCGATGCCTCGTCCAGCTGCCGCTTGCGCGCCATCAGGCCGTCGCCGCTGGCTTCGGCGTGATAGCGCACGCTGACGGCGTCGACGCGATGGCCTTCCGGCGTCAGCCAGCATTCGCCGGCCGTCAGTTCGCCGCGCCGCGCCAGGGCGGCGTCCAGCGTATCGGCCAGATACACGCCGGCCAGCCAGTCGCCCAAGGCCGCGTCGAACGGCGCTTGCGCCTTCACTGCCGCCGACAGGGCCGGCCAGGCGCGCTCGGGCAGCCCGGCCGCGGCGGCGCGCTTGCCGTCCACCACCGCCAGCGCCGCCGGCGGCGGCTCGCCGGGCAAGGCGGCGGCGCGGGCGGACAGACGCTCGCCCAGCGCCGCTTCCAGCGCCTGCTGCCAGCGCGCGTCCACCTGCAGCGACTGCCACAGCTGCGGCGCGTCGGCCAGGCCATGCGTCTCCAGCCAGCCGGCCAGCTGTTCGTCCGCCGCCTCGCGCTGCAGCAGCGCGGCCAACGCGGCGGCTTCGGCTTCGGCGCGCGCGAGCTCGGTGCGCTTGGCGGCCAGTTGCTGATCGATCTTCTCCCGCTCGGCGGCGAGATCCGCCTGCTTGGCCTCGTCGGCCACCAGCCTCGCCCGCACCGCGTCCAGCGCGGCCTTGGCCTTGTCCACCGCCTGCCGCGCGGCGTCCAGCGCCTGGTGCTCGGGCAGATTCAGATCGGACAGTTCGCGCGTCAGCGCGGCGTCGCGGCCGTCCAGCTGCTGCATGCCGCGCTGCCAATGTTCTATCTTCTGCCGCGACAGGTCCCGCTCGCGGGTGAGGTTGGCCTGTTGCGCGACCAGCTGCGACTGCCGCTGGTCCAGCTGGCGGAACGCCGCCTCGGCGGTCGGCAGCTCGTCGGCGCCGTCCTCCAGCGCCATCTGCGCTTCCTCCTGCCTCAGCTGCGCCTCTTCCAGCCTGGGCAGCCAGTCGTCCAGCTCCGCCTCCACCTGCTGGCGGTTGTCCGCCAGTTGCTGGCGCTCGCCGCGCGCGGCCAAGAGATCGCGCTCCAGCCGCTGCCGGCTTTGCTCGCGGTGTCGCTGCGCCTCCTCTAGCCTCGCCAGCTGGGCGTTGGCCTCGAACAGCCGCTGCTGCGCCTCGTGCACCGCGTCGCTGGCGGCGAAATGCTGCTCGCGCACGGTTTCCTGTTCGGTTTCCAGATGGGTGGCCGAGGCTTCCAGCGCGGCCTCCTCGGTTTCGATGCGCGCCAGCTCGCCGCGGGCGTGCGCCTCGTTGCGGGCCGCCTCCTCGCGCCTCGCCAGCGCCAGCAGGTTCTGCTTGTGCGTCAGCGCGCCGCGCATGTCGTGGTATTGCGCGGCCACTTCGGCCTGCTCGGACAAGCGCTCCACCTGGCGCTCCAGCTCCTGCTGCAGGTCGGCGATGCGTTCCAGGTTGGCGCGGGTGTCGGTCAGGCGGTTTTCGGTCTCGCGGCGGCGCTCCTTGTACTTGGACACGCCGGCCGCTTCCTCCAGATAAGCGCGCAGCTCTTCCGGCCGCGCCTCGATGATGCGCGAGATCATGCCCTGCTCGATCACCGCGTAGCCGCGCGCGCCGACGCCGGTGCCGAGGAAAAGATCGGTGATGTCGCGCCGCCTCACCTGCTGGCTGTTGATGTAGTAGCTGGATTCGCCCTGCCGCGTCAGCACCCGCTTGATCGCCACCTCGGCGTACTGGCCCCATGGGCCGGTCAGCTGGCCGTCGCCGTTGTCGAACACCAGCTCCACCGACGCCCGCGACACCGGCTTGCGGCTGGACGAGCCGTTGAAGATCACGTCCTGCATCGATTCGCCCCGCAGTTGCTTGGCCGACGACTCGCCCAATACCCAGCGCACGGCATCGATCACGTTCGATTTGCCGCAGCCGTTGGGGCCGATCACCGCCACCAGTTGGCCCGGCACCGCGATGCTGGTGGGGTCGACGAATGACTTGAAACCGGCGAGCTTGATATGGGTCAGGCGCAAAACGTCCTCGCTGCGAAGTGGAGCAAACTGTTCATTTTATCAGGCCGCCGCCGCCGGCGCTCGCGCCGCCAAAGCGACAAAATGCCGCTAGCCAGCCGGCATGGCAGTTGTGCCATAATGGCCGTATGGAATCCCTATCGCTGTCCCATCACTTCCTGATCGCCATGCCAGGCATGGGCGACCCGCTGTTCGCCAAATCGCTGGTCTATCTGTGCGAGCATGGCGAGCACGGCGCCATGGGTCTGATCATCAACAAGCCGTCCGGCATCGCCATGGCGCAGCTGTTCGACCAGATCGACCTGCCGCTGGACGACGAGGATACCCGCACCGGCCTGGTCTACTTCGGCGGCCCGGTGCAGCCGGACCGCGGCTTCGTGCTGCACCAGCCGGCCGGCAACTGGCAATCCAGCCTGATGGTCACCGACGACATCGCGCTGACCACCTCGAAGGACGTGCTGGTGGCGGTGTCCGAGGGCAAGAAGCCCGAACAGCTGCTGATCTCGCTCGGCTATGCCGGCTGGTCCGCCGGCCAGCTGGAAAAGGAAATCGCCGACAACGGCTGGCTGACCGTGCCGGCCGAGCCGTCCATCGTGTTCGACCTGCCGTACGAAGAGCGCTACGACGCCGCGATGGCGCTGCTTGGCTTCGATCCCTCCCTGCTGTCGTCGGATGTCGGCCATGCCTGAAGGTTGCGCATTGGCTTTCGATTTCGGCGAGCGCCGCATCGGCGTCGCCGTCGGCGACACGATTCTCGGCATTCCCCATCCGCTGGCCACGATAGACACGGCCGTCACCGACGAGCGCTTCGCCGCCATCGCCAGGCTGATAGAAGAGTGGCAGCCCAGGCAGCTGGTGGTGGGCCTGCCCATGCATCCGGACGGCGAGGAACATGAGCTGTCCGCGCTGTCGCGCCGCTTCGCCAACCGGCTGAAGGGCCGTTTCGGCCTGCCGGTATGGCTGGTGGACGAGCGCTACACCTCGGTGATCGCCGAGCAACTGCTGGAAGAGGCCGGCGTGAAGAAAGGCCGCAAGCAGAAGCCGGCGCTGGACCAGGTGGCCGCCCAGGCCATCCTCGCCGGCTGGTTCGAGCAGCCGGGCACCGCCGTCTGATGCCGGCCAAACTGTTCGCCTTGCTGCTGATCGCCGTCAGCGTCGCCGGCTTCTGCTGGCTGTGGCGCCAGGCGCAGCTGGCCAATGCCGCGCAGGACTGGCCGGTGGCCGTCGGCACGGTCGAACGCAGCGAGGTGGAATGGCGGCAGCGCCGCGGCGGCGACAGCAGCGACCCGCGCGAATACCGCGCCGACGTCGTCTACCGCTACCAGGCGGGCGGCCAAACCCACCGCGCCGGCAACATCCGTATCCCCGACGCCGGCTTCGGCGGCAGCCAGACGCTGGCGCAGGACACCGTCAGCCGCTATCCCGTAGGCGCGTCGGTGCAAGTGCGCTACAACCCGGCCAAACCGGAACAGGCTTGCCTGGAGGCCGGCGCCCACTGGAGCGTGCGCGCCGGCCAACTGCTGATGCTGCTGTTCGCCGTCGCCGGCGTCGCCCTGCTGATCCGGGGCTAAGCCCCCTCCCTGCGCGTAGGGCCGACCAGGCCCTTCCCATCCCTGGAATTGGGCGCAAGCCATTGTTTTGTTCGAAACTATGAAGCGCCATTGAGTCCGATGTCCGAGCGGCCGATACGGACAGCCAAGGCAGACTCAAACAAGGGCTCGTCATCAGCATCAGCCAAACCACGCGGCTTGCGCTGGCCAGCGCCGCGCTGCTGGATGGCGGCATCGTCGACGCCATGGCCGGAGCTATTCCGCCCCCCATCAAACGACGACAGGCCCGGAAATCCGGGCCTGTCTGCTTGGCATGCCTGCACCGAATCGGCGGTCAGCGGCTGCCCTTGCGGCTGGCCTTTTCCTGCTCCCGCGCCTCGCGCTCGGCGGCGCGCTGGGCGGCGATCTCCTTGGCGCGCTTCTCCCACTTCGCCCACTCTTCCGGGCGCTCCAGCGTGATGCGGCCGGTCTGGCCGTCGCGGAAATCGGTCAGCACGATCTCGGCCGCCTTCTGCATATTGATGCGGCCGCCGGACAGCACCGCGCCGCGCCGCTTGCCTATCCGCTCCAGCGCCTGCCAGTCCTGCGCGCCGTCCAGTTCCTCCTCATCCAGCTTGTAGCGGGCGGCCAGTTCGGCGCGGTAATGCACCAGCAGGTATTTCAGCAACTCCAGCGCCACCTCTTCCTCATCCATCGCGTTGCGGCCGACGGCGCCGCTGGCGGCCAGATTGTAGCCGCCCTCCTCCACCTCGATCTTCGGCCACAGCATGCCGGGGGTGTCGTAGAGCTCGAAGTCGTCGGCCAGGATGATGCGCTGCTCGTTCTTGGTGACGCCGGGCATATTGCCGGTCTTGGCGATCTTGCGGCTGGACATGCTGTTGATCAGCGTGGACTTGCCGACATTGGGAATGCCGCAGATCAGCACCCGCAGCGGCTTTTCCAGTCCGCCGCGGTTGGGGGCGAGCGCGCGGCAGGCGGCGATCAGCCGCTGCGCCGGCGCGCGCTCGCCGGCGTCCATGCCCAGCGCCTCGGTCTGCTTCTTGGCGCGGTACCAGGCCAGCCACTGCTCGGTGACGGCCGGATCGGCCAGGTCCTGCTTGTTCAGCAGCATCAGCCTGGGCTTGCCCTTGGCCATGCGCGCCAACATCGGGTTGGCGCTGGACGCCGGCAGGCGGGCATCCAGCATCTCGATGACGACGTCGATATCCTTCAGGCGCTCGGAAACATCCTTGCGCGCCTTGTTCATATGGCCGGGAAACCATTGGATTGCCATTGTTCAGCGCTTTCTAATCGGGTCCAGCAGATAAGTCAGACCGTTGTGGTCGAGTTCCTGCATCAGTTGCAGCAGCCGGCCGATCTCGCCCGGCGGAAAGCCCTCGCGGGCGAACCAGTTCAGGTAGTTTCCCGGCAGATCGCAGATCAGCGTGCCCTTGTGCTTGCCGAAAGGCATCGTGCGGGTGGTCAGGGAGAGCAGGTCTTCGGCTTGCATGATGGCAGGTATAGATGAGGTTGGGCATTGTGCCAAAGTCGGCGGCTTGCTGCCAGGCTTGACCGGGGACAAGCGGCCGCCGGGTTTCGCTGCAGGGCGCCGGCGGCCGGTTTAGCATGGCGTACAGCCATCAAGCCGATCCATCGGCCGCTTTTCCCGGTTCGCGCAGAGCCGTTTGCGGGCGCTCCGGCGCCCGCCTTTTCATCGGGCCGGCATCGGTTTGCGGTCGTTGAAGTACAGGAAGCCCTTCACCACCCGGTAGATGTACCACACCCACACCGCGAACAGCACGAAGGCGCCGACCACCAGCCAGATGGTGGCGAAACCGACGACGTAGCCGAGCAGCGCCAGCCAGAAGGTGCGAATCTGCCATTCGAAATGGCTTTCGTACAGCGTGCCGCGCACATCGTCGCGCTTCACGTAGTTGATGATCACCCCGACCAGCGCGGTGACGCCGACCAGCAGGCTCACCGCCTGCAGGATGTACACCGCCAGCGTCAGATTGTTCAGCTTGCGTTCGTTCTCGTCGTGCAGCTCCAGCTCCATGGGCATGCTCTCCTGTTCTATTGTCCAGACAGTTCGGCAAAACGCGCCGACAATCGTTCGCGGCAGCGCCGGCTGGCCTCGGCCACGCCGCCACGCGGCAGCGGATGCGCGCGCCAGCCGCGCAGCGCGCCCGGCGCGCGGCCGGTCGGCAGCAACACCGGCAGCGCCGGCTGGAACGCCAGCCCGCGCGCGGCGGCCAATGCCTGCGCGCGGCGGTTGGCCTCGTCCAGCAGCGCCAGCTCGTCCAGCGCCAGCTCCACCTGTTGCCACTCCAGCAGCAGGATGCGCGCGGCAAGCCAGTCGGCCGGCTCGGCGACGCGCTCCGGCGTCCGCCCTTCCGGCCAGCCGCGGCCGAGCGCCAGGCGCAGCGCCAGCAGGCGGATTTCCGGCAGCAGCGCCTCCGACAGGCAGGCGCCGTCCGGCAACGCACGCGGCGGCCCCGGGCGATAAGCCAGCGCCTCGCCGTCGGTCGCCAGGGCGGCCGGGTACAGCGGCAGGTCGGCCTGGGGCAGACTGCGGCTGGTGGCGAGTGAAAGGGCGTCGCTGACTTCGTTCATGGCACTGTCTCCTGGATGGAAGCTTGCCGCCGCTCCGGAGACCATTTGCTGTTTGAGACTGAAATGACAAATGCCGCCGGTGATGCGGCGGCATGGTCGGAATGTGCTCGAGGTGTCGCGTTTCTCGCTGTCGAGCCTATCCCTGGCGCCGCCGGGAGGGGCGGTACCAATAATAGGCGTGGGCGAAGAAAACGGTGCGTTCGAGCATTCGGCCATGCTGCCAATGATGGCCGCCGCCGTCAAGCCGTTGTTTCCCAAGACTTGGCCGCCATCAAGAAAAAAGACCGGATTTCCGACAGGAAACCCGGCCTCGCGCGGCATGCGCCGTTCGATCACATGTTGGGATAATTCGGCCCGCCGCCGCCTTCCGGCGTCACCCAGTTGATGTTCTGGGTCGGATCCTTGATGTCGCAGGTCTTGCAGTGCACGCAGTTCTGCGCGTTGATCTGCAGCCGCGGCGCGCCTTCGTCCTGGCCGACGATCTCGTAGACGCCGGCCGGGCAGTAGCGCTGCTCGGGGGCGTCGTACTTGGCCAGGTTGACTGCGATCGGCACCGACGCGTCCTTCAGCTTCAGATGGGCCGGCTGGTCTTCGCTATGGTTGGCGTTGGAAATGAACACCGACGACAGGCGGTCGAAGGTCAGCACCCCGTCCGGCTTGGGATAGGCGATGGGGCTGAATTCGTAGGCAGGACGCAGCGCCTCGTTGTCGGCGTGCTGGTGATGCAGCGTCCACGGCGCGCGGCCGCGGAACAGGAAGGTGTCGATGGCCGAGTAGATCATCGCCGGCCACAGGCCCCAGCGGAACGATGGGCGGATATTGCGCACCTTGTGCAGCTCGTCGCGTACCCAGCTCTGCTGGAACTTGGCCGAGTAGGACTTGGCCTCGCCGCCCTGCGCCTGCGCGTCGTCGCCCAGCAGCTCGAACACCGCCTCCGCCGCCAGCATGGCCGACTTCATCGCGGTATGGGTGCCCTTGATCTTGGGCACGTTGAGGAAGCCGGCGGTGTCGCCGACCAGCACGCCGCCGGGGAAGGTCAGCTTGGGCAGGCTTTGCAGGCCGCCCTCGGCCAGCGCGCGCGCGCCGTAGGACACGCGGCGGCCGCCTTCGAAGGTCTTCTTGATCGCCGGATGGGTCTTGAAGCGCTGGAACTCCTCGAACGGCGACAGATAGGGATTTTTATAATCCAGGCCGACCACGAAGCCGACAGCCACCAGATTGTCTTCCAGGTGGTAAAGGAAGGAACCGCCGTAGGTGGCGGTGTCCATCGGCCAACCCACGGTGTGGGTGATGTGGCCGGGCTGGTGGTTTTCCGGCTTCACTTCCCACAATTCCTTGATGCCGATGCCGAAGGTCTGCGGATCCGAGCCGTCGGTCAGGCGGAAGCGCGACAGCAGCCCCTTGGTCAGCGAGCCCCTACAGCCTTCGGCGAAGATGGTCTGCTTCGCCCACAGCTCCATGCCCGGCTCGCCTTCCTGGTCGCCGTTCTTGCCGGTGCCGACATTGCCGGTGGCCACGCCCTTGACCGAGCCGTCCGCGTGGTACAGCACCTCGGCGGCGGCGAAGCCCGGGTAGATCTCCACGCCCAGGTTCTCGGCCTGCTGCGCCAGCCAGCGGCAGAAGTTGCCCAGGCTGACGATGTAGTTGCCCTGGTTGTGCATCTGCGGCGGGGTGGGCAGCTGGATGGACTCGGTCTCGGTCAGATAGAGGAAGCGGTCGGACAGCGCCGGCGTGTTCAGCGGCGCGTCCAGCTCTTTCCAGTTGGGCAGCAACTCGGCCAGCGCGCCGGTTTCGATCACCGCGCCGGACAGGATGTGGGCGCCGATCTCTGAGCCCTTCTCCAGCAGGCACACGCTGATGTCGCGGCCCTGCTCGGCCGCCAGCTGTTTCAAACGGATCGCCGCGGACAGGCCGGAAGGACCGCCGCCGACGATCACCACGTCGTATTCCATGTATTCGCGTTGCACCGTTTCTCCTTTGCGCCCGCTGGGACGGGTTTGATTTTCCGGACATCATGCTATGAAGATGTCACGTCGTCAAAATCAAACAAGCGTTTAAACGGTGCCATTGTTGCGCAATGCGACAATGTCCGAATCCACGTAACCCAACGCGCGCAAGATCTGCTCAGTATGTTCTCCCAGCTCGGGAGGGGCTAGATTGTACTCGACCGGCGTGCCGGAAAGTTTGATCGGACACCCTACCAGCGGCACTTGCCGCCCGGCGTCGTCCCGCATGTCCAGCTGCATCTGCCGCGCCTGCGCCTGCGGATCGGCGAATGCCTCGGCCACATTGTTGATCGGCCCGCAGGGCACGCCGGCCTTGTCCAGCGCCGACAGCCAGTAGTCGCGGCCGTGGTGGCGGAAAGCCTGCGCCAGCAGCGGCACCAACTGCACGCGGTGGGCGACGCGCTGCGGATTGGTCGCGTAGCGCGGATCGCGCGCCCATTGCGCCTGGCCGACCAGACGGCACACCTCGGCGAACTGCTTGTCGTTGCCGCAGGCCAGGATGAAGTGGCCGTCGGAGGCGGCGAACACCTGGTAGGGCACGATGTTGGCGTGGGCGTTGCCCAGCCGCGGCGGCACATTATGCCCGACCAGCCAGTTGGAGGCGACATTGGCCAGCATCGCCAGCGAGCAGTCGAACAGCGCCATGTCGATGTGCTGGCCGGCGCCGGTGCGCTCGCGGGCGATCAGCGCCGCCTGCACCGCGTTGGCGGCGTAGAGGCCGGTGAACAGGTCGGATACCGCCACGCCCACCTTGTGCGGCTCGCCGTCGGCCGGGCCGGTGATGCTCATCAGGCCGGACATGCCCTGCACGATGTAGTCGTAGCCGGCCAGGCTGGCGTAGGGGCCGGTCTGGCCGAAACCGGTGATCGAGCAATACACCAGCCTGGGGTTGACGGCCTTCAGGCTGTCGTAATCCAGCCCGTACTTCCTCAAGCCGCCCACCTTGTAGTTCTCCAGCACCACATCGGCGTCGGCGACCAGCTTGCGCACGATCTCCTGGCCGGCCGGCTGGGCGATGTCCACCGTCAGCGAGCGCTTGCCGCGGTTGGTGCACAGGAAATAGGCGGCCCTGCCGTCCGGCAGGCTGGGCGGCGCCCACTGCCGGGTGTCGTCCCCGCTGCCCGGCTTCTCTATCTTGATCACCTCCGCGCCCAGATCCGCCAGCAACTGGCTGGCCCACGGCCCGGCCAGCACCCGGCTCAGGTCCACCACCTTGATACCCGACAACGCTCCTGCCATCGCGCCTTCCTCCTTCGCTCCGGATTGTCGATGATGCCGCCCGTTCGCGACACATCCCGCAATACGAGCGCTTCCAGTGTAGCAATCGCTGATATTCCGGACACTGTCCCCTTATCCGGCCCGCCCTGCGCTCCGGCAAAAAAAGTGGCCCGGCAAGCCGGGCCAACAAAGGACAGACAGGAATCAACGGCGCGGCCGGCCCTCCGGCCGCGCCGGCTTATCAGGCAAATGCCTGAATACCGGTCTGGGCTCGGCCCAGAATCAGGGCGTGCACGTCGTGCGTGCCCTCGTAAGTGTTGACCGCCTCCAGATTCATCACGTGGCGGATCACATGGAATTCGTCGCAGATGCCGTTGCCGCCGTGCATGTCGCGGGCGACGCGGGCGATGTCCAGCGCCTTGCCGCAGTTGTTGCGCTTGATCAGCGAAATCATCTCCGGCGCGGCGCGGCCCTCGTCCATCAGCCTGCCCACCTGCAGCGCGGCGGAAAGGCCCAGCGCGATTTCAGTCTGCATATTGGCCAGCTTCAGCTGGATCAACTGGTTGGCGGCGAGCGGGCGGCCGAACTGCTCGCGGTCCAGCGTGTACTGGCGGGCGGCGTGCCAGCAGAACTCGGCGGCGCCCATCGCGCCCCAGGCGATGCCGTAGCGCGCCTTGTTCAGGCAGCCGAACGGTCCCTTCAGGCCCTTGACGCCTGGCAGCAGCTGGTCTTCCGACACCAGCACGTCGTCCATCACGATTTCGCCGGTGATGGACGCGCGCAAGGAAAACTTGCCGTGTATCGCCGGCGCGGACAGACCCTTCATGCCTTTTTCCAGGATGAAGCCGCGGATCTCGTCGTCGTCATCCTTGGCCCAGACCACGAACACGTCGGCGGCCGGGCTGTTGGTGATCCACATCTTGCTGCCGGACAGCAGGTAACCGCCGTCGACCTTGCGGGCTCGGGTCTTCATGCTGGCGGGGTCGGAGCCGGAGTCCGGCTCGGTCAGGCCGAAGCAGCCCAGCCATTCGCCGCTGGCGAGCCTGGGCAGATACTTGTCCTTCTGCGCGTCGGAGCCGTAGGCCCAGATCGGGTGCATCACCAAGGACGACTGCACGCTCATCGCCGAGCGGTAGCCTGAATCCACCCGCTCCACTTCGCGCGCCACCAGGCCGTAGGCGACGTGGGACAGCCCGGCGCAGCCGTAGCCTTCTATGGTGCAGCCGAGGAAGCCCAGCTCACCCATCTCGCTGATGATCTCGCGGTCGAAGCGCTCTTCGCGGTTGGCCATCAGCACCCGCGGCAGCAGCCGCTCCTGGCAATACTCGTGCGCGCTCTGCTGCACCAGCCGCTCGTCATCGGTCAAGCGGTCCTGCAACAGCAGGGGATCTTCCCAAGCGAACGGGGCGCGCTGCGTGGATGCTGCCATCTGCCTTCTCCCTCTTAGTTCCGCATTGCGGAATTAGATTTCACCATGCAGAATAGACTAAACACTCTGCCGCGCGCTTGTAAAGCGATTTACCTGTCATGCGGCAATTTCTTTGTCGCAATGGGGAACAAGATGCAACAGCAAGAAGACCGCCAGTTCGTCACCGCGCTGGCGCGCGGCCTGGAAGTGCTGGCGGCGTTCCGCCCCGGCGAGGGCGCGCTGTCCAACCAGGAACTGGCGCGCCGCACCGGGCTGCCCAAGTCCACGGTGTCGCGGCTGAGCTATACCTTGACCCGGCTCGGCTATCTGCAACAGGAAGGGGAAAACGGCCAGTACCGGCTGGGGCTGGCGCTGCTGGCGCTGGGCGCGGCGGCGCTGGCCGGCTACGACGCGCGGGCGGCGGCGGCGCCGCTGATGCGCGAGTTCGCGCTGGCCAACAATGTGTCGGTCAGCCTGGCGCTGCGCGACGGCAGCGACATGGTGTATCTGGAAACCTGCCGCAGCCAGGCGCGGGTGTCGGTGCAGCTGTCCACCGGCTCGCGGGTGCCGCTGGCCACCACCGCCATCGGCCGCGCCTATTTCGCCGGCCTGCCGCAAGCCGAGCGCGACGCGCTGCTGCCGCTGTTGGCCGAACGCTACGGCGGCGACTGGCCGGCGCTGCGCGACCGGCTGCTGCGCGCCTCGGCCGACTACGGCGTCCATGGCTACACCGCGTCCTTCGGCGAATACGAGCCCGACGTGATGGCGGTGGGCATCCACCTGCCGGCGCTCTTGCCCGGCCAGCCGGCGATGGCGCTCAACGCCAGCGGGCCGGCCTTCGCCTTCGACGAGGCGGCGATGCGCGAACGCGTGGCGCCGGCGCTGAAGGCGCTGCGCCAGCGCATCGCGCCGACGCCGGGCTGAGCGCGCCAACGACGACGGCCCGCGCAAGGCGGGCCGTTGGCGGAACTGCTTAATGTGGAGTCAGGCCGACTGGATGTAATGAACCAGATGGTTGATCACCTGCTCCTGCTCTTCTATCGTCGCCCGCACCAGGTCGCCGATGGACAGGATGCCGAGCACGGTCTGATCCTCCATCACCGGCAGGTGGCGGATGCGTTTCTCGGTCATCAGCCCCATGCATTCGTCCAGCGTCTGCTGCGGCGTCACGTACACCACCCGGCTGGTCATGATGTCGCGCACCTTGGTCCCGGCCGAGGTGCGGCCCTGCAATACGATGCGGCGGGCGTAGTCGCGTTCGGAGAAAATGCCGACGATGTCGCCGGACTCCATCACCAGCACCGCGCCGATGTCGTTTTCCGCCATCACCTGCAGCGCCTGGAACACGGTGCTGTCCGGCGTCACGTACACCAGCGCCCGAGTGGGCTTGCTGTCCAGAAGTTGTCTCACGGTCTGCATGCTGCCTCCCCTTGTGACCCGCGGCGCCAAGGCGCGCGGCATGACATCACTATAGCCCACCGCCGCCCGCGGCTCCACGTCCGCCGGACGGTCCCGGCTCAGGCGCGGATCATGGTGCCGACGCCGGCCGCGGTCAGGATTTCCAGCAGCAACGCGTGCTTGACCCGGCCGTCGATGACGTGGACCGAGTTGACGCCGTTCCTGGCGGCGTCCAGCGCGGAGCTGATCTTGGGCAGCATGCCGCCGGAGATGGTGCCGTCGGCGAACAGCTCGTCGATGCGCTGCGCGGTCAGTCCGGTCAGCAGCTGGCCCTGCTTGTCCAGCACGCCCGGGGTATTGGTCATCAGCACCAGCTTTTCCGCCCGCAGCGTCTCGGCCAGCTTGCCGGCCACCAGGTCGGCGTTGATGTTGTAGGCTTCGCCATCCACGCCGACGCCGATCGGCGCCACCACCGGGATGAAATCCTGGCTGTCCAGCAGCGACACCAGCGCCGGATCGATGGCCTCGATCTCGCCGACCTGCCCGATATCGACGTCCTCGTCGCCGTCGGTCTTGAGGAACAGCTTGCGGGCGCGGATGAAATGGCCGTCCTTGCCGGTCAGGCCCACCGCCTTGCCGCCGTGCTTGTTGATCAGCGACACGATCTCCTTGTTCACCAGGCCGCCCAGCACCATTTCCACCACTTCCATGGTCTCGGCGTCGGTGACGCGCATGCCCTGGATAAACTCGCCCTGCTTGCCGACGCGCGCCAGCAGGTCGTTGATTTGCGGGCCGCCGCCATGCACCACCACCGGGTTCATCCCCACCAGCTTCAGCAACACCACGTCCTTGGCGAAGCCCTCTTTCAGCGCGTCGTCGGTCATCGCGTTGCCGCCGTACTTGATCACGATGGTCTTGCCCGCGAATTCGCGGATGTACGGCAAGGCCTCGGCCAGGATGTTCGCCTTTTCGGCTGCGTCTGTTGCCACTTCATTTCTCCTTGCTGGCGGATCGCTTTTGCCAGCCATGACGGCAGGCCGGCGATTTCGGATTACGGTGTTGCATTTTAATCACATCAATTACTGAACTGTTATTTATTAATTGCCTGATCCTGGCCTGAAGGCCTACAGTGCCGACATTACTGAACAGCCATTCAGAAAGACCGCAATGGGAGAGACCGGCAGCAGCCGCTGGCAGCGCAAGAAGGACGCCAGGCCCAGCGAGATCCTCGACGCAGCGCTGACGCTGTTCGTCGAGAAAGGCTATCTCGCCACCAAGATGGAAGACATCGCCCGCGCCGCCGGCGTTACCAAGGGCACGCCCTATCTGTACTTCCAGAACAAGGAAGAAATCTTCAAGGCCGTGGTGCGGGAAACCATCGTCGCCCGCGTGCACGCGATGAGCGCCCAGCTGGCCCAGTTGCACGGCGTCGGCAGCAGCGAGCTGCTGTTCCTGGCGCTGGACGACTGGTGGACCTACATCGGCTCCACCCGCTCCGCAGGCCTGTGCAAGCTGATGGCGGCCGAGGCCACCAACTTCCCGGACCTGGCGCGCTTCTACTACGAGGAAGCCATCCTGCCGGCGCGCCAGTTGCTGGGCCACATCATCCAGCGCGGCATGGACAGCGGCGAGTTCCGCCCGGTCCACCTCGATTACGCGATCGACGCGGTGACCGCGCCGATGATGATGACGATGATACTCAGCCACTCCTTCGCCCTGGTGCCCGGCTGTTGCGACACCCTCAAGGACAACCCGCTCGAATTCCTCAAGACCTCTCTGCGGCTGACGCTGCAAGGCATGCAACAGCCCGCGCCCCAGGACGCCCGCACATGAAACATCCGCTTCCCCTCAGCCTCGCGCTCATCGCCGCGCTGGGCCTTTCCGCCTGTCAGGACAAGACCGCCGCGCCGGAAGACATCCGCCCGGTACGCTACGTAGTGGCCGGCGGCAACGCCGAAATCGGCGGCGACAGCTACGCCGGCGAGATCCGCGCCCGGCACGAAACCCAGCTCGCCTTCCGCGTCGCCGGCAAGGTGGTGGCCAAGCTGGTCAACAGCGGCGAGCGCGTGAAAAAGGGCCAGGCCCTGGCGCGGCTGGACCCCAGCGACTACCAGCTGGACCTGGCCGCCAAGCAGGCGCAGCTGGCCGCGGCCGAGTCCGACCTCGCCCAGCAGCAGCTCAACCTGAAGCGCTACCGCGAGCTGCTGGCCAAACAGTTCATCAGCCAGGCCCAGGTAGACGCGCAGCAGAACGGCGTCAACGCCGCCCAGGCCAAGGTCAACCAGGCGCGCGCCGCGCTGTCCGCCAGCCGCAACCAGACCGGCTACGCGACGCTGACGGCCGACGCCGACGGCGTGGTCAGCCAGATGCAGGCCGAGCCCGGCCTGGTGGTGGCCGCCGGCCAGCCGGTGGCGCGGCTGTCGCAGGACGGCGCGCGCGAGATCGCCATCCAGGTGCCGGAAAACGCGCTGGAGGCGGTGCGCAAGGCGGGCGCCTTCAGCGTGACGCTGTGGAAGGGCGGCGCGCCGCTGGAGGGCAGGCTGCGCGAGCTGGCCGCCGACGCCGATCCGGCCACCCGCACCTATCCGGCGCGCATCGCGCTGGCCGGCGACAGCCATGCGCTGCAGTTGGGCATGACCGCCACCGCCACCCTGCCCGCCCGCGCCAGCGGCGAGCTCAAGCTGCCGCTGACCGCGCTGCTGGACCTGCAGGGCAAGCAATACGTGTGGACGATAGACGGCCAGACCCTGCGCGTCAGCCGCAAGCCGGTGCATGTGGCGTCGATAGACAGCAACGGCGCCGTCATCGCCGCGGGCGTCCGGCCGGGCGACAAGATCGTCACCGCCGGCGTGCACCTGCTGCGCGAAGGCCAGCGCGTCAAGTTGCTGAATCAGTGAGGACGCGCCGATGAAGAAACTGAATCTGTCCGAGTGGGCGCTGGGCCATCAGGCGCTGGTGCGCTACCTGATGATCATGCTGATGCTGGCCGGCGCCTGGGCCTATACCCAGCTGGGCCAGAAGGAAGACCCGGAATTCACCTTCAAGGCGATGCTGGTGCAGGCCAACTGGCCCGGCGCCAGCACGCTGGAAATGGAGCGCCAGGTCACCGACAAGCTGGAAGAGAAGCTGCAGGAGATGGGCGAGATCGACTACGTGCAGAGCTACACCAAGCCGGGCGAAAGCTTGATGGTGGTGTCGCTGCGCGAGGACGTGCCGCCCAAGAATGTGCCGCAGCTGTGGTACCAGGTGCGCAAGAAGCTGGGCGACATCGCCTACACGCTGCCGTCCGGCGTGCAGGGGCCGTTCTTCAACGACGAGTTCGGCGACACCTTCGGCAACATCTACGCCTTCAGCGGCGACGGCTTCGGTTACGAGGAGCTGCGCCAGTATGCGGAAGCGGCCAAGAAGGAGCTGCTGCGCGTGCCGGATGTGGCGAAAGTGCAGATGCTGGGCAAGCAGGAGCAGCGCATCTACGTCGATCTGTCCAGCGCCAAGCTCGCCAGCCTGGGACTCGACAGCCGCGCCATCTGGCAGGCGCTGCAGCAGCAGAACGCGATGACGCCGGCCGGCACCTTCGAAACCGCCAGCGACCGCATCTGGGTGCGCCCCACCGGCAAGTACGACTCGGTGGCGGCCGTCGCCGCGACGCCGGTCAGCGTGGGCGGACGCACCTTCAAGCTGGGCGACATCGCCGCCGTATCGCGCGGCTACATCGACCCGCCGGCCACCAGCGTGCGCTTCAACGGCAAGCCGGTGCTGGCCTTGTCCATCAGCATGAAGGGCGGCGGCGACGTGCTGAAGCTGGGCGCCAACCTGGACCAGGCCATCGCCCGCATCAAGGGCAAGCTGCCGTTGGGCGTGGAAATCCACGCGGTGTCCGACCAGCCCAAGGTGGTGCACGACGCGGTGGGCGAATTCATGCGCTCGCTGGTGGAGGCAGTGGTGATCGTGCTCGCGGTCAGCTTCTTCAGCCTGGGCCTGCGCACCGGCGTGGTGGTGGCGCTGTCCATCCCGCTGGTGCTGGCGATGACCTTCCTCGCCATGTACTTCTTCAATATCGACCTGCAGCGCATCTCGCTGGGCTCGCTGATCATCGCGCTGGGCCTGCTGGTGGACGACGCCATCATCGCGGTGGAAATGATGGCGCTGAAGCTGGAACAGGGCTGGAACAAATTCCAGGCCGCCACCTACGCCTACACCAGCACCGCCTTCCCGATGCTGACCGGCACGCTGATCACCGCCGCCACCTTCCTGCCGGTGGGCCTGGCCAAGTCCATGGCCGGCGAGTACGTGTTCAGCCTGTTCGCCGTGGTCGGCATCGCGCTGGTGCTGTCATGGATCGTCGCCGTGGTGTTCACGCCCTACCTGGGCTACAAGCTGCTGCCGGCCCACCCGCATCACGGCGAGCAGCACGACGTCTACCAGAAGCCGTTCTACCGCCGCTTCCGCGCGCTGGTGGCCTGGTGCCTGGATTACCGCAAGACGGTGATCGCCGTCACGCTGGGCGCCTTCATCCTGTCGCTGCTGGCGTTCAAGCTGTTCGTCGCCCAGCAGTTCTTCCCCTCGTCCAATCGGCCGGAGCTGATGGTGGACATGTGGCTGCCGCGCGGCGCCAGCTACCACGCCACGCTGGAACAGGTGGAGAAGATGGAAAAGCAGGTCCGCGCCGACGCCAATGTGGTCAGCGTCACCAGCTACGTCGGCAGCGGCAGCCCGCGCTTCTACCTGCCGCTGGACCAGCAGCAGCAGCACGTCAACTACGCGCAATTGATGGTAATGACCCGCGACGAGCACGTGCGCGAGGACGTGAAGAAGCGGCTGGAGAAAATCTTCGACAACGATTTCCCGCTGGTGCGCGGCCGCGTCACCCGGCTGGAGAACGGTCCACCGGTCGGCTACCCGGTGCAGTTCCGCGTGATGGGTCCGGACCACGACCAGGTGCGCAAGATCGCCGACCAGGTGGAGGCGCTGGTGCGCAAGCAGCCGTCTACGCTGCACGTCAATCAGAACTGGGGCGAGCAGGTCAAGGCGCTGCGGATAGACATCGACCAGGACAAGGCCAGCGCGCTGGGGCTGAGCTCGCAGCAACTGTCGCAACAGCTGCAGATGCTGATCTCCGGCTCCGCGGTCAGCGCCTACCGCGAGGGTGACCAGAGCATCGCCATCGTCGCCCGTCTCAATCCGGGCGAGCAGAAGAACGTCGCCGGCCTCGGCAATCTGATGGTGCAGACCGGCAGCGGCCGCTTCGTGCCGGTGTCGCAGATCGGCCATATCCGCTACGAGCCGGAGGAAGGCATCATCTGGCGCCGCAACCGCCTGCCGGCGATCACCGTCAGCGCCGACGTGGTGGACGGCGTGCAGGGCGCCGACGTGTCCGGCCAGCTGTGGCCGCAGATGCAGGCGCTGGAGCGCACGCTGCCGCTGGGCTACCACATCGAGGTCGGCGGCACGCTGGAGTCCAGCGGCAAGTCGCAAAAGGCGATCGCCGCAGTCGCGCCGCTGATGATTGTTGTAGTTCTGACACTCCTGATGCTGCAGTTGCAGAGCTTCCAGCGCACGCTGATGGTGGTGCTGACCGCACCGCTGGGCATGATAGGCGTCACCCTGACGCTGATCTTGTTCCGCGCGCCTTTCGGCTTCGTCGCGATGCTGGGCGTGATCGCGCTGTCCGGCATGATCATGCGCAATTCGGTGATCCTGGTGGACCAGATCGAGCACGACATCCGCGAAGGCATAGACCGCTTCGAAGCCATCGTCGGTTCCACCGTGCGCCGCTTTAGGCCCATAATGCTGACAGCATTGGCCGCCATTCTGGCAATGATTCCATTGACCCGCAGTACGTTCTGGGGTCCGATGGCGGTCGCCATCATGGGAGGGCTGCTGGTCGCCACCGTGCTGACCCTGCTGTTCCTGCCGGCGCTGTACGCCCAATGGTTCCGCGTCGGACGCAATGAACAGCGGCTCTCCGCCCAACCGCAAGAACAAGAGCACAAATGAAGAACCACCGCCTCCCCCTCATCGCCGCCCTGCTGATGTTCGGCGCCGCGCTGCCCGCCCAGGCCTTCGACCTGGTCGGCGCCTGGCAGGCCGCCCGCGACTACAACGCCGATTTCGCCGCCGCCCGCGCCCAGCGCGAGGCCGGCCAGGAAAAAGCGGTGCAGGGCCGCAGCCAGTTGCTGCCGCAGGTCAGCGTCACCGGCAATTACGCCTACAATAATCCGTTGCAGCCGTCGCAGGGCATCGGCGCCTCCGGCAACCTCGTCGCCAACAAGCCCTATGAGACCCACGGCTACAACGTCGGCCTGCAGCAGCCGCTGTTCGACGCCGGCAAGTACACCGGCTACCAGAAGGGCAAGATAGGCACCGAGCTGGCAGACACCACCTTCGACGCCGCCGAGCAGCAACTGATCCTGGACATCGCCCAGGCCTACTTCGACGTGCTACGCGCCCGCGACACGCTGGCCGCCACCCGCGCCAGCAAGAAGACCTACCAGAACCTGCTGGAGCAGGCCAGGACCGCGTTCGAGGTCGGCACCGCCACCATTACCGACACCCATGAGGCGCAGGCCGGCTACGACGGCGCAGTGGCGCAGGAAATCAGCGACGCCAACAATCTGGAACTGGCCGAAAACAATCTGAAGCGCCTGACCGGCCTGGAGCCGTCCGGCATCCAGACCGTGCGCGACCAGCTGCCGCTGCTTCCGCCCAAGCCGGCCGGCCTGGACGCCTGGATCGACATGGCGCAGCGCAACAGCCTGAAGATCAAGAGCGCGCAGCAGAACCTGGAGCTGGCGCGCCAGACCGTGATCGAGAAAAAGGGCAACCACCTGCCCACCGTCACCCTGAACGCCGGCTACGCCGACAATATCAGCAACCAGAGCGGCAGCTACCCGCACACGCGCGGCAGCAATGTCGGCGTCACCGTCAGCCTGCCGCTGTTCGCCGGCGGCGGCATCAACTCCCAGGTGCGCGAGGCGACGGCGCAGGAAGAAGCCGCGCGCGACCAGCTCGAATCCAGCCGCCGTCAGGTGAAGGAAGACGTGCGCAAGGCCTTTCTCGGCGTGACCAACGGCGCCGCCCTGGTGCGCGCGCAGCAACAACTGCTGGTCTCGGCCAAGAGCAAGGTGGAATCCACCCGCCTGGGCAAGGAAGTGGGCATCCGCACCAGCATCGACCTGCTGCAGGCCGAACAGGCCTACTACACCGCGCTGACCACGCTGGCCAATGCCAAGTACAGCTATCTGACCGCGCGCCTGGCGCTGGCCCAGGCCGCCGGCCAGTTGCAGCCGGATGCGCTGGCCGAGGTCAATCAGCTGATCATGCGCTGAGCCCGGGCCGCCCCGACAAAACGCCTGTGCCGCATCCGCCACAGGCGTTTAATTTTTTAATGCATCTGTGGCTTTTTGCTAAACACCCTCATAGAATGATCCGCTGACGCGCCATCCATCCCGGCGCCATATCGACCCGCCGCGGCGGCGCCACGATCGCCCGGCCCCGAGGAGACTTCCATGAGCCAGCAGCAACTGATGCAACGCAAATCCGACGCCACCCCGCGCGGCGTCGGCGTGATGTGCAGTTTCTTCGCCGACCGCGCCAAGAACGCGGAAGTGTGGGATACCGAGGGCCGGCGCTACATCGACTTCGCCGGCGGCATCGGCGTGCTCAACACCGGCCACCTGCATCCGAAAGTGGAAGCCGCGGTGGCCGAGCAGCTGTCCCGCTTCAGCCACACCTGCTACCAGGTGGTGCCGTACGAGTCCTACATCAGCCTGGCGGAAAAACTGAACGCGCTGGCCCCGGGCAAGCACGCCAAGAAGACCGCCTTCTTCACCACCGGCGCCGAGGCGGTGGAAAACGCGGTGAAGATCGCCCGCGCCGCCACCGGCCGCCCCGGCGTCATCGCCTTCGGCGGCGCCTTCCACGGCCGCACGCTGATGGGCATGGCGCTGACCGGCAAAGTGGCGCCGTACAAGCTCGGTTTCGGTCCCTTCCCTTCCGACGTCTACCACGCCCCGTATCCGAACACGCTGCACGGCGTGTCGGTGCAGGATTCGCTGGTCGGCCTGGAAAAACTGTTCAAGTTCGACATCGACCCGGCCCGCGTCGCCGCCATCATCTACGAGCCGGTGCAGGGCGAAGGCGGTTTCTACGCCGCGCCGGCCGAATGGGTGAAGGCGCTGCGCGAACTGTGCGACCGCCACGGCATCCTGCTGATCGCCGACGAGGTGCAGTCGGGCTTCGCCCGCACCGGCAAGCTGCTGGCCAGCGAGCATTTCGACGCGGTGCCTGACCTGATCACCATGGCCAAGTCGCTGGCCGGCGGCTTCCCGCTGTCCGCCGTCACCGGCCGCGCCGAAGTGATGGACGCGCCTGCGCCGGGCGGCCTGGGCGGCACCTACGCCGGCAACCCGCTGGCGCTGGCCGCCGCTCACGCGGTGCTGGATGTCATCGACAGCGAGAAGCTGGCCGAGCGCGCCCAGCGCCTGGGCGACGCGCTGAAGGAAAAACTGAACGGCCTCAAATCCGCGGTGCCGCAGATCGCCGAAGTGCGCGGCCTGGGCGCGATGATCGCCGTCGAATTCAATCAACCCGGCAGCCATCAGCCGGATCCGGACTTCGCCAAGAAAGTGCAGCAGCACGCGCTGGCCAACGGCCTGATCCTGCTCACCTGCGGCATCTACGCCAACGTGGTGCGCTTCCTGTTCCCGCTGACCATCGAAGACGAGATCTTCGCCGAGGCGCTCGGCAAGCTGGAAGCGGCGCTCAAGGCCTGATCGACACACGCCAATGCGAGCGGCCGCGCAAGACGGCGCGTCCGCTCTTTTGCTCAAGGAATGCCCGACATGTTGAATCTGCAAGACCCCTCGCTGCTGCGCCAGCAATGCTATCTGGGCGGCGAATGGCTGGATGCCGACGGCGGCCAGCACATCGCGGTCCACAACCCGGCCACCGGCGAGAAAATCGGCCAAGTGCCCAAGATGGGCGCCGCCGAAGCCGAACGCGCGGTGGCCGCCGCCGCCCGCGCCTTCCCAGCCTGGAAAGCCAAGAGCGCCAAGGAGCGCGCCGCCATCCTGCGCCGCTGGTTCGACCTGATCATCGCCCACCAGCAAGACCTGGCGATAATCCTGACCTCCGAGCAAGGCAAACCGCTGGCCGAAGCCAAGGGCGAGATCGCCTACGGCGCCAGCTACATCGAGTGGTACGCCGAGGAGGCCAAGCGGGTTTACGGCGACATCGTGCCCGGTCCCGCCGGCGACCGCCGCGTGCTGGTGACCAAGGAGCCGATAGGCGTCACCGCCGCCATCACGCCGTGGAACTTCCCCAGCGCGATGATCACGCGCAAGGCCGCGCCGGCGCTGGCCGCCGGCTGCACCATGGTGGTCCGCCCGGCCAGCCAGACCCCGCTATCGGCGCTGGCGCTGGCCGAGCTGGCCGAGCGCGCCGGCATCCCGGCCGGCGTGTTTTCGGTGATCACTGGCGGCTCCAGCGAAATCGGCGCGGTGCTGACCGGCAGCGACACGGTGAAGAAATTCTCCTTCACCGGCTCCACCGAAGTCGGCCGCAAGCTGATCGCCCAATGCGCCGGCACGGTGAAAAAGGTATCGATGGAGCTTGGCGGCAACGCGCCCTTCATCGTGTTCGACGACGCCGATCTGGACGCCGCGGTGGAAGGCGCGCTGATCTCCAAGTACCGCAACGCCGGCCAGACCTGCGTCTGCGCCAACCGCATCTACGTGCAGGACGGCGTCTACGACGCCTTCGCCGAGAAATTCGCCGCCGCCGTCGCCACCCTGAAGGTGGGCAACGGCCTGGAGGCCGGCGTCAGCCAGGGGCCGCTGATCGACCACAACGCGGTGGCCAAGGTGGAAGAGCACATCGCCGACGCGCTGGCCAAAGGCGGCCGACTGATCGCCGGCGGCAAGCGCCACGCGCTGGGCCACACCTTCTTCGAGCCGACGCTGATCGCCGACGTCACCCGCGACATGAAGGTGGCGCGCGAAGAGACCTTCGGCCCGCTGGCGCCGCTGTTCCGCTTCAAGACCGAGGAAGAAGCGATCCGCCTGGCCAACGACACCGAGTTCGGCCTGGCCAGCTATTTCTACGCCCGCGATGTCGGCCGCATCTTCCGCGTCGCCGAAGGCCTGGAGTACGGCATGGTGGCAGTCAATAGCGGCCTGCTGTCCAACGAGGCGGCGCCGTTCGGCGGCGTCAAGCAATCCGGCCTGGGCCGCGAGGGCTCAAAGTACGGCATCGAGGACTATCTGGAAATCAAATACGTGCTGCTGGGCGGGCTGGATCGCTGAGCCGCATCCTCGATCAACAGGATTTCTCCCCCCTCCCCGCTGTCGAAACAGCGGGGATTTTTTACGCCCGTCGCCGTCACCAAGGATTAGAAGATGAAATACAACCATATCGGCATACCGACCAGCGGACGCTTCGACAATGAAATCGACCTGCCGCACCTGAAGATGACAGTCAGCGATCATCAGGACAACGCCTTCGGCATCCAGTGGCAGCGCTACTGGCAGGACGCGCCCTATCCGGAACTGGTCAAACGGGTGCCGCACATCGCCTTCGAGGTCGAAGATCTGGCGCAAGCCCTGGAAGGACACAAGCTGCTGATCGCCCCCAACAGCCCCAGCCCGGGCCTCACCGTCGCCTTCATCGAAGTCAACGGCGCTCCGGTCGAACTGATGCAGTACGATAAAAATAACTAAGCCCCGCCGGGGTCCGGTCGGGGCAGGATTGGCGCGGCGCAATGTCCTGCGCCGGAATGCGCAAAGCCCAGCTCGTCTGAGCTGGGCTTTGTCGTATGGGCGTCTGGCGGTGTCCTACTTTCACATGGCGAATGCCACACTATCATCGGCGCTAAGGCGTTTCACGGTCCTGTTCGGGATGGGAAGGCGTGGGACCACCTCGCTATGGCCACCAGACATAAACTGGTCAAACTCAAGAAGCCTGAACCAGAGCATCGCTCTGATTCTGAATATTCGGTATCTGATCGTGTCGCACACACGCTATCTTCGCAACTCGGATTCTCCAAGCCACTCAAATGATAGGATCAAGCCTCACGAGCAATTAGTATCGGTTAGCTTCACGCCTCACAGCGCTTCCACACCCGACCTATCAACGTCCTGGTCTCGAACGACTCTTCAGGGAGGTCAAGCCTCCAGGGAAGTCTCATCTTCAGGCAAGTTTCCCGCTTAGATGCTTTCAGCGGTTATCTCTTCCGCACTTAGCTACCCGGCAATGCGACTGGCGTCACAACCGGTACACCAGAGGTGCGTCCACTCCGGTCCTCTCGTACTAGGAGCAGCCCCCGTCAAACTTCCAACGCCCACTGCAGATAGGGACCAAACTGTCTCACGACGTTTTGAACCCAGCTCACGTACCACTTTAAATGGCGAACAGCCATACCCTTGGGACCGGCTACAGCCCCAGGATGTGATGAGCCGACATCGAGGTGCCAAACACCGCCGTCGATGTGAACTCTTGGGCGGTATCAGCCTGTTATCCCCGGAGTACCTTTTATCCGTTGAGCGATGGCCCTTCCATTCAGAACCACCGGATCACTATGTCCTGCTTTCGCACCTGCTCGACTTGTCGGTCTCGCAGTTAAGCTACCTTTTGCCATTGCACTATCAGCACGATTTCCGACCGTACCTAGGTAACCTTCGAACTCCTCCGTTACACTTTGGGAGGAGACCGCCCCAGTCAAACTGCCTACCATGCACTGTCCCCAATCCGGATCACGGACCAAGGTTAGAACCTCAAACACACCAGGGTGGTATTTCAAGGACGGCTCCACCAGAACTAGCGTCCTGGCTTCAAAGCCTCCCACCTATCCTACACAAGTCTGTTCAAAGTCCAATGCAAAGCTACAGTAAAGGTTCACGGGGTCTTTCCGTCTAGCAGCGGGGAGATTGCATCTTCACAAACACTTCAACTTCGCTGAGTCTCAGGAGGAGACAGTGTGGCCATCGTTACGCCATTCGTGCGGGTCGGAACTTACCCGACAAGGAATTTCGCTACCTTAGGACCGTTATAGTTACGGCCGCCGTTTACCGGGGCTTCGATCAAGAGCTTGCACCCCATCACTTAACCTTCCGGCACCGGGCAGGCGTCACACCGTATACGTCCACTTTCGTGTTGGCACAGTGCTGTGTTTTTGTTAAACAGTCGCAGCCACCGATTCTCTGCGACCTCTCAAAGCTTCGAACGCGAAGTCCTACACTCTAAGAGGCATACCTTCTCCCGAAGTTACGGTATCAATTTGCCGAGTTCCTTCTCCTGAGTTCTCTCAAGCGCCTTAGAATTCTCATCCTGCCCACCTGTGTCGGTTTGCGGTACGGTTCTTGTGTAGCTGAAGCTTAGTGGCTTTTCCTGGAAGCGTGGTATCAGTCACTTCAGGTCCGTAGACCCTCGTCATCACGTCTCGGCGTTAAAGAAGGGCGGATTTGCCTACCCCTCACGCCTACCGGCTTAAACAGACTATTCCAACAGTCTGATGACCTAACCTTCTCCGTCCCCACATCGCACTACACAAAAGTACGGGAATTTTAACCCGTTTCCCATCGACTACGCTTTTCAGCCTCGCCTTAGGGGCCGACTCACCCTACGCCGATGAACGTTGCGTAGGAAACCTTGGGCTTTCGGCGAGCGGGCTTTTCACCCGCTTTATCGCTACTCATGTCAGCATTCGCACTTCTGATATCTCCAGCATCCCTTACGAGACACCTTCACAGACCTACAGAACGCTCCCCTACCACGGACACTTACGTGCCCATCCGCAGCTTCGGTTATCAGTTTGAGCCCCGTTACATCTTCCGCGCAGGACGACTCGACCAGTGAGCTATTACGCTTTCTTTAAATGATGGCTGCTTCTAAGCCAACATCCTGGCTGTCTAGGCCTTCCCACTTCGTTTACCACTTAACTGATCATTTGGGACCTTAGCTGGCGGTCTGGGTTGTTTCCCTCTTGACGATGGACGTTAGCACCCACCGTCTGTCTCCCATGCTCGCACTTTCCGGTATTCAGAGTTTGCCATGGTTTGGTAAATCGCAATGACCCCCTAGCCATAACAGTGCTTTACCCCCGGAAGTGATACATGAGGCACTACCTAAATAGTTTTCGGGGAGAACCAGCTATCTCCGAGTTTGTTTAGCCTTTCACCCCTATCCACAGCTCATCCCCTAGTTTTGCAACACTAGTGGGTTCGGACCTCCAGTGCGTGTTACCGCACCTTCATCCTGGCCATGGATAGATCACTCGGTTTCGGGTCTACGCCCAGCAACTAAGACGCCCTATTCGGACTCGGTTTCCCTACGCCTCCCCTATTCGGTTAAGCTTGCTACTGAACGTAAGTCGCTGACCCATTATACAAAAGGTACGCAGTCACGGAACAAGTCCGCTCCCACTGTTTGTATGCATCCGGTTTCAGGTTCTATTTCACTCCCCTCCCGGGGTTCTTTTCGCCTTTCCCTCACGGTACTGGTTCACTATCGGTCGATCACGAGTATTTAGCCTTGGAGGATGGTCCCCCCATCTTCAGACAGGATTTCGCGTGTCCCGCCCTACTTCTCGTACGCCTAGTCCTTGGAATGTGTTTTCGTGTACGGGGCTATCACCCACTATGGCGGTCCTTTCCATAACCTTCCACTAACACAATCCATAACACGTACAGGCTGTTCCGCGTTCGCTCGCCACTACTTACGGAATCTCGGTTGATTTCTGTTCCTCGAGTTACTTAGATGTTTCAGTTCACTCGGTTCGCCTCCACTGACCTATGTATTCAGTCAGGGATCTCCTTGCGGAGGGGTTTCCCCATTCGGACATCGCGGGATCAAAGCTCTATTGCCAGCTCCCCCGCGCTTTTCGCAGGCTTACACGTCCTTCATCGCCTGTGATCGCCAAGGCATCCACCAGATGCACTTAGTCGCTTGACCCTATCATTTCAGTAACCTAAATCACCAAAACGACGGAGCGTGTTTGTGCGACGACTGCACCGCCCCTTTTGATATGGCGACGCAGCCTTAGATACAATCAAATACCCAAGATGACGATTTGTCCGCGTAAAGAGTTAACTCTACGCTTTCATCTCGCCGTCTTATATATTCGGCTTCTTCAGTTTGTTAAAGATCGGGCGTTTTACAACGCAAACAAAATCAAACTTCTCAATTCGATTTTGTTTGCGGCGTATGGTGGAGGATGACGGGATCGAACCGACGACCCCCTGCTTGCAAAGCAGGTGCTCTCCCAACTGAGCTAATCCCCCTCTTTTTGGGTGATGCTGCGTTGCTCAGTCGCTCATGTGCATGAGCACACTTCGCTTCTTCGCGCCTTGCCTGACCCAAAAAATACTGGTGGGTCTGGTAGGACTCGAACCTACGACCCCTGCGTTATCAACACAGTGCTCTAACCAGCTGAGCTACAAACCCAGTAGTCGTTTGATACCACATCCTTTTCGATCAAAATCAAGCAGATCCAGGCGAAAGCTGACGACGTGTACATCGAGTACACGAGGAGGCTTTCAACGCAGAGCTGCGCAGATTTTCATCGAAAATGCCCTTAACTTGAATAACCGATAGGCTGTAAGTACTTGGCAATCGCCAGTCTCTAGAAAGGAGGTGATCCAGCCGCAGGTTCCCCTACGGCTACCTTGTTACGACTTCACCCCAGTCATGAATCCCACCGTGGTAAGCGGCCTCCTTGCGGTTAGCCTACCCACTTCTGGTGAAACTCACTCCCATGGTGTGACGGGCGGTGTGTACAAGACCCGGGAACGTATTCACCGCAGCATGCTGATCTGCGATTACTAGCGATTCCGACTTCACGCACTCGAGTTGCAGAGTGCGATCCGGACTACGATCGGTTTTCTGAGATTAGCTCCACCTCGCGGCTTGGCAACCCTCTGTACCGACCATTGTATGACGTGTGAAGCCCTGCTCATAAGGGCCATGAGGACTTGACGTCATCCCCACCTTCCTCCGGTTTGTCACCGGCAGTCTCATTAGAGTGCCCAACTGAATGATGGCAACTAATGACAAGGGTTGCGCTCGTTGCGGGACTTAACCCAACATCTCACGACACGAGCTGACGACAGCCATGCAGCACCTGTGTTACGGCTCCCTTTCGGGCACCAAGCCATCTCTGGCAAGTTCCGTACATGTCAAGAGCAGGTAAGGTTTTTCGCGTTGCATCGAATTAATCCACATCATCCACCGCTTGTGCGGGTCCCCGTCAATTCCTTTGAGTTTTAACCTTGCGGCCGTACTCCCCAGGCGGTCAACTTCACGCGTTAGCTACGCTACCAAGGATTCAAACCCCCAACAGCTAGTTGACATCGTTTAGGGCGTGGACTACCAGGGTATCTAATCCTGTTTGCTCCCCACGCTTTCGTGCATGAGCGTCAGTGTCATCCCAGGGGGCTGCCTTCGCCATCGGTATTCCTCCACATCTCTACGCATTTCACTGCTACACGTGGAATTCTACCCCCCTCTGACGCACTCTAGCTGTGCAGTCTCCAATGCCGTTCCCAGGTTAAGCCCGGGGCTTTCACATCAGACTTGCACAACCGCCTGCGCACGCTTTACGCCCAGTAATTCCGATTAACGCTCGCACCCTACGTATTACCGCGGCTGCTGGCACGTAGTTAGCCGGTGCTTATTCTTCAGGTACTGTCATCCCCGCCGGGTATTAACCAGCGGGATTTCCTCCCTGACAAAAGTCCTTTACAACCCGAAGGCCTTCTTCAGACACGCGGCATGGCTGGATCAGGGTTGCCCCCATTGTCCAAAATTCCCCACTGCTGCCTCCCGTAGGAGTCTGGGCCGTGTCTCAGTCCCAGTGTGGCGGATCATCCTCTCAGACCCGCTACTGATCGTCGCCTTGGTGAGCTCTTACCTCACCAACTAGCTAATCAGACGTCGGCTGCTCGTATAACGCGAGGTCTTTCGATCCCCCGCTTTCCCCCTCAGGGCGTATGCGGTATTAATCCGGCTTTCGCCGAGCTATCCCCCATTACACGGTACATTCCGACGCATTACTCACCCGTTCGCCACTCGTCAGCGGTGCAAGCACCCTGTTACCGTTCGACTTGCATGTGTAAAGCATGCCGCCAGCGTTCAATCTGAGCCAGGATCAAACTCTTCAGTTCAATCTCTTAGCAATTTCTGGCACGCAAGTTCAAAGAAATAACTGGTATTTCCTATCTCTTGCAGTGCAAGTATTCGGCTTTCGCCAAGCACTTACACCTATCGGTTATTCATTCTGTTAAAGAGCAGTGCCGGTCGCTGCGTCGTCGCTGCGGAACCGTTTCGTTTCCGCTGTTTCGTTCGCTGCGTCAGCTGAGGAGGCGAACTATACGCCCCGACCCCAAACCCGTCAACACCTTTCGCGAGAAAAATCTCAGGAAAATGCCAATTCTTTTCCAGAACCGCAATAACAAGCTGAAAAGAAAGCATTTATGCTGAAGAATTATTTCAAGGCATCGCCATTTCGCTCCTCGAAACCCGGGAATTGAGCGGCCCGCTACGCGCCCGCCCGCGATTCTGCTACGCTCACATGCATTTGGCACGCATGGTGCCTGCCGTGGAACTCTCTATATATGCTCAAGTTTGATGTGCTGATTATCGGCAGCGGCCTGGCTGGGATGACGCTGGCGCTGCACCTGGCGGAAACGCGCAAGGTAGGATTGATCACCAAGCGGGATCTGCTGGAAGGCAACTCCACCTACGCCCAGGGCGGCATCGCCGCGGTACTGGATACCGAAGACTCGGTAGAAGACCATATCCGCGACACGCTGGTCGCTGGCGCGGGACTATGCAATGAGAAGGCGACCCGCTTCATCGTCGAACACTCCAAGGAGGCGATAGACTGGCTGATCAAGCTGGGTGTGCCCTTCACCCGCGACGACGAACACCAGACCGGCTATCACCTGACTCGAGAAGGCGGCCACAGCCACCGCCGCATCATCCACGCCGCCGACGCCACCGGCGCCGCCGTGACCAGCACGCTGGGACAGAAGATCAAGGCCCATCCCAACATCACCGAGCTGGAACACTATATAGCGATCGACCTGATCACCTCGCAGAAGCTGGGCCAGTCCGGCAAGCGCGCCTATGGCGTGTACGCGCTGGACAAGAATGGCGACGAAGTCGTCACCATCGCCGCCCAACACACCATCCTCGCCTCCGGCGGCGCCGGCAAGGTTTACCTTTATACCACCAATCCCGACACCGCCACCGGCGACGGCATCGCGATGGGCTGGCGCGCAGGTTGCCGGGTGGGCAATATGGAATTCATCCAGTTCCATCCCACCTGCCTCTACCACCCGCACGCCAAGTCCTTCCTGATATCGGAAGCCGTGCGCGGCGAGGGCGGCATCCTGAAGCTGCCGGATGGCACCCGTTTCATGCCGCAGCACGATCCGCGCGGCGAGCTGGCACCGCGCGACGTGGTGGCGCGCGCGATCGACTTCGAGATGAAAAAGCACGGCCTGGATTGCGTCTACCTGGATATTTCCTATAAACCGGCCCAGTTCATCAAGGAACACTTCCCCAATATCTACGCCCACTGCCTGGAACTGGGCATAGACATCACCCAGCAACCAATACCGGTGGTGCCTGCGGTGCATTTCACCTGCGGCGGCATCGTCACCGACCTGGCCGGCCGCACCGATGTGGACGGACTGTACGCGGTGGGCGAAGTCGCCTGTACCGGCCTGCACGGCGCCAACCGCCTGGCCAGCAACTCCTTGCTGGAATGCCTGGTGATCGGCAAGGCGGCCGCGGAGGACATCCTGGCGGCGGACAGCATCAAATTGCCGGCCATCCCGGCCTGGGACGACAGCCGCGTCACCGATCCGGACGAAGAGGTGGTGATCTCCCACAACTGGGACGAACTGCGCCGCGCGATGTGGGACTACGTCGGCATCGTCCGCACCAATAAGCGGCTGGAGCGCGCGCTGCACCGGATCGACCTGCTGAAAGGCGAGATCGACGAGTATTACAGCCACTTCCACGTCAGCAACGACCTGATCGAACTGCGCAACCTGGTGCAGACCGCCGAACTGATCGTCCGCTCCGCGCTGCTGCGCAAGGAAAGCCGAGGCCTGCATTACAGCCGTGACTACCCCAACCTGCTGCCCGAGGCGGCGGAAACCGTGCTGGCGCCGGATGCGCCGCTCGGCGGCTGAGCCGCTTCCCTGATCCGAACAGCCGCCTGCGGGCGGCTTTTTTCATGTTCGCCGAAACTCGTACAGACACCCATGCAACACAATGGCATGAAAATTTAAAATAAATAAGTCAATTTGAGTTATTGGCGCTTATGATGGTCCCGCGCATTATCCGAGCGCGGTGCTGCCGTCCATCGCATCACGCCAGATTCTTGGCAGCCCTGCGCGGGGAAACCTTTCCGCCAACACCGGCAGGTCGCCACGGACATGCATCGTTTCAGCTGTTTCATCAGGAAGCATCTCTTAGGCAATACCACCTAACAGGGAGAAGACTCATGAAATACGCAGCAAAACGCCTTTCCTTCCCGTCCGCCATCCTGGCGGGACTCGCCCTCCTCGCCGCCGCCGGTTCTGCGGCGGCCCAGGGCTCGACGGCCGGCAGCCCCGAAAGACAAACCGTTCGCCTGCCCGACTGCGCCGCCGCGTGGAGCCCCGCCTCGCCCTATCAAGCCGGCAGCGTCGCCAGCCGCGGCGGCGTCAACTACACCGCGGCCTTCTGGACCCAGGGCAATCCTCCGGAACAGGGCCAGGCCTGGCAGGCCGGCAAGCGCTGTCGTCCGGCCGCGCAGGCCAAGGCCGCCGACCACGACGCCAACTTTCCGCCCGCGACGCTGAAATTCCTGAAAGCCAACACCGGCCTGGACGGCGAGCAGTGGGACAACATCATGAAGCTGGTCAACAAGCCGGAGCAGGATTCGCTGGAGTGGACCAAGTTCTACGGCTACTGCGAGAACATCGGCGACAAGCGCGGATACACGATAGGCATCTTCGGCGCCACCACCGGTGGCCCGAACGACGAGGGCCCGGACGGTCCCACGCTGTTCAAGGAGTTCGACGCTTCCAGCGGCGCGAGCAATCCCTCCATCGCCGGCGGTCTGGCCCGCGCCGGCGTGCACGGCAGCATGCAGGGCAAGATCCTGAAGATCAGCGACAGCGCCAAGGTGTTCTGCGACAAGATCGGCAGCCTGCAGAACAATCCCGCCTGGCGCGACGCGATGTGGAACACCTTCTACAAGGTATACATCCAATACAGCGTGCAGCAGGCCCGCCAGCGCGGCTTCTCCAGCGCGCTGACCATAGGCTCCTTCGTCGACACCGCGCTGAACCAGGGCGCAACCGGCGATTCCGGCACGCTGCAGGGCCTGCTGTCCCGCTCCGGCAACAGCGGCGACGAGAAAACCTTCATGACCGCCTTCTACGCGCAGCGCAGCAAGATCGTCGACACCAACGACTACAATCAGCCGCCCAACGGCAAAAACCGCGTCAAGCAATGGAGCACGCTGTTGAACATGGGCGAGACCGACTTGAAGAATGCCGACGCCGCGGTGCAGAAAGTCACCAACTGGGAAATGAAGTAAGACCCGGCCAGCCGAACCGCGCGCGCCGTCGAAGCCGGCGCGCGCAGTTTTCGTTTCAGCGCTTAGAAGCGACCGTACAACACGCCGGTCTTCTGCTCCGCCGACATCGCGTACACTGGCAACGTGCCGGGCTTGGTCTCGCCCATGCCCGGCGAATTCAGCGGCATGCCCGGCACCGCGATGCCGGTCAGCTTGCTGTTGCCGGCCAGCAGCTGCTTGATGGCGGCAACGGGCACATGTCCCTCCACCACGTAGCGGCCGACCTTGGCGGTGTGGCAGCTGCCCATGCCCGGCGTGACGCCAAGCTGGCTTTTCACCTGCTGCATGTCGTCGCGATTGACGGCGGAAACGGCGAAGCCATTCTGCTTCAGATAGGCGATATAGGCCTCGCAGCAGCCGCAGCTCGGGCTCTTGTAAACGGTGACGGGAACGGCGGCCAGGGCGGACGCGCTGACGGCGGCCAAAACGGCCGCGAACAGGGTATGACGCAACAGGGGCATGATTGCCCTCCATATAGAAAATGTCCGGATCGGATGCGCGCGATGGCGCGGATGGAATGGCTCAGGTCCGGACGGCTGGAGGACGCAAAGGCGGCGGCGGGATCGGGCCCGCCGACAGGGATGGCAGCGCCGCCACCCGCACGCCGCTCGGCTTGATCACGGCCATGCGAGGCAAAGCCGTCTCGATGAACAACGGCGGGCATGCCTGCGCGCAGGCCGCATCGCAAGCGGAGGCATGCGCCATCGGCGCCGGTTTGCCGGATGGCAGTCCGTCGCGCATGCCGGCGCACTCCCGCGCGGCAGCCATCTCCGCGCACCAATCATGCGGCTGCATGCCCGCAAGCGGCGCGCGCGCGGCAACCGCCCAGCCGGTCAGCAAGGACAGCTGCAGCGCGATCAGCAACAGGATGCGGCCCAGAATTCTCATTCCGCGACGATACCACGCCGGGCGGCGCAAGCGGAACCCGAGCCGATCGAGCTTGCGCAGCGTCAAGCGCATCCGTCCGCCGCGCCCCGGCCGTGCGCTCAGATATGGCAGCGCTCCACCACGTTTTTAGCTTGCAGGCGCGCCGGTTCAGCTCGTTCAGGGTGGATCACTTCCGACGTGGAGCGGGTCAGGCCATGGATGTGCTTGGTGGTGCGGGCGATATGGCCGACGGCGGTGGACGGCTCCCGGGTGGAGTGGATGATCTGCGCGAAGATCGCCACCACCCGCTTCCCCAGCCCGCCCATGCCTTCGATCTCGCAGGCGACGCTCTGCGCCGGCAGATGGATCTGACAGGCGATGTCGTGGATGGCCATGATGCTCGGCGATGCGCTTCATGCTGCGCACGGTTTGCGGGACGATCTCTCCTCCCCCTTGCTGCGCGCCGACGGCCGCCCTGGTCGCCTGTCTTCCGTCAGAGCGGCATTGTCGCGGGCCTGCCGAAGGCCGCCAGATCAGATGCACGCAGGTGAAGGAAGAATCGGCCTCATGCGGAATCGCAGGGAAGCCCGCGGATGGGCGCTTATTCGATCAAGCGCATATGGGCGCGCACCCAATCGCGGTCCGCCGCCTCGAAATGCCACCACTCGGTGGCGATGCCGCGAAAACCGCCCGCCGCCATGCAGCCGCGCAGCAGCAGCCGATTGTCCAGCTGGGCGTCGCTGAGCAGTCCTCTCTCCAGCATCTCCGCTTCCCGCTGCGGCTGGGCGCGCTCGGTGAAATCGTCGAAACCGGTGCCCATGTCCAGCTCCCGTCCCTGTCCATCCTCCACCGTAATGTCCACCGCCATGCCGAAGCTGTGAATGGAGCCGCGCGCGGGGTCGGCGACGTAAATGCGTTGCGGCGTGTCCTTGACGATGTCCCAAAGCACCCGCTGCACGCGGCCGGGCCGCAGCGCGTCGAAAACACGCAGTCTGTATCCGGCTCGCCGGCTTGCCAGCTCGCGCGCGGCGCGGGCCAGCCGGCGGGCGGCCTCTCGGTGCAGCAGCGCATGCGCCGACGGGCCGTATAGATCGCGGCCGACGAAGTTGTCGTCGCTGGCATAGCGCAAATCCAGCCTCACGCCGGCCATGCCCGCGATGGACACGTATTCGGAATGGTTTTCCAGCTCCTCGAGCCTGATCGTCCCCGTCATCGCCCCGCCTCCCGCTGATCTGAAACAAACCTGCCGCTCCCCCCACTCGGTCGCGGACCCGGAGTGTGCGATACTCTGCAGGCATATCGATACCGACGCGCGGCCGATCGCCGCCGCGCGCGAACCATCAGGAAAACGGACATGATCCTCTCCCGTTCCCTTCGCGCCCTGTCGCTGTCCCTGGCGCTGGCCACGGCCTTGCCCGCCCTCGCCGCCAAACCACTGGTCTTTTGCGCGGAAGCCTCGCCGGAAGGCTTCGATCCGGCGATGTGGGACAGCGCCACCACCTACAACATCACCAAGCCGGTGTTCCAAGGCCTGGTCGAGTTCAAGCGCGGCGGCGTCGCGCTGCGGCCCGGCCTGGCCGAAAGCTGGTCGGTGTCGCCCGATGGACTGGTATATACATTCAGACTCCGTCGCAACGTCAAGTTCCATCAGACCGCCTATTTCACCCCCAGCCGCGACTTCTCCGCCGACGACGCCGTCTTCACCGTCAACCGCTGGATACGCCCCGAGCTGCCGTTCAACCAGGCGCTCAGAACACCGTTGACCGGACCGGACGGCTACGGCCTCGCCAAGCTGATCGACTCGGTGCAGAAGGTGGACGACCATACCGTCAGGATAAGGCTGAAAGAACGCAACGCCACCTTCCTCACTTTCTTCGCGATGGGCTTCGCCGGCATGCAGTCGGCCGAATACGCCGACCAACTGCTGAAAGCCGGCAAGCCGCAACAGCTCAATCTGCTGCCGATCGGCACCGGTCCCTATCGCTTCAAGAGCTACGCCAAGGATGCCATCATCCGCTACGAGGCCCATCCGCAGTACTGGGGCAAACCGCAGAAAACCCGCGACCTGGTGTTCGCCATCGTCGCCGACCCGCAGGTGCGCATCCAGAAACTAAAGGCCGGCGAATGCCAGGTCGCCGCGGCGGTGCGCGAGTCCGACCTCGACTCGCTAAGCGGAGATAAAAACATCAAGATCGCCTCCACCGGCGCCAGCAACATCTCCTACCTCGCCTACAATCTGAAACGGCCGCAGTTCGCCAAGCGCGAGGTGCGGGTGGCGCTGGACATCGCGATCAACCGCGACGCGCTGTTCAAGGCGCTGTTCCCCAAGGGCGGCGCGACGCAGGCGGTGAACCCGTTTCCGCCGTCCACCTGGAGCTGGAACCCGCGCACCCGCAACGAATACGATCCGGCCAAGGCCAAGGCGCTGCTGGCCAAGGCCGGCTATCCCGATGGCTTCACCGTCAACCTGTGGGCTTTGCCGGTGCAGCGCCCGACCAATCCCAACGGCAAGCTGATGGCGCAGATGATCCAGCAGGACTGGGCCCGGATAGGGGTCAAGGCCAATATCCAGTCCTATGAATGGGGCGAGTACCTGAAGCGGGCCGGCGCCGGCGAGCACGATGTCTACATGTCCGGCCTGACCAGCAACTCCGGCGACCCGGACGACTTCCTCTGGAACAGTCTGTCCTGCAGCGTCAGCAAGGGCGGCCAGCGCTTCTGCAACGCCGAGTTCGAACGGCTGCTGCAACTGGGCCGCCAAACCACCGACCAGAAGCAGCGGACGCAGTACTACCTGAAGGCTCAGGAAATCTTCAAGCGCGAGCGCCCGTGGATCACCATCGCCCATTCGCGCATCTACATCCCGTTGCGCGCCAATGTGCAGGGCTTCATCATGAACCCCAACGGCTCTTTCGATTTCGAGGACGTATGGCTCAAGTGAATCCGGCCTGGCCGCAGGCCTTCGCCTGCCACCGCTACCAGGCGCTGGCGAACGGTCCGGCGCTGATCGTCACCGGCGCGGTGCATGGCAATGAAGTCTGCGGCGCCGTCGCCATCCGCCGCGTGATGGCGGAGCTGGAGCAGGGAATGCTGTCGCTGCGCGCCGGAAGACTGACTCTGGTGCCGGTGGCCAATCCGCTGGCCTACCGGCTGGGCCAGCGCGGCGGAGACCGCAACCTGAATCGCAACCTCGCGCCGAACCCATCCCCGCAAGACTACGAGGACCATGCCGCCAACTGGCTGTGCCCGCTGCTGGCCGAGCACGACGTCCTGCTCGATCTGCACTCGTTCCAGTCACCCGGGCAGCCTTTCGTGTTCCTCGGCCCGACGGACAACGACGGCGAGCTGGAACCATTCGCCCACGCGGCCCGGGAAGAGGCGCTGGCCCGGCGGCTGGGCGTCGCCGACGCGGTGGACGGCTGGCTGTCCACCTACGCGCTGGGCGTCGTACGCCGGCGGCTGTCGCCGGTCGGCGACCACAGACTCCGGGAACTGAACGGCGACGCGCGCTACGGCGTGGGCACCACCGAATACATGCGCAGCCAGGGCGGCTGGGCGCTGACGCTGGAATGCGGCCAGCACGCCGACCCGGCCGCGCCGGAAGTCGCCTACCGCGCCATCCTCAACGCGCTGGCCCATCTGGGCCTGGTCGACGCGCCCGATCCCGCTCCCCGGACGCTGTCCCTGCTCAGCCTGTACGAAGTGGTGGACAAGCAGGATGATGCCGACAGCTTCGTCCGCGGCTGGACCAGCTTCGAAATTGTCCGTAAAGGCGACCTGATCGGCCGCCGCGCCGACGGCAGCCCGGTCTGCGCGCGTGACGACGCCCGCATCGTGTTTCCCAATCCGCGCGCCCAGGCCGGCCAGGAGTGGTTCTACCTGGCCAGAACGTCCGATCGCCTGGCAAGCCGCCATGCCTGAAGTCGCCGCGCGCCGGCCTATCCGCGCCGAGCGCTGAACGCGCCGATTCCGACATCCCGCCTCCGCTGGCGCGGCCTGCCGCGCGGCGAGCGCCCACCTCCAGAAAACTGGAGTTACGCCTGGTAGGACAAAGGGGCAAAATCCAGCCTCGAGCCAGGAGCACCGGCATGCAGGCTCATAGACTGCCGCGCGCAAACAACGGGAGGGGAAACATGAATAAACCGATGACCGCCACGTACTCTCCGGACGACGACAGGATGAGAATCTACGCGCGCGGCACGCTCAGCGGACCGCTGTGCGCGATGCTGGAGCACCAGGGTTTCCAGCTGCTGCCCGAAGCCATGGTCTTCGTTTCCTCCACCGGCTGGTCGCTTCGGCAGGAAGCCCTGCTGCTGCAGCTGTGCGGCACGATAGAAGACGACGCGGTATGGCATGGCGATCTCTACCTGCCCTATATCGGGCACATGCCTTACCGGGACCTGCCGCCGGGCACCGGCCCCTGGTACGACCCGCGCTACTGGCAGGTGCGCGCGGCGACGCTGGCCGGCCGCCAGCATCCGGAAGAGAAGGTGCTGCAGCCATTGCGGCTGGCGCGCATCCCCCTGCTGCGCCGTCAGATCGCCAGCCTGCCCGCCGGGCTGGAGGACGAGGAAACCGGCCCGCCCCGCGGATGGTCCAATCAGCGCCTCACCCTGTATCGGCTGAAACTGCAGCTATCCTATTGCCTTCGCTTCCAGCAGGAGGCCCGCCAGGCCGCCTGAGCGCGCCGCCCCCGCCCAAACCGCATTCGGCTGCGCATCGCCCCGTCGCGCCAGTCACGCCTTTCCTTTTCGAATAGCCTGGAACCATGCGCTGCGGATGGCCGGACGGACAGGCCTGGCATCAACAGGCTTCCGGGCTGGTTAAAATTCCTGCCTGGCGCGTCTGAAACACCCGCCCATCAATCGCGCCGGACTTCAAAACGGCAAACGCCCCGAACGATAAGACATCGCATCGTCCCGCGCCAGCCAGGCCGCGCGAGGAAGGAAAATCCCATGACTTATGCCATGCTGGCCCCGGATTGCTTCACCGACGAACACAAAAGCTTCCTGGCCGGATTTCGCCAATCGATGGAAATGCTGTCCAGCAGCTCGAACATGATGCTGGGCGCCAAGGACATCCGCTCCCGCCACTTGGCCGCCACCGACGCCTACGCCCGGATCGTCGCGCTGGAGAGGGGCGGCGACGTCGCCGGCCGGCTGGACAGCGAAATGCCGTGCGAGGGCACCGCCCAGTTCGCCGACAGCTACGTGAGCGAAGACCTGTCCCTGATGCAGGGAGGCGAACCCGGCCGCAAGCTCGCCACGCTGAACATCCACGAATACGCGGACGGCCTGAAGGCCCGCGTGTTCAACAAGCACCTGCTGGTCCACCACCCCAGCCGGTCCATCCTGGGCACCATCTACAGCGGCCAGGACGTGGAAATCGGCAATTTCCTCAATATCATCCCCAACTACGTGCTGGAGTTCGGCGCCGGCTGCAGCCTGGAACAGGGCTCGGCCTACAGCAGCCTGGAGGGCGTGACGCTGACCGAGTACGAGCAGGAAGTCTGCTTCCTGTTGCTGCTCAACTGGGAGTTCAAGCAGATCGCCGCCTTCATGGACAAGTACCGCCCGCGCAACGCGCCGCGCACCACCGACTCGGTGATCAAGTGCAAGAACTACCTGTGCGAGAAGTTCGGCATCGAACAGGCCCGACTGCAGGCGCTGAAGGAATTCCTGGTCCACCACGGCATGCACCGCAAGATCCCGCGCTCGCTGTTCAACCGGCTGATAGGCTCGAAGCGGCTCTAGCCAGACTGCGCAAACATCCGCCGCCGCCGCGAGAGGCAACAAACAGGACGGTCCCATCTGGAAACGGCGGTGGAAGCTGTCGGAAACACGGGCAACCTTGCGTGCGCGTCCTCCGCCTCCTTCATCCCCACGCCGCCGCGCGATGCAATCGGGGCCGGGCGGACGGCAGTCACACGGCCGCTACGCCTGCGCGCCCTTCGGCTACCGTCATTTCGGCATGCCTGCCGACAAAGATCTAGAACAGGAACAGCTTGAGTCCCAGAGTGACGCCGCTGCGGTAGGCACCGCCCAATTCGCTGCCGGCGCCGCCCTCGCCCAGGATCAGCATCGCGAAGCCGGACAAGCGCGGCAGCAACCGGCGCTCGCCATACAGCATCCAGCCCTGGCTGCGGTCGTCCTGGTTGCGCGTCCATTCCAGCCGCCAGTAGCGCTCCAGTTCCTGCGGATTGCTCTGCACGCTGGCCCACAGGTAATGGCGGCCGCGCAGCGCGGCGGGATCGGCCTGCAGCGTCGCCGCGCCGTTGTCGCCGTTGAACAGGTACTCGGCGGACCAGACCCGGCCGGCGGCGCTGGTGTAGCTGGCGCCGGCCAGCCAGCGCGCGGCCGTCGCCGCCTCGCGCCGCTGGGCGGACGCTTCGCCGTACAGCAGCCAGGCGTCGTCGGGCGTGTATTGGGCGAAAGCGCCGAGGAAAGGCCCCAGGCGCTGGCTGCGCGCCTGGCTGAACACCAGGCTGGCCAATGAATCGTCGTCCTGCCGGTCCAGCTTGAACAGCACGGTGTCGCGTTGCCTGGGCTGCGGCAGGGCCCGGGTGTCGGACACGTAGGCGGAAGTCAACCGCCAGGCTCCGGCGCTGTGGGTCCAGCGCGCCAGATCGACGCCCGGTGTGTCGGCCAGCGGATTGGTCCGGCCGCTGTCGAAATAGAAGGGATTGCTGGGAGAGCGGAAATTGGCCGGCCCCCAGCTGAATTTCTCGCGGCCGGCCGCCAGCTGCTCGCCGCCGCTGGCCAGGCTGAAGTAGCCCTGGTTGAGGCTGGCCTGCCCGTCGCTGCGGCAATCCGCGCCGCCGGGCGGGCAGGCGCGCAGCCAATTCAGCCTGGGCGCCAGCTCCACGCGCAGCGCGTCGCGCCTGAGCGTCAGGTCCAGCCGGCCCTCGGCGTGGTATTGCTTCTGCGGCAGCGGCGCCGGCGATGTCAGCCGGTAGGCGTCGCCGTACAGCCAGGTCTCCAAGCTGGCGTCGGCCCGCCATGCCTCGCCGCCGTCGGCTTCGGCGGCGCGGACGCCGGCGCACAGCAGCAGCGCGGCCAGGCCGGCCGCGGCGCGCTCAGAGATTGTCCACCTGGAATTCGGCATCGGCGAAGGTCTTCACCCGCAGCTCGCCGTACTTCAGCGTGGTGCGGGCATCGGTCAGCGCGTCGTTGATCTGCATGGCGCTGACGAAGGGAATGCTCTTGCCGCCTACCTTGACCGTATTGTCGTACTGGAAGCTGGCCTGCTTGAGCAGCTTGCCGGACAGGCTGTAGAACTGCGCCTGCACGCCGACCATCCGCTTCTCCGACACCCAGTAGACGATGCGGTCGTAGGTGCTCTGCTTATTGGCCGATTTCAGGTCCAGCACGTAGCAGGGCTCGCCGTTCAGCGTCTCCTGGCGCAGCAGCTTGGCCGCGTAGTCCTTGGCGTAATTGGTGGCGGCGATGTCGCCTATCGCCGCTTGGCCGGACAGCCGCAGCCGCGGCGAGATCGCCACCGGCTTCTTCAGCCCGGGCTTGCTCAGCCACATATTGCGGTCCACCTGCAGCATCTTGGAGCCCTTGTTGCTCAAGGGCTCGCGCACCTCGGCCAGGCTGGCGGTCCTGTTGGCCTTCACGTCCAGCCGCATAGGCTGCAGGTCCTCGCTGGCGCTGCCGCTGTTGGCCAGCCGCACTTCCCAGGCGAGTCCCGGCAGATCGCCGCCGCGCGCCTGGTCGGACTGGCGCAGCAGCTCCTGCGCGTCCGGCGCCGCCAAGGCCGCCGGCGCGGCGATCAGGCCGGCCAGCAGCAGGCCGGCCATCATCATCGTCCTCTTCATGCGCATCCCTTTCTCAGCTGTGCGCCAGCGACAGCGTGATCTGCTGGCCCGACGCCTTGCGCGCCGGCATCCAGGCGGCGACGATGCTCAGCGTGCCCAGCAGCAGCATCGCGAACACGGTGCGCGCCGGATCGAAATCGATGTACAGCGGCACGCTGACGCTGTTGCCCGGCGGCACGTACTGGATGTTGGCGGCGTTGACCGCGTGGCTGGCCAGCCAGAACAGCAGCAAGCCCAGCAGGCAGCCCAGCGCCACCTGCAGGCAGGCCTCGGCGATGAACAGGCCCACCACGCGGACGCGGCGGTAGCCCATCGCCCTCAAGGTGCCGATCTCGCGCGTGCGCTCCAGCACGCTCATGCTCATCGCGTTGGCGATGCTCAGCACCACGATGGCGAGCACGATGCCCAGCAGCAGCGTGAAGATCAGGTCGTACATATTCTTCACCTGCTTGTAGTACAAGGACATGTCCTGCCAGGTGCGCACCTCCAGGTCCAGCCCGGCCGCCTGGAAATCGGCCTGCAGCCGGTCGCGCAGCGCGATGGTGGTGGCCTCGTCGGGCGCCGGCGTGGTCAGCATCGCCAGCATGCCCTTGTCCAGCTGGCCGCCGGCCTTGGCCGGGGTGTTGATCAGCACCGTCAACCACTCGGCCTGCGCGCCGACATCCTTCAAAGAGCGGGTCAACTGCAGCGGCACCAGCAGGAATTTGTCGTTGGTGGCGGTGTTGCCGGTGTTGATCACGTCGTTGACTTCGACGTCGGCGGCATTGGCCTGGCCATGGATGGTGCCGACCAGCAACGAAGCCTCGCCGCCGCGCTTCAGCCCCAGCACCGCGGCCAGCGCCTCGCCGACCGACACGCCGTTGGGCTTGTCGGCGACGATGTTGCGGTGCACGCCGCTAAGCGGGCCCAGTATCAGCTGCAGCGCGGCCGGGTCTATGCCCTCGGCGATGAAGATGGTGCTGTTGCGGCCGTTGGAGATCATGCCGTCCAGCCCCATCCGCGGCAGCACATGGCCCTGCGGCAGGCGCTTGCGGACGATGGCATCCACCTTGGCGATCTCGGCCGGCGTCAGCAGGTAGCGCGCCGGATGCAGCTTGCCCTCGGTGCGCCAGCCGCGCTTGTTGACCGACAGGTGGCCGATCATCTCGCCGTGGATGGAGAGGTTGGCCAGCCCGGTGTAGATGGTCTGGGTGTAGCCGGCGAACAGCGCCAGCGCGGCGATGCCGAAAGCGATGGACAGCAGGGTAACCAGGCTGCGGCGGCGGTTGCGCAGCAGATTGCGCCACGCCATCACGATGGGATTCATGTCAGGCTCTCCGCGTTCAGTTTCAGCATGCTCTCCTCGTAGGAGGCCTCGGCGATCTCGCCATCGCGCAGCGCCAAGTGGCGCGACACCCGCGCCAGCAGCCTGGGATCATGGGTGGACAGCACGAAGGTGACGCCGGTCCTGTGGTTCAGCGCCTGCATCAGGTCTATCACCTCGCGGCTGGTGCGCGAGTCCAGGTTGGCGGTCGGCTCGTCGGCGATCACCAGCGAAGGCTCGGTCACCATCGCCCGCGCGATCGCCACCCGCTGGCGCTGGCCGCCGCTGAGCTTTTCCGGCGGATGGTCGGCAAAGGCCTCCAGGCCCACTTTCTGCAGCCAGGCCCGGGCGCGCTCCCTGGCCTGGGCCTTGGGAAGGCGCTGGCAGTAAAGCGGCAGCATCACGTTCTCCAGCGCCGACAGCACCGGGATCAGGTTGAAGTTCTGGAACACGAAGCCGATCTCGCGGCTGCGGTAGTCGGACAAGGCGTTGTCGTCCAGGCCGGCGACGTCCCGGCCGCGGAACAGCATCCGGCCATAGCTGGGGCTGTCTATCAGGCCCAGCAGGTTGAGCAGGGTGGATTTGCCGGAGCCGGACGGCCCCCAGATCGCCAGGAAATCGCCAGGCTGGACCGCCAGCGACGCGTGGCGCAGGGCCTCGATCCGGGTTTCGCCCAGCAAAAAGGTGCGGCCCGCGTCCTGCAGCTCGACGATGGGCCCGCTTGTCGATGGTTTGACTGCTGTACTCATGAAGCGCTCGCTCGTTTTTCGAAAGGGACAGGCGGCATGGTTTTTTAATGAATATATCATTTAATAAATTCAACAACCATGACAATGAATTCAACAGGACGGCGCACCGGCCAGATCGGCGATCAGGGCCGAGTAGTCGCGGCGCTTGGCCTCCTCGCTCAGCGGCGCCAGCAGCCGGCACAACGCCGGCGCCAGCCTGGGCTGCAAGCCGCTGGCCAGCGCGTGCTCGCACTCCCAGCGCAGGTCTTTCTCCAGATTGGCCAGCGAGAAGCGCGGCGCGTGGTCGCCGTCCAGATAGCGCTGCCCCAGCCGCCGGTACAAGGGCGAGGCCAGGCCGCTGCCGTCCAGCGCGTCGAGGAAGCTGTCCACCGCCAGCCCGTGCGCCCTGAGCAACGCGATCGCCTCGCCCAGCCCGCCCGCCATCACGCCCACCAGCAGGTTCAAAGCCAGCTTGGCGGTATTGCCCGCGCCCAGCCCGCCCAGATGATGGACGCCGCGCCCCAGCGCCCACAGCAGCGGGCTCGCCCACTCCACGTCCGCCTCCGCGCCGCCGACCAGAAAATGCAGGGTGCCGTGGCTGGCGTCGTGCACGCTGCCGGTCATCGGCGCCTCCACCAATGGCCAGCCGGCCGCTGCCGCTTCGGCGCCCAGCGCGGCCAATTGGGTGGGCTGATGGGTGCCCAGGTCCACCAGCCGGCGGCCGGCGGCCGGCGCGCTGGCGATGCCGTTGTCGCCGAACAACAGCGCGCGCAGCGCGGCGCTGTCGGTCAGCACCGTCGCCACCCAGTCGGCTCCAGCCACCGCTTCGGCCGGCGTCGCGTGCGCGCTGGCCCCGGCGTCCCGCAACGGCGCCGTCCGCTCCGGGCTGCGGTTATAGACCCGCACCTCCCAGCCCAGGCCCAGCAGCCGCAGTCCCAGCGCGGTTCCCATCGCGCCGCAGCCGATCAGCGCCAGCCGTTTTCCCGCATTCCGCCTGCTCATGCCGCCTCCCCCGCCACCTCGACCAAGGCCTTGAAGCGCTCGCGCCGGTACAGCGCGGCGAAGTAATCCGGCACCTCGTCCAGGCGCAATCTGTCGGAAAACATCAGGTCCAGCGCCGGCGCGCAATCGGCCATCGCCGCCGCCACCTCGCCGCGCAGGCCGATCGGATCGCCAATCACGAACTGCAGCGCGATCTCGCGCTGCATCAGCGCGCCCCAGTCCAATTCGAAACGGCCGGCTTGCGATCCCGCGCCGACCAGCCTGCCGCGCGGCCGCAATGCCGCCAGCGCGGTTTTCAGGCCGCTTTCGCCGCCCACCGCGTCCACCGCGGCGTCGAAAACGCCGGCCAAGCCCGGCGCCGCGTCCGACAGCGGCTGCCCGACCGCGATCTCCGCCACCGCCAGCCCCCCGCCGCGCGCGCGCGCCGCGCGGGCAGGGCTGGCCTCCAACAACAGGACCTCGACACCCCGGCGCGCCGCCAGCCAGGCGGTCAAGACGCCCACCGGGCCGGCCCCGACCACCGCCAAACGTTCGCCCGGAGCCAGCGCCAGCCGTTGCAGCGCGCCCAGCGCGGTCGGCATCACGTCGCCGGACAACAGGCCGAAGCGCGGGTCGGCGCCAGCGGCCAGCGGGCTCAGCGCGACATCCGCCCGCGGCACTCTCACGTATTCGGCCAGGCCGCCGTCCAGCCGCGGCTGCAGGCCGGAGAAGCCGAACAGCCGCCGTTCGCCGCACTGGGCATGCCGGCCCGCCGCGCAAGACTCGCATTCGCCGCAGGCGACGAAATCGGCGCAGGCCGCGCGCTGTCCGGGCCGCAGCCGCCTGACCGCCGCCCCCACCGCCGCCACCTCGCCGACGAATTCGTGCCCGATCACCGTGCCCGGCTCGAAACCCGGCACCGCGCCGCGGTAGATGTGCAGATCGGTGCCGCAGGTGGACGCGTGGGTAACCCTGAGCAGCGCATCGTCCGGCGCCAACAGCGCCGGCCGCGGCAGCATCGCCAGCCTCAGCCGTTGCGGCCCGTCCCATACCACCGCCTTCATCGTGTTCATCTGAGCTCCATCGCAAAGCGGTAGGCCGCCTGCAGCGCGGCGGCCAGATTGACGCCCAAGACGCCGCCGTCGGCCGCCCCCAGCACGGTGCAGGGAATGCCGGCCCGCCTCAGCGCCTCCTCCGGCCCCGGCCGCGGCGTCTGGCCGGCGGCGATCACCACGCTGCGCGCCGGCAGGCTGCGCGCCGCGCCGCCGCGCTCGCGCACGATCACCGCGTCGCCGGTGATCTCGACGACTTCGACCCGGCCCAGCAAGCGCACGCCGTCGCGGCGTAGCGCGTCCATCAATATCCAGCGCGTGGTGCGGCCGACGCGGTGGGCGAACTTGCGGCCGGAACGCTGCAGCAGCGTGATCGCCGGCGCCTCGTCGTCCGCGCCGCCGTCCAGGTACGGCGCCAGCGCCTCCGCCGGCAAATGCCGCGCCAGATAGGCGCGCGCATCGCGGGTCAGCTTGCCGCGCTTGGCTGCCAGGTATTTCGCCAGGTCGCAGGCGATGCCTCCCCCGCCGATCACCACCACCGGAAACGCCACCGGACAGCCCTGCTCCAGCACCTCGGCATAGTCCCGCACATGCGGCAGCTCCAGCCCCGGCACGCCTTCCGGCCGGCGCGGCGCGGCGCCCTGCGCCAGCACCACGTGGTCCCAACGCGCGCCGTCGAGCGCGCGCGCGTCGAAACGGCAGCCCAGCCGCACCGCCACGCCCGCGCGCAGCAGCTCGCCGCGGTAATGGCGGATGGTGGCGGCGAACTCCTCCTTTTGCGGAATGCGCGCCGCCAGGCGCAACTGGCCGCCCAGTTCGTCCCCGGCCTCAAACAGCGTCACCCGCGCGCCGCGCCGCGCCAGGAACAGGGCCGCGCCCATGCCGCTGATGCCGCCGCCGGCCACCGCCACCTCCATCGCGCGCGGCAGCGGCGGATAGCGGCCTTCGTCCGGCAGCCCGCAATCCGGATTGACGCTGCAGCCGACCGGCTGGCCAGTCAGCACGTGGTCCAGACAGCGCTGGTTGCAGGCGATGCAGGCGTTGATCTCGTCGAAACGGTTGCTTTCGGCCTTGCTGGCCAGCGCCGGGTCGGCCAGAAAGGGGCGCGCCATCGCGATCACATCGGCGCAGCCGTCCAATAGCAGCGCTTCGCCGTCGCGCGGGTCGTTGACGCGGTTGCTGACGGCCAGCTTCAGCTGCGGATAGCGACGCCGCGCCAGCCGGGCGGCGTCGGCGAAAGCCGCGCGCGGCACCGCCGCCGCGATCGTCGGCACCTCGGATTCGTGCCAGCCTATGCTGACGTTGAGCAGGTCGATGCCGTAGGGCAGCAGCTTGCCGATCAGCGCCATCGACTCCTCGGCGCCCAGCCCGTCCGGCAGCAGGTCCATGCAGGGCAGGCGGAAGATCAGCGGAAAATCCGCGCCGACGCGGCGGCGCACCGCGGCGGCGATCTCCACCGCCAGCCGCGCGCGGTTGTCGAAGCCGCCTCCCCAGCGGTCGGTCCGCTTATTGCAAGCCGGGGCCAGGAATTGGTGCACCAGGAAGCCCTGGCCGAACAGCAGCTCGATCGCGTCGTAGCCGGCGGCGACGGCGCGGGCCGCGCAATCGGCGTGGGCGGCGATGGTCGCCTGGATCTCGGCCTCGCTCAGCGGCCTGGGCGTGAACACGCTGGACGGCAGCCGCTCGGCCGACGACGACACCATGCCGCCGTGAAAGGCCTCGCGGCCGAAATGCAGGATCTGCAGCGCGATGCGGCCGCCGGCCTCGTGCACCGCGCCGGTGATCAGCCGATGCCCGGCGATTTCGTCGTCGCGACACAGGGCGAAGCCCCCCTGGGTGGTCTTGCCGGCCTCGTCCGGCGCGCAGCCGGCGCTGACGATCAGGCCGACGCCCTCGCGCGCGCGCAGCGCGTAGAACGCCGCCATCCTGTGCCAGGCGTCGTCGCACTCGTCCAGGTTGAGGTGCATCGAGCTCATCAGCAGCCGGTTGGGCAGCCGCAGCCGGTTCAGGCGGATGGGCGAGAACAGCCGGCCGAGCAAGGGTCTGGCTTCAGGCACACAGCCCTCCGTCGACGACCAGCACATGGCCGGTGATATAGCTGGCCGCGCCCGAGCACAGGAAGCCGACGGTCTGCGCCACCTCCTCCGGCCTGCCGAAGCGCGCCAGCGGGATCTGCCTGGCGCGCGCGTCCTCCAGCAAGGCCGCGCCCTTGTCCGACGCCTTCATCTGCGCCAACATGTCGGTGTCGATGAAACCCGGCGCCACCGCGTTGACGCGTATGCCGTAGCGGCCGACCTCGCGCGCCAGCCCGCGGGTCAGCGCCAAGAGGCCGGCCTTGGCCGCCGCGTAATTGGCCTGGCCGACCTGGGCCCGCATGCCGCCGACCGAGGCGATGTTGACGATCTGCCCGCTCTTGCGGCTCATCATGGTCTGCAGCGCGGCGCGCGCGCAGTGGAAGCTGCCGTCCAGATTGCTGCCCAGCACCGCGCTCCAGTCGTCGGCCGGCATCATCGCCAACAGGCCGTCGCGGACGATGCCGGCGTTGTTGACCAGAGTCTGCACCCAGAAGCCGCGCTGGCGGATGTCGGCGAACATCGCCGCCACCGCGTCGCGGTCGGACACGTCGGCGCCAACCGGATAGGCCTCGCCGCCGCCGGCCCGGATCGCCGCGCAAGCATCCTCGGCCGCCTTGGCGTCGCTGCGATAGTTGACGAAGACCGGCAGCTTGCGGCCGGCCAGCTCCAGCGCGATCGCGCGGCCTATGCCCCGCCCCGCCCCGGTCACCAGCGCCGCCTTGCGCAAGGCGAGCGGCAGTGCGTGTTCACTCATCGGATTCTCCATATGGCCGCCGCTTCCCAGCGCGCAGCGCGGAAATGATGACGCTCATCGGCGCAGCCCCAGCGCGCAGAAGGCGCCGGCGGCATCGTTGCCCAACACCAGCGCGGCGGCATCGTCCGGCAGCGTGCCGCCCGCGGCGGCCCGCGCCAGCGCCGGATCCGCGTCAGCCGCCACGTCCGGCGTCGCCGGCGCATGCCGGCGCGCCAGCGAGGCGGCGGCCAAGGCCACCTGCAGCGCGCCGCTCCAGCTCTCGCCCTCGCCCGCCAGGGCTCGCGCGGCTAACAGTCGGGACGGCTGCGCGGCGCCCTCCGCCTGCCAGCGCCGCAAGGCCAGCGTCTCCAGCCTTTCGTGAGCGCGCCCCGCGCCGCCGGCGCCCGGCAGCAGCAGGGCCGGCGCCATGTCGGCCGCGCGGCGCCAGCCGTCCAGCAGCGATTGGACCGCGTCGCCCCGGCCCAGCCGGCCCGCGTGCCAGCCGCCCAGCCTGGCGTAGACGCGCGCGCCGCGCGCCGCAGCGTGTTCGGCATCCTCCAGCACCAGCATGCACGCGCCCTCGGACGGAATCAGCCCGCCGCCCCGTTCGCCGAAGAAGGCCGGCCTGCCGGCCAGCGCCGCGTCGCCGTAGTAATCGCGGCAGAAACGCAAGGCGAAGCGCGACAACGCCTCCACGCCGCCCGCCAACGCGACCTTGGCTCGCCCGGAGCGGATCAGGCCGGCGGCGCGCGCCACCGCCTGCAGCGAAGCCAGCGGCCCCGACGCCAGCACCGAGCTGGGGCCCCGCAGGCCGAAGCGGATCGCCATCTGGCCGCAGGCGATATTGCGCGCCACCAGCGGGAATTCGGCCGGATTGATCCGCTCCGGCCGCCCCTGCAGCAACGGCAGCGAAAACTTGTGCACCGAGGTCTGCTCCGAGCGCGCGGTGCCCAGCAGCGTCGCGCAGTCCTCCGGTGCCTCGCCGTCGCCGTAGCCGGCATCTTCCAGCGCCGCGCCGGCGGCGAAGCTGGCCAGCATCATCGGCTTGTCCATCAGCCGCAGCGCGCGCTCGCTGAAATAGCGGGTGCGCGGGTAGTCGCCGACGCTGGCGATCAGGGATTCGGCGTGCGGCGGCGACGCCGAATCCGGCCAGGCGGAAAACACGAAGCGCCCGTCGAGCACGCCAGCCAGCCCCACGCCGTGCGGCCCGACAACGCCGATGCCGGTAATCGCCACTTCACGCATGCCCATCCTCCCCATAATGGCCGAACACGATGCAGGAGCAGGCGCCGCCGAAGCCGAACGACTGCGACAGCGCGCGCCGCAACGCAGCGGGCCGGGCCTCGGCCCCGACCAGGCGACTGCGCAACTCCGCCTCGTCGCCGCGGGTGTGCAGCGTCGGCGGAATCAGGCCCTTCTCCAGCGCCAGCACCGTGGCGGCCGCCTCCAGCGCGCCGGCCGCGCCCATGCAATGACCGATCGAGGCCTTGTTGGAGCTGATGTGCAGCCGCTCGGCGGCGTCGCCGAACACCCGGTTGATCGCGCGGATCTCGGACGCGTCGTTGTGGCGGGTGCCGGTGCCGTGGCAGTTGATGTAGTCGATGTCCGCCGGCGCCAGGCCGGCGTCGTCCAGCGCGCGGCGTATCGCCAGCGCCTCGCCGGCGCCGTCTTCCGAGGTGGCGGTCAGATGGTGGCCGGTGTTGGACAGGCCGTAGCCCAAAATCTCGGCATGGATGCGCGCGCCGCGCGCGCGCGCCGACTCCAGCGTTTCCAGATGGAACAGACCGGCGCCCTCGCCGATGAAGAAACCGTCCCGCTCGCTGTCGAACGGCCTGGGCTCGCCCGTGGTGATCGAATACAGGCCGTTGAAGGCCGCGTGTATCATCTCCGCCAGCACGTCGCCGCCGCCGGACAGGCAGCTATCGCATTCGCCGCCGCGTATCAGGTCGAAGGCATAGCCCAACGCGTCGGTGGTGGACGAGCAGGCGGTGGACACCAGCGACGACGGCCCGGTCAGATTGTGCCGCCGCGCCAGGAAGTCCAGCTGGTAATGGGCCGGGATCGTCTCCGCCGCCACCGGCGACGGCCGCCCCGCCTCGTAAGCGGCGCCGTATTCGCGCATATTGCGCATGCCGGCGCACAGCGTGCCCAGCACGCAGCCCACCCGGTCTTCGTCGGAGAACGCCGCGCCCAGGCCGGCATCCGCCAACGCCTCGGCGGCGGCCAGCGCCAGGAAGTAGGCGCTGTCCTCGCCCGGATCGCCGCAGCGCGCGCGCGCGCCGGCGTCGGCCAGCAGCTCCGCCGGCGCCTCGCCGCCCTGGGCGCTGCGGTAAACCGAGGCGTCGAAGCCTTGTATCGGCCGCCGCGCGCTCTCGCCGCCCGCCAGCGCCTGCCAGAAACGCTGCAGGCCGGCGCCGTAAGGCGACACCACGCCGATGCCGGTGATCACCACTCTTCGCTTGTCCATGCCCCCTCCCGCCGCCGCGCTAGCGCCGCACGCCGGCTATCGTCAATTCCACGGTCAGCACCTTGTCCCCGTCCACCTTGCCCAGCCCGCTGACCGCGTACATCGCGCTGCCAGGCGCAGGCTTCACGTCCAGCGCATAATCCACCCGCTCGCCCGGCCGGACGAAGCGGTGGAAGTAGGATTTGCGCACCCCAGCCAACACGCCCAGCGTTTCCGGCGTCCAGTCCTCCGCGCCGCAACGTATCGCCACGCCCGCCAATTGCGCCGCCGCCTCCAGCAAATAGACCCCGGGCACGATGGGCTCGCCCGGAAAGTGCCCGCGCAGGTGGGGATGGTCGGACCGCCAGCTGGCGCCGCCGCTGGCGCGCCAGCCGTCTACCTCGGCATCCCTGAGGAAAAAGGCGTCGCCGGCGTGCGGCAGCAGCGCCGCCAACTCGTCGCCGGTGAAGCGCCGCGCCGCCATGGCTACAGATCCTCCTCGGCGTCAAAAGCCGTCACCGCTTCCAGGTCCAGCTCGATGAAACGGCGGGCCGCGCCGTCGCCGAAGGTGTCCAGCACATAGCGCGCCAGCGTGCGTATGCTGTTGACCACCTTGGGGTTGAAGTTCTCCGGGATCACCGCGTCCAGCAGCTCATGCAGGGTGGCGATGGCGTCGAAGGCCTCGATGGAGTCCAGGCCGATCTGGTTGATCAAGTCGGCTTCGGCCGGCAGCGGCTGGTCTTCGTCCAGCTTCAGCAGCCGGACCAGGAAGTCGCGCAGCTTGTCCTCCAGCGCGGCCTCGAGCGCGACGGTGGCATCGTTCATTGCAGTCTCCTCCGTTGGTAATCAGGCGGCATGGCCGCGTATCGCGTGGAAAAAACCCGGGTAGCGGTCGTTGACCGCACCGAAACCGTGCTGGCGGTACCAGCCGCGGACCTCGGGCCTGCCGTGGCGGAACTGGTGCGGCGGCATCACGTTGTCGAAAGACAGGAACACCGAGCTGCGGTACAGCTCGCCCAGCGTCGGCCGGTCCGGATAGATGGGAAAACGGTCCTTGTTCACCCGGTACTGGGCCTTGAGGAAGCGCAGCACCAGCGGGAAGAAGACCGCGATGTAGGCATGGCACAGCGCGATCGTCAGCCAATGCGGCAGGCGGTGGCCCAGCTTGAGGAAATGGCGGTCGCGCTGACGGTACAGTCCGGCCCAGAAGCTGTCCTCTTCCGGCAGCGGATACAGCCAGGTCATGAAGTCGCCGCCCGGCGCCACCAGCGCGCCGATCGCGCGGAAGGCACGCAGCGTGTCCGGCGTGTGGTGCAGCACGCCTATGCTCATCGCGAACTGCAGGCTGCGCTCGGCGAACGGCGGGAACCAGACGTTGGCCTGGACGAAATGCAGATTGGGCAGATCGCGGTTTTCCCAGGCCGCGCGGGCGATGGCGTTGGACTGGTCTATCGCCACCACCTGGTGCTGCGGAAAGCGCCGCGCCAGCTCGCGCGCCTTCTCGCCGCTGCCGCAGCCGGCGTCCAACAGCCAGGCGCCGGCCGCGCGCGCGGACAGGCCGGGCGTGAACTCGCCGACGAACCAATCCATGAACTTGCCTATCTCGTAGCCGTACACCACCGCGCGGCGCTCGGCGCGGCCGGTTTGCCGCTTGTTCCACTGGTAGGTGAAGCCGCTGCGGGTCCTGGCCACCAGGCCGTCCTGCAGCAACAGCCGCGGCACGCCCTGCACCACCGGGTAATGGCGGCGGCAGCCGGCGCAGTGGAGTTCGCCGTCGTCGATCTCGCCCTCATTCTCTCCGCTTCCGGCCACGTGCAATTCACCGCGGCAATGGGGACAGCGGAGAATGGCCAGCAATTCGCGTTTCATCGTTGTCTGCTCCAGCTAGGTTGCAATGATCAGGCCGGTTGCCGCTCAAGCGCGCGGCCGCGCGCCGGCTGGCCGAAACGGGCGTCCAGCGCGTAACGGGTGCTCAGCCGCAGCGCGGCCTCGACATCCGGCAACGGAATGCCGACGGCGGCCAGTTCCGCCTGCGTGGCCGCGCAATCGAAGTCGCGCTCCTCGTCCAGATAGGCGCGGTAGGTCCGCAACAGCAGCTTCAGCGGGCTCAGGTGGAAACGGCGCAGCTCCTCCGGCGACGCCATCGCTTCCAGTTCCTCCGGACGGAACATCCGTGGCCGGGCCGGCGCGCCGCCATCCGGCCGCCGCGCGGCCAGCTCCTGGTACATCAGGCCGAAAATGCGCTCGAAATCCGGACTGTTGGCCAGGCCGGCGGTCAGGTGATAGCAACGCCCGATGGTATGGGACGCCGCATCCAGGTGCAGCATCGCCTCGCATACATAGTCCGCCGGCACCAGATCGGGCCGGGCTTTGGCGTTGGCCGGCAGCACCGGCATGCGGCCGCGCTCGGCCAGCTTGAGGAATTCGTAGTAGCCGAAGAACTTGCGTATGCGCCCGGCGCGCGACTCGCCGATGATCTGGCTGGGCCGGTAGACGGTCAGCGGCAGCCGGCCGCTCGCCTGCCAGACCAGTTGCTCCGCCTCGAACTTGGACTGTTCATAGCCATTGCAGAAGGCCTGCCCCTGATCGAGCTCCTCCTCGCCCAGCCGGCCGCCGCGCCGTCCGGACACGTAGGCGGTGGACACGTAGTTGAGCCGGAAATCGCCGCCGGCGCGCATCGCCTCCGCGGCGAACGCCAGCACCGCGCGGGTGCTGTCGACATTGGCCGCCCGCGACGCTTCCAGCGGCAGGTCGAAATCGACGCTGGCCGCCAGGTGGAACACCCGCCGGGTGCGCGCCGCCAGCTCGCGCCAGGCCGGTTCGGCCAGGCCGAAACGGGGCTGCGAGACGTCGCCGTGGCAGAGCGACACCCTGGCCCGTTCCGCGGGCGACAAGCGGCCGTAATCCATCGCCTCGGCCAGCCTGCCGGCCGCCTGCCCCGGCGCATCGCCGCGCACCAGCGCCGCAACCTGGCAAGCCGGGTGGCGCCGCAGCAGCCTGGGCAGCAACTCCCCTCCCAGCCCGCCGGTGACGCCGGTCAGCAATACCGTTCCCTGCATTTCCTGAGCGACAAAACTCATTTGCCATCACCTTTGCGCAGCCGAAGCCGATGCCCGCCTTTGGCGGGCGGTTCCATTCAGCGATTGCGGTGGATCACGTAGTCGACGAAGGCGGAGAAGCGTTCGCGGTCGACCGGGTTGAGGAAGTCCATTCCGGCGACGATGGCCTGGGTGCTGTCGATATACCCTTGGGCGATGTCGCGCGCGGCGTCGAAAGCGCCGCTGCCGGCCATCAGCGCCACCGCCTCGGCCAGCGTCTGGGGGTCGGCGGTGCGGCTCTGCAGGATCTCCACCAGCCTGGCCCGCTCGGCAGATCCCAGCCGCTCCAGCGCCAGCAGCACCTGCAGATTGATCTTGCCCTGGGTGATGTCCTCGGCCAGCGCCTTGCCCCACTTGTCGTCACCCGGCTGCACATTGAGGATGTCGTCGATGATCTGGAAGGCGATGCCCAGCTCCTCGCCCAGCGCGGCGAATTGCGCGGTTTGCTGCGGCGACGCGCCGGCCGCGATCGCGCCCAGCTTCAGCGGCAAGCGGTAGGTATAGGAAGTGGAACGGTGCACCACCGACTGCAGATACTGCGCCGGCGTGCCGTCCAGCCGCCCCATCCACGGCCAGGTGGTGTCTATCGTGGTGCCGACGCCGGTCACCCAGTGCTCCCAGGCGATCTCGTCGGCCAGGCGCTGCGCCTGTTCCGGCTCCAGGCCGGAATCGTCGGCGGCCAGCAGCTGGAAGCAGGCGTTCAGCCAGGCGGAGCCTGCGGCACCGGCGACGCGGACGCCGACTTGGCGATGCGCGGTCGGCCCGCCGCGGCGCAGCGGCGAGTCGTCTGCGACATCGTCCAGCACCAGCGAGGCGGCGTGGATGATCTCGGCGATCGCCACCACGACCGGCGTCCGTCGCGGATCGCGCTCGAAGGCCTGCATCACGCTGCATACCAGGAAGGGGCGCAGCATCTTGCCCATCCGGTTGTGGTAGGAACGGTAGGGATCGAGCCAGGCATCCTTCACCGCCTGCAGCATGGCCTCGGACAGCCGCGCGCCCAGCGCGGTTTCCAGATACGGGCGGCTCGCCAACCGGTCTATCGTCGCCAGCACCGTCTCGCGGCACCACGGGTACCAGCGGCGGTACTGCTGCGCCAGCGCGGGCGCCATGTCGGCCAGGAAATCGTCGCTATACTGCGCGTTGCCGTTCATCACAGCCTCCCTTCAGCAACCGGCGCGCCCAGCGCCGCCAGAAAACCGGCCATCGCCGCGCCGACGTCCGGCCCCAGCCGGCGCGCGCCGTCCAGCGCCGACGACTGCAGCCTGTCGGCGCTGGCCAGCAGCGCGCCGCGGTCGTATTCCGCCCGCCAGCGGATTTCCGCCTCGGCCACCCTGTCGCCGTTCAGTGTCAGCGATCGCGCCTGGCCGTCGGCCAAAGCCCGCAGGCGCAGCGACACGCCCAACTCCGTTCCCGCCTGGCGCAGCGCGTCGGCGTCGTCGGGGGCCAAGCCGGCGGCCGCTGCCGCCGTCGCCGCCGCCAGGCCGAAGCCCGGCGCGCCGGCGTAGTTGGAGAGATGGGCGATGAAGTCGGTCAGCGAGCCATGCTCCAGCCCGCGCTCGGCGCCCCACAGATCCATGGTGGTGCCCAGGCTCTGCTGGAACAGATAACGCTGAGCCAGCCGCAGCCGCGCCGCCGGCGCGAGGTTTTCCGCGCGGCGCAACACCAGCACCGGCGCCAGCTGGCGCGCGTTGTAGGCGATGGTGACCCAGACCGGCAGCGGCACCGACACCTTGTCGCTGACGCTGGCGTCCAGATCTCGGCCATTGGCCAGATCATCCAGCATGAAGGACGCCAGATGGCTGAACTCCAGCGCGGCCAGCAAGGCCGGATGCTCGCGCTTGTCTCCGCCCAGCGCGTCGATCAGCAGGCCGGCCAGCGCCGGCTTCAGCCTGGCGTCGTGCTGGTCCGCCCATTCGCGCAGCGGCTGGAAGAAGCCCTGCTCCAGCGCCGGCCAGTCCCAGCCGAAACGGGGCCGGTCGACTACCTCGGCCAGCCAGGCCATGTCCTCGCGCTGCGGCAGGTAGCGGTGGAGGGCGGCCGACGCGCATTGCTGCGCAGCCTTGAATTGCGTGGTAATCACATCAACTCCCTGTAGTCAGTGCATGCGTCCACACCATGCCGGCCGCCAGCAGGCCGCCGCCGTACATGATGTACAGATGGGAGGCCCAGTCCTTCTCCGGCTGGCGCCGGTACCATTCCAGAAACAACAGGCCCACCGGCAGATGCACGACGGCGAACAGCACGCAGCCCGGCGTCAGCACACCGGAGGCCGCGCCGTAATACATCAGCGCGCAGGTCAGCAGGTGCACCAGCCGCAGCAGCCAGTAGGCGGCGCGCTCGCCGAGCAGCAGCGGCACGGTGCGGAAACCGGCACGCGCATCGCCCGGCATGTCGCGGATGTCCCACATCAGCTCGACGAAGTAATTGAGGGCGAAGCTGAGGACGATGGCCTGCAGCGCGGCCTCGCCGGGGCGGACGCCGACGTAGAGATGCGGCGTCAGCACCAGCGCCACCGACCAGAACAGGCCGGCGTACAGATTCTTCACGAACGGCACTTCCTTGATCCGCAGCGGCCGGCCGCGCCAGACGAAGGGCAGCGGCCGGCTGTACAGCGAACCCAGGAAATGCACGGCGCCGCCGTAGAGGACGAAGATCCAACCGGCGTGCAGCGACAGCAGAAAGCCGCCGAAGAAGCAGGCGGCGACCACCGCCTTGGTGTGGCGGTTGCGGCCGAACAGGCGGTAGCGGCTGCTGTAGTTGACGCCGTCTTCCTCGGCGTCGGTGTAGATGTTGTAGATGTAGCCGCCGGCTGTGGTCAGCACGATCATCAGGTAGTAATCGAAAGCCAGCGGCAAGCGCAGCGCCTGGTTCCAGAAATAGGTGAGGAACACCGGCATCAGCGCGATGTGGAAGCGGTTGGTGAAGAAGTAGCCGGCGGTGCCTAGGCTCAAGGCGCGGATATTCATGCTGTCACCTGCACAGTAAGGGAAGCAGTTGATCGATGGCGTCGATGCGCCAGTCCGGCTCCGGGCCGTCCGGCGCTTCGCCGCCCGACGCCACCAGCACCGCCCTCGCGCCGGCCTTGCGCGCCAGCGCGACGTCCTGCAGCGGCGAATCGCCTATCACCACGCAGTCGGACAAAGGCGCCGGCAAATCCATCACCGACTCCAACGCATAGGGATTCGGCTTGCCCAGCACCATCGCCTGGGCGTCCAGCGCCTGCTCGACGCGGGCCACGGTCTGGCCGGGGCCGGGATGGATGCCGTCGCCGTCGGGAAAGCCCAGATCGCGGCAGGTGGCGATCAGCTGCGGCTGCGCCGCCCGCGCCAGACGCCGCAGCGTGTCCTCGTCCAGCGCCGGATCGCGGCTCGCCACCACGGTGTCCGCTTCCTCCGGCGCCGCCCAGCTCAGCAATCCGCCGCACATGGCGTCCAGTTCGGCGCGCAGCGCGTCGGAGCCGACGACGAACAGTTTGCGCGGCCGGCCGCAGCGCCGCAGATAATGCGCGACCGTCATCGCCGCGGTGTACACCTCGCCGGCGTCAACCTCGACGCCGGCCGACGCCAGCTGCGCCACCACCTGCCGCCGCTCGACGCTGCTGGAATTGGTGAGGAAGCGCAGCGGGTGCCCGGCCGCGCGCAGCTGGCGCAGCACTTCTCCGGCCGGCAGATGGCCATCGGGCTCCCGCCGGCCCAGCAGCACGCCGTGCAGATCGAAGATCAGGGGCGCGTAAGCCATGGCGTCCTCCTCAGGCCAGCAGCGCCGCCGCCGGGCGCGAAGCCGCCAGCGGACGATGCCAGTAGGCCGGCGACACGAAGTAGTCGGAAAATTGCCGCAGCAGCGGCAGCCTGTCCGCCGCCAATGCCGGCACCGCGCCGTCCAGCGCCGCGCCGGCGCGGGCGATGCAGCGCGCCACTTCGCCCCCGCAGGCGTCCAGCGCGCCGCTGCGCGCCAGGATGGCGATGATGTCGCCGCTGTCCAGGCCGGCCTGCGCGCCCGATTGCCACGCCAGCAGCGCGTCGCGGTCGCGGCCCTCGGCCATGGTCTTGGCCAGCGCGTAGAGATAGGTGGGCTTGCAGTGCAGCAGGTCGGTGGCGACGCCGCGCCCCTGTCCCTTCTCGCTGGCAGCGTTCAAGTCCTCCAGATCATCCTGCAGCTGGTAGGCCAGCGCCGATTGCCCCGCCCAGCGCTCCAGCGCCTTGGTCCGGCCCGCTTCCGCGCCGGCCAGCCGCGCGCCGGCGTACGCGCACAGCTCGAATAGCCTGCCGGTCTTCAGCCAGGCGTTATCCAGGCAGGCCTGCGGCGATGGCATCTCGTCGCCCTCGTGGAACACGTCCTTGAGCTGGGCCGCGTTGTCGAAGAATTCGTGCCTCTCCAGCGCGCGGGCGACGTCCAGCACCGCGGCCTGGTCGAATCCGCTCTCCAGCAGCAGCCTGCCGGCCAGCGCGCGGCAGATCTTGCCGTAGGCGAAGGCGGTGATCGCGCCGCGCCGCATCGCGCCGCCGGAAAACACCCTGCCGACGCCCTCCTCCGACCCGCGCCGATCGGCGAACCAGCCGGCGAAGGCCTGGTGCACGGTCGGCCAGCCTCGCCGCGCCGCATCCTCGTCGTAGATGTCGTCGTGCACCAGGGTATGGTGGTGGTACAGCTGCATCGCCGCGGCCACCGGCAGGATGGCGTCCTCGCCGCCGCCGCAGGCCAGATGGGCCAGCGCCGCGGCGATGCCGTGCATCCGCTTGCCGTCGCAGTCCAGGTAATGCCGCAGCCAGCCGTACACGCGGCCTATCAGCGGATGGCCGCGCTCCGGCCCGTCCTCGCGCAGCGATTCGATCGCCGCCGCGATGCATTCGTCTATCCTGCCCCGCAGCCGCTCCAGTTCGGCCGGCATGCGCTGCGCATCGTGCGCTGTTGCGTTCATCAACGGCTCCTTGCTCATGCGATGGTCGCCGGCGCGGAGCGCCGCGCCGCCTCTCCGGACACGGCCGATCCGCCATCGGCCAAATGCAGGTGGTGCCAGAGCTGGGCGCTGACCACGAAGGTGGCGCCCAGGCCCAGCGCCAGCCGCTCGAGATAGCGCCGGGCCTTGCCGCCGGCAGACGGCGGCGAGGCCAGCGCCCGGAACAGCGAACGCACTCGCTCCGGATCGAAATAGCCGTACTCGGCCAGCTTGCCCGGCGACAGCAGCTCCGCGTACAGCGGCGCGGCGCGCGGGCCGACGAAAGGGGTGCCGAAGGGCATCACGAAACGGGTTTTCGGCCGCCAGGCCACCTCGTCAGGCAGCCAGCGCGCCGCGGCGACGCGCAGGATGTGTTTCTCCCGCCCGCGGCGCAGCTTCAGCGCCGGATCCAGCGCCGCCGCGTACTCGACCAGCGCACGATCCAGAAAGGGGTAGCGCCCCTCGACCGAATGGGCGGCATAGATGCGGTCGCCATGCGCGCCCAGCAGATAATTGGGCAGCATCACCTGGTAGGACACGTACAGCGAGCGGTCCAGCCAATGGCGGCCGCGCACCGCGCCGCGGTCGAACTCGAAGCCGTCCCAGCAGCCGCCCGCCGCCGCCATCGCCCTCAGCTCCGGGGAAAACAGCGGCGTCAACGCCTCGCGGTAGAACTCCCACTCATAGGCCTGCGCCGGCACGCAGCCGAAATGCTCGGCCAACACGCCCAGCCGGTCCTCCCCCGGCAACAGGCATTCCGAGCCGTAATGGCCGCGCAGCCACGGCCGGACCATCGTCCGCAACGGCGAGAGGCCGCGCCCCGTCAGCGCGCCCAGCTGCCGGTACTGGCGGAAGGCCAGATAGCCGGCGAAAGCCTCGTCGGCGCCCTCGCCGGTGAGCACGATCTTCGAACGCTTGCCGGCTTCGCCGGCCAAGCGCATCAGGGCCGACGCCTCGGTGGAGATCACCGGCGTCTCGCCATGCCAGATCAGCCGGGGGAAGGCGTCGGCGATGCCCGCCTCGTCGATGCGGACCCGCTTCAAATCCACGCCCAGCCACTCGGCGGTGCGGGCCGCGGCGCCGCCCTCGTCCATCCGCCCATGTTCGGATGCGGCGCAGAAAGCGGCGATGGATGCTTGGCTGCGGCGCTGCAGCAGCGCGGCGATCACGGCCGAATCGATGCCGCCGCTGAGAAAGCAGGTCGGCTCGAACTCGCCCTGAGCGTGGCTGGCCACGGCCCGTTCCAGCCGAGCCGCCAGCCCCTCGGCCGCCTGCGCCTCGCTCAGCCTGGCATGCTCGCCGGCCAGCGGAAAATCCAGCGACCAGTAACGGCCAATCTCCAGCCGTCCGGCGCGGAAGCTGAGCCTGTGGGCGGCGGGCAATTGATGGATGCCGCCGAAGGGCGTCAGCGGCGCGCAGACGGCGCCGAAATAAGCGAGCTGCAGCATCGCGCGCGGCTCCGCCCGGCGCGGCATACCGGCCACCGCCAGCAGGCCCTTGATCTCGGAGCTGAAATACAGCGCGCCGTCCAGCCGCGCCCAATGCAAGGGACAGATGCCCATTCGGTCGCGCGCCAGATGCAGCGAGTCGTCGCGGGAGTCGAAGATGGCGATGGCGAACTGGCCGTCCAGCCATTGGAAGCAATCCGTTCCGTACTCCTCGTACAGGTGGACGATGACTTCGCCGTCGCTGCCGCCTGACAGGCTATGGCCGCGGCGCGACAGGTTTTCGCGCAATTCGAGGTGGTTGTAGATTTCGCCGTTGAACACGGCGTGGATGGCGCGGCTCTCGTCGCTGAAAGGCTGGCTGCCGTTGGCGACATCGACGATGGCCAGCCTGGACGAGGCCAGCAACGCCGGGCCGACGCGCCGCGCCGCCAGGCCGTCCGGGCCGCGATGGGTCTGGCGCAGTATCATCCGCCTGGCCTCGGCCACGTCGCCATCGTGCGCATGGCGGTCCAGCAGCGCTCCCGCGATTCCGCACATGCGCCTACCCTCCCGCCTGGCCGGACAGCAGCCGCGTGCCCTGCAGCGGCGAACCATCCAGCGCGCCGTTGAGGTTGCCGGCCACCCTGCCATCCACCACGTAGGTGGCGATGCCGTGGCGCGCGGCGCGGAAACCGTGCGAAATCTTGGCCAGCATGCCGCCGCTGACGTCCTGCCCGGCGGCGTCTATCTTGCGCAGCGCGTCGCCATCGCTGTCGGACAGCTGACCATGTATCGCCTCGCCGCGGCCGTGCTCCCGGTAGACACCGCGCGCGCGGGTGGCCAGCACCAGGCTGGCCGCGCCGAGCGCCAGCGCCAGTTCCACCGCCATGATGTCGCTGGAGCAGACGGCGAAGCCGTCGCAATCGAGCACGAAATTGCCGCCGACCACCGGCGTCACGCCGCGGGCCAGCAGCTCCCGCACCGGCTCAAGATCGAGCGGAGACGCGCGCCCCGCGCTGGCGCGGAACAACTGGATGGCGGGCAGCCGCAAAGGCTTGAGCCCGCCCGCCTCCAGGCAATCCACCACTTCCAGCTCCAGCCGGGCCAGATCGCGCGCCACCTCGGCCACCACGCCGGCGCGGCCGCTTGGCAGCCTGCCGTCCAGATAGCCGTAGCGGCGCGCCGGCGGCTTGCCGTAGGCGCCGGTGCCATGCACCAGCACCAGCGGCCGGCCGCAAGCGGCCAACTCGCGCGCGCGCGCCGTCAGCAGGTCGCGATCGACGTCCGGACCGCCGGGCCCTTCGCAGGTGATCAGGCTGCCGCCCAGTTTCACCACCGCGCAGCCCGGCGCGGATGCGGAGTGTGGAATGCCGCTCACGATGGCCGCGTCACTGCGCCACGGCGATGGCGTTGGCGGCCTTGATGAATTGCTCGGCCTTCAACGGATCGATGGTGGTGCCGCGGTCGTAGCCGCTGCACACCGCGCCGCGCACGCCGACCACGTCGGCGCCGATGCGGGCCAACAGTTCCAGGTGCTCGGCCCGCACCGAACCGGCCAGCGCCACCTTCAGGCCCTTGGCGTGGGCCTGCTGCACGAATTCCGTCAGTTGCTGCTCGTTCAGCGCGTCGAACAGCGACTTGCCGTCCTTGATATAGGTATCCACCATCACCATATCCGACTTGGACTGGGCGGCGATTTCCACCAGTTGCTGCGGCGACAGGCCGCCGAAACGCTGGTAATCGGCGTAACCGGCGGTGACCACGGTCACCGACGGATCGAAGTCCTTGCAGGTGCGTACCACGGCGCTCATCAGTTCCACGCCTTCGGCCACGTCCTTGGAGCCGTGCAGGCCGGCCTTGACGTACTTGACGCCGCTGCTGACCGCGCCCAGCGCCGCCAGCGAGGCGGTGCCCGGCTTGTGCGGCAGATCGCCCAGCGTGGCGCTGAACACCACCTTGGGATCGTTGATGCGGGCGATCACCTCGCGGATGATCCAGGGAAAGCTCGCGCCGAGCGAGCCTTCGTTGATGTTCTTGATGTCGATGATGTTCGTGCCGCACTCCCAAGCCACAACCGCTTCCGCCGTACTGATAGGACTGATAAGAACCTTCATGCCCTGCCCCCTGACTCTGACGATTAAGCAAACGGCGGCCGCCATCCGCGGTCCGCCCCAATGGATTTCCATGAACCGAACGACCTGACTCCAGCAACGTCATCCACGCTTCGCCGTGCCCCGCGTCCAAGCATGCCTCGATGATGAAAGCGACGCCCACACGAAAAATGTGAATGTCATCAAACTACATCATTTATCGATTTGTAAAAATAAAAATTTCGAATAGCCGCAAACCATGCAGCCAAAAAGACACAAGATATTGTTTCAAATGAGAAACTAAATAAGATTAATGTCTGAAAAATATATTTCGCTCTTAATCAATCAGCAAGACCAATCAAATGAAAACAAATAAAAATCAGAAACATATCAATCAGACTCCCGAATAATGACAAATGCAATGACTTAATAAATGCCAGATTTGTTGACCATTTCCAAAAAAATCCGCTCAAGGCAAAACAGGCTCTTACTTGGCGATAAACAGAAAGCCCATTCCGAAACGCTCCCTATTATCCACAGCGGCGATTCGGCACCCGACGCAAACGCTAAGCGGTTTGGAGAAACGCCTTGCCGCCACGGACAGCAATCGCGCCAAAGCGGAAAATCATTCGCAAACCGGCACGCAATAAAAAAACACGCGGCATCGCTGCCGCGTGTTTTTTATTGCCGGCGCTGGAAATCGCCGATCTATTCCATTCCGACTCAATCGCCCTGGCGCACGTCCAGCAGCTCCTGCAGCTGGCTCAGCGTGCCGCTGTCCTTCACCACGTGCTGCAGCCATTCCTCCAGGCTCATCTCCGCCCAGCGCGCGGCGCGCTCGGCCAGCAGCGCCACCGGGCTGTGCGGCTCGTTGTGGCGGAAGTAGCGGGCCACCTCGGTCAAGGCGGTCACCGCCTCCTGGCGGCTGCGGATCTGGCCGTTGAAGGCGGTAGCCGGGGCGGCGGCATGGACCGGACTGCTCATGGCTGGGCTCACAGGTTTGCTTTCCTCGACGGGCTGCCGCTGCGGCGCGGCCGCCGGCGCGTTGCCGGCGAATTGCTGGCGATAGCGCAGGACCAGGTCCTGGCAGGCGTAGATGGCGTTGCGGATGTCGGCCAGGCTGGGGCCGGCCTGGCCGAAGCGCTGGTCGACCAAGGCATCCAGCTCCTCGTAGGCGGTCAGCAAGGCCACCAGCTCTTCGGCCTTGGCCTGGAACCAGCCGTGGCCGGACAGGGTGGCGGCCTTTTCGAAGGCCTCGCCGCTGAGCTTGCCCTCGGCGATGGCGGCCTCGCGCGCCTCGCCGTCCTTCAGGCCCAGGTTCTCCACATCGCGCGACTGCTGCCACTGGTGCCAGCTGTAGCCGCCGAACTCGGGCTTGATCAGCGGCACATTGCGTAGCGCGTTGCCCAGCTGCTGGTTCATCCACTCCAGCTTGGCCACGCGCTCGTCCAGATCGTGCGGGTCCAGTTCGGGATAGCCGCTTTCCCAGAAGTCCCGCAGCCAGCCGCCCACCAGCGCCAGGCCGCGCGCCAGGCCGCCCGCGCCGTTGACCTGGGTCTGCGCCTCGGCATACCAGGCCAGCAGCTGCAGATCCTTGCTCTTGTTCTTCAGCGCGTCTTCGCACAGGCGTATCACTTGCGGCCATTCGGCGGTCTTCAGCGACTGTTCCCAATCGCCCATCGCCAGCGACGGATCGTCGCTGCGGCGCGCCTCGCGGATCTGGTCGAAGATCAGGGAGTAGGCCAGGTCTTCCCCGGCCGGCGCATCCGGACGCACCGGCTGCATCAGATGTTCAATGCTTTGATCCATGTTCTTTCTCTAGCCCTTGCTGACCTGAGGCAGCGTGGAAATCAGCGTGGCGCCGCAGCTGACCTTGTGGCCGTCCAGCGCCACCGCCTTGCCGCCGACCAGCCAGCCGCCGTCGCCTTCGACGATGGTGCAGTTGACGTGGCCCTGCTGCGGGCAGGTGACGGCATCGCCGACGCAAGCCACCTGCTTGCCGAACAGCGTGGTGGACGAGGCGGCGCTCACCACCTTGCCGCCGTGGTCGGTCGGGTCGCCCAAACGGATTGCAGCCTTCATGCTGTCGCCTCCTCTGCCGGCGGTCTGGCCATCGCCAGAGACACCAGCTCGTCATGGAAATGGGTAATCACGGCGGGCGCCTGCAGCCGCGCGCAGTGGCTGACCGCGGCCGCGGCCAGCAGCATCGGCGTCGCCGCGCCGGCGTCGCCCCACTCGCGCACCACATTGCTCGCCTCGTCTATCGGGTGCAACTCCACCTGATGGCGGGACAACGCGGTGGCGATGGCCGCCAGCCGCACGCCGCCGACGTCGATCTGTCCGCTGTTGTGGCACAGCCAGGCCAAACTGGACGCCTGGTTGTTCTCCGGCTTGGCCTCTTCCGGGCTGAACGGGTAGTCCAGCAGCGCGGCGTTGACCAGCGCGTTGTCCAGCACCGGCTGCAGGCTGCGCGCCAGTTGCAGCGCCTTGTCCTGCGCCAAGCTCACCGAGCTGGACTGCGACAGGATGGCCAGCTTGGGCAGCCTGGCCAGGCTGGCCTGCTGGCTGGGCGGCACGATGCCCCAGCCGGCGGCCGGACCGGCGAAATCCTTCTCCCAGTACGGCTGATAGGGATCGGCGTCCTCGGCTTCCTGTTCCGGCTCCGCCGGCGCCACCAGGCCGTCGCGCAGGAACAGCATGGCCACCACCGCGATCCCCGGCTCGCCCATCCAGCTGCGGCGCTTGCTCAGCTCGGGATCGACCTCGCCCCAGTCTTCATCGTCGTCGCGCTCCGCCAGCGGCGCGTCGGCCGCCAGCACCACCAGGCCCGGCAGCTCCGGATCCTGCTGCAGCACCTGCAGCACGCGGTCGGCAAGCTGTCCGCTGCCGGGCAGGAAGCGGCAGTCGCCGCCGACATGGACGTCGCCGCCCAGGGTCTCGGCGACCGCCAGCTGCTTCAGTTCCTTGACCCGGGTCAGTTGCTCGACGCCCGGCACCTGGCGCATCGGCTCCAGGTACAGCGGCAGCCAGGCCGCGCCCGGCGCCTCGGCGTACAGGCCGGACAACATCTCCGACAGGTGCGGGGACAGCGCGTCCATCGCCTCGCCGGCCTCCACCTCGTCCTTGTCCAGCGCCAGCCAATGGGCGCCGTCGGCCATCTCGGCCAGCCAGGCCGGCTCGTCCTTGGCCGGGGCCGCCGCGGTCCACAGCCAACGGCAGCCGACCGCGCGCTGGCGCTCGCGCAATTCCGCGGCGTGCTGCGCGCGCGCCGCCTCGCGCTTGTCGTTGCGCTCGGCCTCCGCCTGTTCCTCCTGCTGCTGCGCCTCGTCCGCCGCGCGTTTTTCCTTCAGATAGCTCCACAGCCTGACGCCGGCGCTCAGCAGCATCGGCGGCCCCAGGTGCAGCATCAGGATGGCCGACGGGCTGATGCGCTGCCAGCTCTGCGGCAACACCAGCCACAGCAGCGCCCACCAGCCTATGGTGACGCCGCCGAACAGGCCCAAGGTTCTCCACATCGCGAATGCTCCTTAACTCACCTTCACCTTGACCTGCTCGCCCTTCAGCGCGACGGCGATCTTCTTCACCGGTTTGCCGCTGGCCATACGCGACAGCAGGTCGTTGGAGATCTGCGCCAGCAGCGTGCGGGTGAGGATGGCGTCGGCGTTGCGCGCGCCGCTGTCCACGTCCAGGCAGCGCGCGGCCATCTGATCGGCCAGTTCTTCCGGGAACTCGACCTGGGCGCCGTGGTTGTCGGCGATGCGGCGGCGGATCTTGTCCAGCTTCAGGCCGACGATGGCGCGCAGCACGTCGTCGCTGATCGGGAAGTAAGGCACGATGGTCAGGCGGCCGAGGAAAGCCGGCTTGAAGGTCTTCTGCAGCGTCGGGCGCAGGATTTCCACCAGGTCTTCCGCGGTCGGGTCGCGGGTCTCGTCCTCCACCGTCACGCCGTGCTCGCAGGCGCGCATCACCAGATCGGTGCCGGCGTTGGACGTCAGCAGGATGATGGTGTTCTTGAAGTCCACCTCGCGGCCTTCGCTATCCTCCAGCACGCCCTTGTCGAATACCTGAAAGAACAGCTCCAGCACGTCCGGGTGCGCCTTCTCCACTTCATCCAGCAGCACGACGGAGTACGGCTTGCGGCGCACCGCCTCGGTCAGCACGCCGCCCTCGCCGTAGCCGACATAACCCGGGGGCGAGCCCTTCAGGCCGGACACGCTGTGCGCTTCCTGGTATTCGGACATGTTGATGGTGATCAGATTGCGCTCGCCGCCGTACAGCGCCTCGGCCAGCGCCAGCGCGGTCTCGGTCTTGCCGACGCCGGACGGGCCCACCAGCAGGAATACGCCCTTGGGCTTGCCGGGATCTTCCAGATTGGCCTTGGCGATCTGCACCCGCTCGGCGATCTGCTCCAACGCGTGGTCCTGGCCGATCACGCGCTCGGCCAGCAGCTTGGCCAGCTTCTGCACCTGCTCCAGCTCGTTGCTGACCATGCGGCCCAGCGGGATGCCGGTCCAGCCGGCGATCACGTCGGCGATCACGCTCTCGTCCACGCATTCGAACGCCAGCGGCTGATGCTTCTGCAACTCGCGCAATTCCTTGCGCTTGGCCTGCAGCGGGCTGAGCTTCCTGCCCTTGGCCGGCTTGGCCTCGTCCTTGGCCGCCTTCAGCTCGTCTATCTCTTCGATCAGCTTCTGCTGCGCCTCCCAGGCCTGATGCAGCGCGGCCAGATCCTGCTCCAGCTTGGCGCGCTGCGCCTGCAGCTCGGCGATGCGCTCGGCGTGGCCTTCCTCGCGCTCCAGCGCGGCGGTTTCGCGGTCGATGTTGTCTATCAGCACCGTCACGTCCTCGATCGGCCCCGGCTTGCCGGCGCGCGACAGCGCGACGCGGGCGCAAGCGGTGTCGAGCACGCTGATCGCCTTGTCCGGCAGCTGGCGGCCGGCGATGTAGCGGCTGGACAGCTGCACTGCGGCGGCCACCGCCTCGTTGAGGATTTCCACCTTGTGGTGCTTGGCCATCGCGTCGGTCAGGCCGCGCACCATCTGCACGGCGATTTCCGGCGCCGGCTCTTCGACCTTCACCACCTGGAAGCGGCGCGCCAGCGCGGCGTCCTTCTCGAAATACTTCTTGTACTCGGCCCAGGTCGTCGCCGCGATGGTGCGCAGCTCGCCGCGCGCCAGCGCCGGTTTCAGCAGGTTGGCCGCGTCGTTCTGGCCGGCCGCGCCGCCGGCGCCGATCAGGGTGTGCGCCTCGTCGATGAACAGGATGATGGGCACCGGGCTGGCCTTGACCTCGTCTATCACCTGGCGCAGGCGGTTCTCGAACTCGCCCTTGACGCTGGCGCCGGCCTGCAGCAGGCCCAGGTCCAGCGTGCGCAGCGTGACGCCGGACAGCACCGGCGGCACCTCGCCCAGCACGATCTTGCGCGCCAAGCCTTCCACCACCGCGGTCTTGCCCACGCCCGGCTCGCCGGTGAGGATGGGATTGTTCTGCCGGCGGCGCATCAGGATGTCTATCATCTGGCGGATTTCGACATCGCGGCCCAGGATGGGGTCGATCTTGCCGGCCTTGGCCTGCGCGGTCAGGTCTATCGTGTACTTGTCCAGCGCGGCGCCGCCGCGCTTGCCCTGCGGCGCGGCCGGCGCCTCGCCTTCGCCCTCGTCTGCCGCGGCCGACGGCTGCTCGCCGCCCGCCGCCTCGCCGCCGTGCTGGCGCAGCGCGGCGTAGGCGCCGGACAGCCTGCCGGCATCCTGGCGCGCCAATGCCGGCGCGCCGGACTGCAGCGCGCCGCGCAGGGCGTCGTCCTGCCACAGCGCCAGCAGCAAGTCCAACGTGGAGACACTGTCCTGGCCGTGCTCGGCGCTGGCCAGCAGCCAGGCCTTTTCCAGCCACTTGGGCAGCCACGACGACAGCACCGGATTGCGGGTATTGCCGCTGCGGAAGTTGTCCAGCGCGGCGTCCAGCTCGCGCTCGACGCGGCCCAGGTCCGCGCCCAGCGCGCGCAGCGCCGCCAGCGCGGCATTGTCGTCCTGATCGAACATCGCCAGCAGCACATGCTCGATCTCGATCTCGAAGTGGGTGCGGGCCAGCGCGCGGCTGGCGGCCTGCTCGATGGCCTGGCGCGCGGTGGGCGTCAACCGGTCTATCAGGGATTTCAGCGATACGGACATATGCTTGTACTCGTTTTCTAAAGGTATGGATTCAAATCATTCATCGTTGGCGGCGGCGACCGGCATCATCTCGTCCAGCCAGCGGCGCAGCGCCGCGCAACCGTCTTCGTCCAGGTCGGCCAGCATCGCGCCGTACCACTCCCGGACTTGTTTTTCGTTCAGGCATTGCAGCAGCAGCGGCCAGCTGTTCTCCAGGAAAACATGAAGGAACGGCACCCCGCGCTGGTGCAGAAACATGTCGTCGGTGACCTTCAGCTGGCGGTAGAGCTCGCGCAGCCAGGTCAGATAGGGCAGCGTCTCGCGCGCGTGGCCGGCCTGGGCCAGCGCGGAAATGAAATTGACATAGGCCGCCGCGCAGGAATACTCCCGGCGGACGCGGTTGATCTCGTCGAACTTCATCAGCCAGGCCTTGCCCCGCTCCACGTCTCCCGCCATCACCGACGCGCTGGCCAGCTGCAGCGCGTTGTGGGCCGACGGCTCCAGCTCGAACAGCTTGTGCCAGCAGGAGAAGGACGTGCGCCACTGCCCCTGCCGGCTGGTGGCCAGCGCGCACAGCCGGTAAGCGTCGGCGCGCAGGCCGGCGGACTTCGCTTCCAGATGAGGCTGCGCCAGCCGCAGCGCCTGCGGCCAATCCTCTCGTTGCAGGGCATCTACCGCGGCGGCCAGCTCTGGCGGCGTCTCTCCGTGACTGACGCTCAGTTGCGCCGCCTTCCCACGCCCCATCAATCGCTTGAGTATGCCCATGGCTTCTGTTTCCCGTTTCAGTCCAGCAAGGTGTAACGCATATCGTCGGGGTGTCCCGCCGGCCGGCCCATCCAGCTGTCTCCCCCCAGGCTCAGCGTGGCCGACCCCAGCACCGCCGGCTGCACGTCGCGCTGGTCCAGCACCAGGCATACTTCGGCGGCCAGGCCGTGGCCCAGCGCGAACTTCATCAGCGCGCGCAGCGCCTGGGCGCCGGCGGCGTGCGGCTGCAGCGCGTTGAACTGCTCTCGGCGCAAAGGCCCCAGCCGCAGCTTGAGCTTGGTCTGGCGGTCCCAGATGCGCTCGCCGGCGAAGGCCGACAATCCCAACTCGCAGCCATCCATGCCCAACTGGCTCTGCTCGCCCTCGGGCACCTGCAGCCATTGGCCGACAAACTGCTCCAAAGTGGCGTCGACGCCGAAGAACCCTTCCACCAGCGTCAGCAGCGACTGCGCCGACAGCGGCTTCTGGCTGAGCAGGCCGGCGTAGTAGACGAACATCCGCTCGTCCAGCTCCGCGCCCGGCCCCATCTGCTGGCGCAGCTGGGATAGGCCGACGCCGCCCAGATCCAGCAGGTTGCGGGTGAAGCCATTCCGCTCGCCCGCCTCGACATGGATCCAGCTGCGGTACTTGCACCAGGCCTCGAAGAACAGCGACGCGGCGCGGTGGCTGAACAGGTCGAAGAAGGCGTGCATGGTGTCGTCGCGGTGGCGCAGGCGGCGCTCCAGCAGCAGCTCGGTATAGGCGGTGGGCAGCGCGCCGCTCGGCCCGGTCAGGCCGAGGAAGCTGATCGTCATCTCGTCCGCCGCGTCGCCCTCTTCCGTTCCCGGCTTGTAGCCGGTCAGCTCGCTGGCCGGGAAGGAAAGGGACGCCAGCGTGCGAAAACGCAGCCGCTCCGGCAAACGCCCGCGCCGCGCGCCCGGCCGGCGCGCGCCGGACAAGCCGAGTATGCGCGCGGCCTGGAAGAAACCGAACTGGCTGGCATCGGCCGCGAGCTCGTGCCGCAGGTCGCGGGGCTGCCGCGACGATGCCGTAACAGCCAACTCAGCATCGCTCATCTGCATCCTTTACCCTTTTCCTGCGTGCCCACGCGCCGAAGAACAGCCCGGTCATCAAACCCAGCGCTCCTCCCGGCACAAGAGCCAGCGAAACCAACAGCGTCTCCGCCATGGCTCCGCTGAAAAAATACAGAACGCCGCACATGATAAATGCCAAAGGCAAACATGCACAAACCATCAAATTCCATTTGCCTTTTCTTTCTTCCGCCACGTTGTCATGAAAAAAGGAGAAATGGCATAGCTGGACGATACTAGGCACCAGCACGGCGATCACCATCCATTCCATCGTGCCCTCATATCACCAAAGCCTCGCCCGCCCGCGCCGGCCATACCGCCACCTCCTGGTCCTGCTGCGTCGTCTCCACCCGCAACCGGGTGAAGCTGTTGGGCGCGCAGTACAAAGCGAAGAAGCGTTCCAGCACCGAGGCGAACAAGTAGACGCTGCCGCCGACATAGTAATCGGCGTCCAGTTTCAGCCTGATTTCGCTGCCGCGGACGAAGCCGGCGAAATCGCGGCCGCTGACGCGCGTCACCGCCGGCTTGCTGTCTATGCCCACCACGCCCTGGATCTGGCGCACGTTGACCGGCGAACCAGTGAGGTTGTACAGCGCCAGCATCTCCTGCAGCGCCGCCACGCCGGAATCGACGATGGACATGTAGTTCAGCGACAGATGCGAGATCAGCCGCCACTGCACCGCGCGGCCCAAAGGGCTGCGCTGGGTGGCCGACGGCTTGCGCAGCAGCCTCACCCGCTTCACCACCGAATGGCCGGGCAGGCTGAAATCGGTGCGCTGCGCCGCCTGGCTGCCGCCGAAGGGAATCTGCTCCGGCAGGTCGCGGTTGCTGCACAGCAAGTCCAGGCTCAGCACCTCGGCCGCCGGCCGCACCGCGTTGAACTGCAGATCCACCAGATGCAGTTCCAGGTCCGTTCCCTTGTCACCGGCTCGCGGCGAGCCTTCGCGGCTGGCGTGCCAGTAGAAGCGCGGCGTCTGGCGCTCGCTGCCGTGGCGCGTGGCATAGAACGGCGGCACCTCCTCGCTGCTTTCGCCCTCGCCGGACTTCTCCACCCGCACCACGCGGCGGATCTGGATCACTTCGTAAGCCTGCTGCTTGCGGCCGTCGGCCAGCACCGCGTAGCCGGCCTTCTGGTGGCTGACGCGGATGGGCTCGCCGGGCTGGTTGAACAGGTTGACGATGGGGGCGCAGCCCAGCTTCAGATGATGGGCTTGCAATTGGGTCAACAGCCGGTGATGGCGCTCGCTGTCCGGGTAGTCGCCCAGCACCAGCTGCAGCACCAGCTTGCCGCCATCCAGGCGCACCGCGGCCTTGTCCAGCTCGGCGATGTCGACGAACAGGAACTTGTCCGGATAGCAGAAATATTCGGTCAGCAGCCGGTAGCCCATGAACGAGCGCTCGTCGTACTCCAGCATGCCCTCGTCGCGGCCGAAGCCCACCGGGCGGATGGCCGAGGCCGGCAGCACCGCGCTGCGCGACGGGTCCTCGCTGCCATCGCCGACGCGGATGCGCAGCACCTGGGACAGCAGGAGCTCGTACAGCAGGTGCATCAGCGCCGGCTCGCCGTCCAGGAAGAAGCGCAGCGAAGTCAGCCCTATGCTGTTCAAGGCCAGGCCGCCGTGGGTCTGGAACTCCATCGTCAGCAGCGCCGCCGCGTCCGGCGCCAACTGGCGCAGATAGGGCGAGCCGCTGGTCAGCTCCAGCTTGGCGCTATTCAGCGACAGCGGATACAGGTCCACCGGGTAGGCGCTGCGGAATTTGCACACCACGCCGTTGATCGCCGGCGCATGCACCGGCTGGCCGCGCTCCACGCGGTAGCGCTTGGCGATCTCCGGCCGCGCCGGATCGCACTCGAACTGGACGATGGTGGCCGACGGAATCGGCTGCAGATAATGCGGATACAGCACATCCAGGAAGCTTTCCGCCACCTCGGGATAATCGTCGTCCAGCTTTTTGTGGATGCGCGAAGCCAGCAGCGCGAACGCTTCGATCAGCCGTTCGGTGTGCGGGTCGGCGCACTGGTCGCCTTCCATCTGCAGCCGGCCGGCGATCTTCGGATAGCGGCGCGCGAACTCGCCCGACAGCTCCCGCAGGTGGCCGAGTTCGCGTTCGTAATACGGTAGTAAGGATTCAAGCATGAAGGCTCAAGTAAAATAGTTATATCAATCGCCTGCCAATTCCAAATCAATAGCTATGCATGCACTCAACGCCAATGGGTGTTGCTCAGCACGACAAGGGCTACCGGCGCCAGCACAATCCCGCCGAGTACCAGCACCCCATCCATCGCCAACGTCACCGGCGTCAATAGCACCATGGCGCGCTTCACTCCCGGAGAGTGGCTCTCCCGCACGATGATTTCATAATCGTGGTTGAATTTGCTGACCGACGCTGGCAGTTCGAAGCCTTTGGCCAAATAACGCGTGCCCCTAACCTTGTAAACCTTGGTCCAGACTTCTTCTTGGAACCCCTTGCATTCGAAGCCTTCCATTTGCAGCTGCTGGCGCTCCGCGTCGGAGACTTTGCCTTTGAGTTGGAGCGTCACCTGGCCAGACACATGATTGTCGTGATCCAGGTCGAAATAGGAAAACTCAGCGTTCAGCCGCGGCTTCAGCGGCGACCGCAACACTTGGGGCAGATCACCAATCTGGTCCATCACATAGTGATAATCCGTTCCCAGCACCACCAACTTCTTGCCATCCACAGAAGCGAAAAAACCGCTTACTCTTTCACGCTGATAGTCAACAGTGTCTTCCGTGCTTTTTTTGAGCAAAGAGGCAGTAGTGCAACCACTCAAGGCCAAGGCGGCAGTCGATAATAGAAAATTGCGACGATTCATATTCATTCTTGCAAAAATTACAGCCCGCACACGCAACTCCATGCCCGGTCCATTCACTCACTATTCCCGTCAAGCCTGTTCGGGTCCAATATCCGGATTACCCGCAGCTTAGCCGCCGCTGTACATCCTCTTCATTTCCTTCTCGCGCTCTCGCCGCTCACGCTCCGCCTTCACTTCCGGCAACTTGTCCAACTGCTGCTTGTTATTGATGTCGTCGGTGAAGAAAATAGTGCGGTAACGCCAATAAGTGCCCCCCGGTTCCAGCTTGTCCAGCGATGATTGCATGAACCAGGCTCGGGAATCGTGCACGTGGTCGTCATACAAGGCCATCAACTCCTTGTCCGCCACCACATCAGCGTGCAAAGCTTCGCTGTCACGCTTGAGCAAGGGGAACTCGTCCATGATCTTGTCCGCGCTGAACAAACGCGAAGGGCTGGTCAAAATGGACGTCAGAATGCCTACCAAATTGCCTTTATTGGCCAAGCTAGCACGATCGAGATAGTCATTCGTGAAGTCGGTCGCGCCCAAATCCAGTTGCACTTTGTCCAGCGTCGGCTCATACGCCTTGTTCAGATTAGGCTTCCACTCAATAGGATTGCCATTCTCGTCCAGTCTCGGCTTTTTATCCTCGTCCAACAGTGGTTCCGGGGCTGCCGGTTTTCCCTTGCCGCTTTGCTTGTCCCAGATCCGCTTTTCTTCCTTCACCCGCCATTCAGGCGTTTGCCGCTCTTTGGACGCGTATTGGTAGAAATTGGAATGACTCTGGTCCTGCCCCCCCTTGCCCTGCAAGCCGCCAGAGAAACGCTCTATCCGCCAAGCATTAATCTGGGCAGCTTGAGCCCGCATTATCGCCTCCATCGGCCCCTCCTCTTTTCGTGAGGCAGGCAGATGTTTGGTAGAAAAATTTTGCCACGCATTGAATCTACGAATCAGAACATCATCAATAGCAAACAGCTTTTGCACATCGTCAAGCATGAAGCGCCATGGTTCCTTAGCCTTCAGCATCGCCAACTGCTGAGGATTGGCATTCATCAACCTATCTGCATTGATTTTCAAAGGTGCTCCCGCTGCAAAAGCAAGCGAATACAGATGCAACAACGCTACTTGAGACAAAAGCAGCGGCTGTCCATCCAATGCCTTACCCTGATCTTGTGGCGGATAGCCTCCACCAACATCACTATGCATGCCGGGATAAACCCACTCGCCCTTGACGCTGGCCGGATAGGCCCCCACCGCATCGGTACCCACCGAATCCAATGGGAAACACAGCCGCTGCTCATGCGCGCTGACCAAGTGCACGCAGCAGTCGGCTGGCAACCACGGCGGCAATTTCATTGTGCCATCCGCCCAGCCCTGGTGACCCTGCGCGCCTGGCGCCAGCTCGGTCAACCCCACCGAGGCCACGGTATCGAGCAGACCGACAAACTTCACCTCTATCGGGAAGCTGGCCAGCGCGCCATCCTCGATCAACTCTCCCAGCCGCCACAAGAAGGCGCGCGCCTCGGCCGCGCCGCGGGAAAAGCCATAAACGAACAACTTGATCTTCAAGATCTTTGGCTTGTGATCCGGCTTCTCCTGCTCAGCCAGTACGTCCTTAAGCGCCTTTTTCACCAGGGCCCGCCGCTCATCCGGCGTGGTCTCATACTTGACCGTGGGCCCCTTCTCACGCTTTTCGTACTGGTATTGCAGGCCCTCGACCAGCTTGGCCATATCTTCCTCAGATGGCGGCTCCAACGGCGTCGCCAAATGCAAAGCGCGAATTAACCTAGTAATTCCCCACTGGATTCTGGCATCGCCGCCAGACGCGTAACGCAGACCGCTATCCAAAGGCTTTTTCTCACCAATTTCAGGGAAACAAGTGCCCACACCCTGGATGTAGTAGCTGAAATAGCCACTAGACTGAGCATCATCCTTACCGACTGTCGCATGATACAGGCGACGGATATTGGTGCTACACACCGGATCGGCGGCATCATCGCTATCGCCGTGATTATTGGTGCCGTCAAAAAACAGGCTGACATTCATCACCAGCGCGCAATCCGCCGGCTTGCCCTCTCCGCGGGCATCCACGCAGTGCGCGGCGATTTCCCGCTGCTGCGCATAACGCTGCTTGATCACCTCATTCAAGTCGCTCGGCCAGTGGCCACGCTCCGGAAAGGCGGGAGCCAGGCTTACTTTCGACATGTCTGCTGACCTCCCAAACGGCGAATCAGCTCCGGATAGCGGCGCGCTCCCCCCGGCAAGGTCTGGATCACATCGAAGTACTGTTTGCAATCGATAATCACCCTGGCCTCATCGCAAGGCAGGAAGATCAACGTCACACCGCAGGTCTTGTTATATTGGGGCACCGATACAATCGCGGCGTGACGGGTGTATTGGGCCTCATGCGCCTTTACCCATACTTTCTCGGCCTCCGACAACGAGCCATTTAGGTTACCTCGAGGACGCTTTGAACCGTCAGCATTCAGGCCGACCCGAGGATCCTTCATCCACTCAACTGTCGCCGTCATCCCCGGCTGCCATTTCGCGGGATATTCAATGCAGCAATCATCGCCGCCGCTGCCGGCGATGCCTTGGCCATTGAATTTCGCCCAGACAATACTAGTTTGATTATCGGTATTGATCACTCGCCCCGCCCCCCCCATCATTTTGGGCTCGCCCATGCTTTGGCAAGCCGCCAACACCGCCAGCAGCGGCAACATCCACCATTTACGCCACATACCTATTCCCCTTATTCATATTTCATTCAATCATTGGCTTGCGTCTCAAACGCCGGCAACGCATTGCGTCTTGCCGCCTAAACGGCGGATCAATTCCGGATAGCGTCCTGGGCCACTTGGCAAGGTCTGAACTACATCGAAATGTTGCTGGCAATCAATAATCACCCTTGCCTCGTCACAGGGCAGGATGATCAACGTCACGCCGCAAGTCCCATCATATTTCGGCACCGATACGATGGCAGTATGCCGGGTGTAGCGGGACTCATGAATCTTGTCCCAGCGATTGATCGCTTCCTGATTACTGGCTGGCCGTTTAGAGCCATCCGGATTGCCCCAGCGCTGCGGATCTTTCATCCACTCGACTGTCGCCGTCATTCCCGGCTGCCATTTGGCGGGATACTCGATACAGCAATCATCGCCGCCGCTGCCGGCGATACCCTGACCATTGAATTTCGCCCAAACAATGCTGGTTCGATTATCGGTATTGATCACCCGTCCCGAGCCACCCATCATCTTGGGCTCGCCCATGCCCTGACAGCCCGCCAGACCGATCAACGCGCCTCCCCAGAGCAAGCGCCGCCAGCTCATGCGTTTTCCCTGAGCATGCGCTCCACTACCGGGATCCGCTCCGCCTCGGACCACAACTTGGCCTTGTCCGCCGCCTGATGGGCCTGCGCCAAGCGGCGCACCAGCTCCTCTTCGGAATCCAGGCCATACAGCTGCGGCACCAACAGGTGGTTTTGCCGCCAGGTTTCCGCCAAATGCCAGCAGGCCAGCGCGTCGATATGCGGCTGCTCCAGCGTCAGCGTGTCATGCACCCACTCCAGTGGCGGCAACGACTGCAGCGCGGTGGCGTCCAGCATGCGGGCGTGGCCGTCGCGGTCCAGCCAGTGCCATTGCACCGCCGGCTCCAACAGCAACTGGCGGCGCGGCTCGTCCAATGCGTCCACCACGGCGGCGAACAGCCGCGGATCGTGGAAACGCAGCACGCCCTGCTGCAAGCCTTTGTCCCAGGAGGCCTGCATGCACAGCGTCAGCCGCTCGGCCAGTTGGTCGTAGTCCCAACCGCTGAACAGCGCCAGCACCCGCGGCTGGCCCTGCCATTGCCGCAGCAGTTTCAGCAAGCGCGTTTGCGGCTGATTGGCATCCAGGCGCACCAAGACCGGGCCTTCGTCGGCGGCCTCGGCATGCGGGGTGTCTTGCAACAGCATGCGCGGCGGATACAGCGCGCCCACCCGGCTTTGCCAGCGCGCGCCCATCTCGGCTTGATCGACGATCAAGTCCAGCCACGGCAGCTCCAGCTCTCGCGCCGTCTGCAATAACATGTACAGCCAGGCTTCCGGGCTGGGGGCGGTCATCACGATTTGCGGCTTCATTTGGCGGCCACCAGCGGGTTGGCCTGGCTGAACGCCTGTGCCATGCATTGCTTGCATACGGTATTGGGGAAGCGCGGCAGCGGCGGATTCATTTGATCCGGTCCGCTGAAATTGTGGCTGGCACCCTTGATGCTGATGGTGCCCGGCGCGTGTAGCTCGATCTTGCCGTCCTTCAGGCGGATATAGGCCCCACCGGAGGTCAACAGGATTTCCTGCTTAGCATTGACGTGTATCGTCTGCTTGGCCGAGGTGATGGTCACATCCTTATCCGCCGTCAGCTCCATCGCGTCGCTCTGCGCCTGCACCTGCACCTTGCCCTTCGCCGCGATCAGCTTCAGCGCCACCTTGTCCTTCACCCCCGCCACGAACAGGCTGATGTGCTGGCCCACGTTGTGAATCCAGCGCCGTCCCGTGGTGTGGTTGGCGTCGCGCTGGGCGACCAGGTTCAGGTTCTGGCCGGCGGAGACGGTCTGGCTTTGTTCGGTGAGGGCGGCGATGCCTGCGGGCGCGGACAGCACCAGCAGCGGCTGCTGTCCCGCTTGATCCTTGGCGGTCTTGCCATCCTTGTCGGTGTTCGATCCCGCTTCCCAGGCCTTCAGCGCGTCGACGTGGTGCTGCAGGTGGCCGTCGGTTTTCTTGCCGGCCTTGGCGTTGTCCGGGCCGATTTCGTCGGGGCCGGTTTCCATGGCGTCGGCCAGCTGGCCGCTGGCGGTTTCGGCCAAGGCTTGCGAGAGGCTCAAGGCGGCGTCGAGCTGGCTCTGCGCATGCTCGCGCGCCAGCTGTTTGCCGGATGCGCCGTTCTGCGCTTCGGTGGTGAGCAGCAGGCCGTGGGCGGCGCGGATGGCGCCGTGGTGGTCGGTTCTGAGCTCGAAGCCGTCGCCGCGTGGCAGGGCCTTGCCGTTGCTGCGCGGGTGGGCGAGGTAGCCCTGGTTGAGCTGGGTCTTGCCCGGCTCGCTGCTGAGCTTGGCGCGCACTTCGCCCGGGGTGTCGTCGAACAGCAGCTCGTTGTAGCCGCCGCCCTGGTGTTCTTTGGATTTGATGCCGGACAGCGTCTTGTTGGCCGGCAGGCTGCCGGCGCCGCTGAAGTCGGGCGTGGGGTGGCTGCCGTTGTACAAGACGCCGGTGATCACCGGGCGGTCGATGTCGCCTTCGATGAAGTCGACCAGCACTTCCTGGCCGATGCGCGGGATGAACTGGTGGCCCCAGCCGGCGCCGGCCGACGGCATGGCGACGCGCAGCCAGCAGGAGGATTTGTCGTCCAGCGCGGCGCCGATGGTGGGGTGCTCGTCCGGCCGCTGCCAGTGGAACTGCACCTTGATGCGGCCGTGTTGGTCGGTGTGGACTTCCTCGCCGGCCGGTCCCACCACAGTGGCGGTCTGCACGCCGCGCGATTTCGGTTTGGCGTGTTCTGTACCGGCATAGGCCGGGGTCAGCGGGATGCCGTGGCGCTGGGCCTGAATGCGGGTGGTAAACGGGGCGTCGGTTTGGTCGTCCGTCGGCAGGATGGACTGCAGATCGGTCGGCAGGTTGTTGCGCACCTGCAGCGTCTGGCCGGTGACGACGAATTCGCGCTGCTCGTGGCTGTCGGCCTCGTGCGCCGGGTGGTCGTCCAGGCGGAACCACTGGCCGGCGGTCAGGCCGCGGATGGAGCCGGCGCCTTCGAAGCTCTTGGCCTGCAGGTCGTGCGCCTGCTGGCGCAGCCGGGCGTAGTGGCTCAACTGCTCGGCGTCGCCGGCGTAGTACAGGCCCTGCGGATCGTAGTCCTGCAGGCTGGACTGCAGCGCCTGGCCGCCCGGGCCCTGGTCGATCTGGCTGCTGTCGCCGGTGTGCTGGGTGGACACCGGCTGGTAGTCGAAGGTGGCCAGCGCCACGTTGCCGGGCACGATCTGGCGGGCGGCGCTCCAGTCGGTGAGGCCGTCTTCCTCTTCCGTCGCGTCGCTGCGGTGGAAGCGCACCCGCTCCACCTCGGCCGGCGGCAGGCTGTAGGCGTCGTCGAACACCGCCAGCTTGACCTGGGGCGCGTCGCCGTCGACGTGCTCGAAGCGCCAGGCGTAACCCTCCTCGTGCAGCAGGCGGACGATGAAGCTGAAGTCGTCCTCGCGGTATTGCAGGCAATAGCTGCGCGGCTGCGCCGGGCCGACCTTGAACTCCACCGTTTGCGCGCGCGCGAACACCGGGTTGGCCGCCTGATGCTCATGGACGATCTGCTGGACGATGTCCGGCACGCTCAAGTCCTGGAACACGCGCGAGGTGCGGCGGTGGCGCAGTAGCGCGATCGGCGGCTCGATGGTGAGGCCGTACTGGGCGAAGCCGCCGTCGGAACCCATCAGCCGGGCCTGGCTGACCACGCCGCAGCGGATGGTCTCCTGGCCCTGGGCGTCGGCGATGCCGATGCGGGCGGCCTGGCCGAGCAGGGTCTTGAGTTCGATGGCGCCGTCGGGGGAAAGGCAGGTGAGTTGATAGCGGTAGGCCTGGGACACGCCTTCTTCGCCATTGAGGCTTTGCGGCAGCAGCTGCTCGGCGGCGACCTGTCCGCTGCCCAGCTCCAGGGTGAGCAGGCGCTGGTCTTGATTGAAGGCGGAGGCGAAGCTGGCTAGGAGAGAGCTAAGGTCCATGGCGCAATCTATCCGTTATCGTGTATCTGAAGGCTTTGATGCCGCTCCGTGGGGCTCACGCCGATATCGGCGGAGATGCGGCGACGGGGCGGCTGTTTCCTGCGTCTATCAGTCGTTGACGACCAGGCGCACGCCATGCACTGGACGCTCGGTGTCGTAGCGCAGGGTGATCTTGCTGGACGGCACGCCGGCGTTCATCAGGTAATCGCGCACATTGGCGGCGCGAGTCTGGGACGCGGCCTTGGCGTTGCCGATGTCGCGGCGATAGCAATGACCGCGGATCAGGATGGATTTGGCGGTCTTCAGCTTGGGCAGCAGCAGGTCCAGCTGGGCCTCGCCTACCGGAGTGAGCTTGGCGTTCATCTTTTCAAACGGAACCAGGGTAGCGTCGGCCGCGTAGTTGGCGGCAGCCTGCTTGGCAATCTGCGCCTTAGCATCATTGGCTGCGGCGGCGGCCTTGCTGGCCTCCACTTGCTCCTTGGTCGGCACCGTTTTGCAGGCGGCGCAAGACAAGGCGACAACCACGGCGATCAACAAACGTTTCATAGCGACTTTCCCCAAGTTAAAAAAAACTTAAAAACCCGCCCGGGGCCGGGCGGGTCAGAATTCCATCGCTGGAATTAGGCGATTACTTTGTTCGCGGTCAGGTCCCAACCGGCGCTGACATTGCCGCCGCCGGCGCCGTCGGCGCGCTTCTGCTGGGTGTAGGTCCACTTGATCTTGCCGTAGCTGAAGCTCACCTTTTCGGCCGGGAAGCCGCTGTCGGTGGCGGAGCCGTGCGGCTCAACCTTGGAGATCAGGACTTGTTCCATCTTGATTTCCATGTACTTCACCTTGTCGCCACCCGCGCGGCACAGCTCGATGGTGATCTCCTTGATGTGCTTGCCGGTGCAGCAAGCTTCGTAGATCTTCGGGCTGGCTTTGTCCAGGAAGTGGGTGATTTCGTACACGCCGTGGTTCACGCGTTCGGCGGTAGCGCCGCCGGCGGTGCTGGCGGAAGCCTGGGCCGGTTGTTCCAGCTTGTGGCTGAACGATTGGATTTCGATCCAGTCTTTGTGCTTGTCGTCGCCGCTTTCGCCAGGAATGCCATCGATTTTCAGAAATGCATCAAAAGCCATCAGTACTTCTCCTTAAACAAGGTTCAAAAAATGGGGGCGGGACTCCCCCAAGCTGATCAATGCGTCGCGTTAGCCCGCCGGTTGCGGCAGCTCGGCCACCAGACGCAAAGAAATCGTCAGCTCGTCGAGCTGGAAATGAGGGCGCAGGAAAGCGGCGGCGCGGTAGACGCCCGGCTTGCCGGGCACTTCCACCACGTCGACGCGCGCTTCGCGCAGCGGGTACTTGGCCTTGGCTTCCTGGCTGGCGGAATCGTCCAGCAGCACGTACTGGGCCAGCCAGGTGTTCAGGTAGTCCTGGACGTTCTGGCGCGAAGCGAAGCTGCCGATCTTGTCGCGCATGATGGACTTCATGTAATGCGCGATGCGGGATACCGCGAAGATGTACGGCAGCTGCGTGGACAGGCGCGCGTTGGCGTTGGCCGAGTCGGTGTTGTAGGTCTTGGCCTTTTGCGCCGACTGGCCGCCGAAGAAGGCCGCGTAGTCGGTGTTCTTGCAGTGCACCAGCGAGATGAAGCCCAGGTCGGACAGCAGCTTCTCGGTGCGGTCGGTGATCGCCACCTCGGTCGGGCACTTCAGCGCCACTTCGCCGTCGTCGGTCTTGAAGGTGTGGGCCGGCAGGCCTTCCACCAGGCCGCCGCCTTCCACGCCGCGGATGGCCGCCAGCCAGCCGAACTGGGCGAAGGCGTCGGTCAGGCGCGCGGCGTAGGCGTAAGCCGCGTTGGTCCACAAGTATTTGTCGTGGTTGCTGCCGTCGACATTTTCCTCGAAATCGAATTCCTCGACCGGCACATTGTCGCGGCCGTACGGCAGGCGGCCCAGCACATGCGGCAGCACCAGGCCGACGTAGCGGGAGTCTTCCGATTCGCGGAACGACTTCCACTTCGCGTACTCGACGGTGTCGAAGATCTTCGCCAGATCGCGCGGCTTGCCGATGTCGGCGAAGCTTTCCAGGCCGAACAAGCCCGGATCGGCCGACGAGATCAGCGGCGCGTGGGCGGAGGCGGCCACGTGGGACAGCTCGTCCAGCAGGTAGAAGTCTTCCGGGTGGCGGGTGAATTCGTAGTCGCCCACCAGCGCGGCGTAAGGCGCGCCGCCGAAGGTGCCGTACTCTTCCTCGTAGATTTTCTTGAACAGCGCGCTCTGGTCAAACTCGGCGGCAGCCTTGAAGTCCTTGACCAAGTCCTTCTTGGACGCGTTCAGCACCTTGATCTTCAGCTGGGTGCTGGTTTCGGACTGCATCACCAGGTAGTTCAGGCCGCGCCACGAAGCTTCCAGTTTCTGGAACTCGGCGTGGTGCATCACGTTGTTCAACTGGTCGGAGATCAGCTTGTCGATCTCGGCGATGCGGGCGTCGATGCTGGCCGACAGGTCGCGCGAGACGGTGACGCTGCCCTGCAGCACCTGGTCGACCAGTTCGCCGATCAGGTCGCGGGTGTGGCTTTTCTCGCTTTCATTGGTGGCGATGCGGCTCTGCTCGATGATGCTGTCGAGCAGGCTGACGCCTTCCGCCGCGGCCGGCGCCGCCTGTTGTTGCAATTCCGCGCTCACTGCTCGCCTCCTTCTTTCTTGCCGCCGATCTGGCGCAGCTTCTCGGTATCGCGCACCACTTCGTCCAGCAGCTCTTCGAGCTTGTCGTTGCCGGCCAGCTTATTGCGCAGATCGGCCAGGCGGGTGCGGGCCTCCAGCAGCTGGTTCAACGGGTCGATCTGGCGAACCACGTTCTGCGGCTCGAAATCCGACAGGCTCTCGAAATTCAATTCCACGCCCAGCTGGGTGCCGTCGTCCTTCAGCGCGTTGTCCACCTTCATCGCCAGGCGCGGCGCCATGCCCTTCAGCACCTCGTCGAAGTTGTCGCGGTCGATCTGGACGAACTTGCGCTCCTTCATCTTCGGCAGCGGCTCCTTGCTGTGGCCGGAATAATCGCCCAGCACGCCCAGCACGAACGGCAGCTCCTTGGTTTCGATCGCGTCGCCGATCTCGACGTCATAGGTGATCTGCACGCGCGGCGGACGGACCCTCGACAGTTTTTTCTGAGTGCTTTCCTTGCCCATGGCTCTTCTCTACAAGATGTTCAAAAAGGTTCAAAACAAAGCTACGCAATATTGCGCGCGAGACTGGATAGAACGGTTCGCAACTGTGCTAAAGACAAGCCCGGATCGTTCAATTGCCGCCCCAGCACATAGGCCGCCTCGGCATAGGACTGGTGATTGCGCCAGGGCGCCTTCACGTCGTCGATATCCACCACGTGCTTCGAATCGAGCGGCGCGCCCCAGCACTGGCTGGCGATCTGCTCGTTCAAACCCGCCGGCAGCAGCACCAGGAAATGCCCTTCCGGGCGGCGCACGATCAGGCATTGCTCCAGCGCCGCGCCGTTGTCGGTGGCGGCGTGGTACAGCGCCAGCCAGGTGACCGCGGCCAACACGTTGTCGCCCTCCACCGCCGGCAAGGGCAGCACATAGGCCTGCACCGGCAGGCTGTCGCGGAACTTCTTCAGCAGCCGGTGGTGGAACACGAAAGCCAGCAGCACCGATTCCAGGTCGCCGCGGCCCGCCGCGCTCAGGCTGCGCGACAGGGAATCGGCGGTCGTCACCGACAGATGCTTCTCCAGCAGTTGCTGCGCCAGGTCGATGTCCGCCACTGACGAAGCGCCGAAGCGCAGCTGCTCCTCCAGAAACTGCTTGCAGGCCAGCATTTCCACCGAGTTCTCGATGGCGCTGGCCAACTGATCCCTGAGGCCGGTGAAGAACAGTTCGTTGGCCAGCAGCAGAATGGCGGTGGACGGCAGCGCCGGATCGATCGCCACCAGCGAGGCCGCCACCAGCGGGTAGTTGCGGCCGCCCTCGTCGCGGCTGGGCTGGATCACCCCCAGCGACAGCCAGTTGTGATCCCGGCTCTGCAGCACGAAGGAGGTCGGCGGCATGCCCAGATAATGGCGCGTCGCCTCCTCGGTGAATTCAAGCCGCTGCAGGCTCTGCGCCAGCAGCTGGTCCAATTGCATCGCCGCCGGATGGGTGGCGTTGACGCGCACGAAATCGGCGCGGCGCGGCAATTTGCCGAAAATGCAGTACTGCGGCGGCACCTCCTGGGTGCGCTTGAAATTGAGCGGCATGCCGTTCATCTCTCCATTACAACGTCACGCGCTCGGGCAACGTCAGTTTGTACAGGCGGTTCAACTGCAGCGGATTGACCCCGCCCAGCATGCGGAAATTGAAGCGAACGGTCTGGCCTTCCGCGCCGCTGCCCTTGGGCAGCGCCCACGTCAGCTGCGCGCCATCGCCGTCCTGGCTGACCTTGGCGCCCGCCAGCAGGCGCATCAGGCCCATGCGGCCGGACTGGTTGCCCACCACGGTGCTGGAGCCCGCGTAGTTGACCACCTGGATGCGCGCGCCTTCGCCGTTGCTGCCCGGCCAGTTGAACGGCTGCCACTGCTGGGGGCCGTTCCGGTAGCGCAGCTCCTGGCCGTCTATGCTCAACACGATCTCGGATAGGCCCGGCGTCGGCAGCGGCTGCAGCTCGAAGCGGCTGTTCTCGCCGTCCTGCAGCTGGGTATTGGCCAGGGCCATCAGGCTGCTGACGCCGCTGAGGAACTGCGGATTGAAGCGCACACCCTGGTTGCCCCATACGCGCGGCACCAGCTCGTCGCCCTTTTTCTGCACCAGGCCGGTCAGATACTTGTTGATGAACTTGTCCAGCGTGCCGTCGTTGGCTTTTACGAAACGGCTGATGTCGGCCACCGACGCGCTGCTGCTGGAGTCGCTGAACGGATACTTGCTCGCCAGCTGTTTCCATTGCGGCAGCACTTCGTTGGCCCAGGCCTGGTTGATGTCCTGCGCCACCGGGCCCAACAAGGCGCTGTACGACTGCGACAGCGGACGCAGCAGCATCGGCCGCACCATCTCGACGGTGTCGGAGGTCGCGCCGGCAAGCAGGGTGTTGTCGACATAGGACAGCGTATCGCCCAGCTCGGAGCCGGAACCGCTCAGTGTGGACTGCAGCGCGGTGCGGGCCTGCGGACCCGGCTGGTCGGTGGTGGCGATCGCCGCCATCTTCACCTTCAGCTTGCCGAGTTGGTCCAGATAGCCGTTGAGCGGCGAATTGTCGCCCTTGACCAGCGCGGCCACGCCTGCGAAGTGCGCACCGACGACGCCGTACTGTTTTTCGTTCTTGGCTGCCGGCGCATCGCCGCTCTTGAAGAACTCGGTGGTCTTCTCCAGCACCGAGCGCTTGGCGGTCTCCAGCGAGCGGTTCAGCTCGGACGGATTGTCCCAGGAAGTTTCCTGCGCCGCCCGGGCCAGGATCAGCTTGATCGGCGAGTTCTGCTTGTCGGCAAGACGGGTCATCGCCGACGCCGACTGCGCCGGGTTGGTGATGTCGCGCACCACCACGCCGGCCAGGAACTTGTGCCAGGCGGCGATGTACTGGGCGCGGTACAGCGCTTCCAGCGCGGCGCGGTTCTTCTCCACGTCGCCGTCCTTGCCGAGGTCGTCCTGGGTGGACGACGCCAGCACCCAGTCGTCGCTGCGGATGGTCCCCTTGCTCGCCTCGTCGATGGCGGCGCGGACATAGGTGTTCCACGCCTCGCGGGTGTAGGCGCCCTCCACCATCTGGCTGCTGGCCATGATGTCCATGTCGCGGTTGTCGAGGATGCGGGCGACGGTCAGCGGCGCGAAGCGGGTGTTGGCGCGCGCCTTGATCTCGTTGTACACGCGCTCCTGGGCGGACAGCTGCTTGAACGAGCCGCGCAGCACGTCGCGCGCGTCGGCGACGACCTTGACGTCGTTGTCGATCAGCGGCAGGTCCTGCTCCTTGATCTGGCTGACGTAGAAAGCCACCAGCTTCTCGGCCTGGCCCATCACCTCGCTGACCGGATACTCGCCGCGCTGGCTCTCCAGCCACGGGCGCCAGTAGCGCGGCAGCTGGTCGGCCAGGTGCGCTTCCTCCATGCGGCGGCGGTCATGCAGCATCAGATAGGTTTTCAGCGCGTTGTAAGCGACGTCGAGCTTTTGCGACTTCTGCGGCTGGCCACTTTCCGCCGCAGGCTCGCCCGCGGCCGGCGCGGAAGCATCGAGCTTGGCGGTAGTCGCACGCTGCGGCAGCTCCAGCGCGCCCAGCTGAATGTTCGGCAAACCATGCTTGGGACGCGGCTTGTACGGCTTGAGCGGCTTCGGCGCAGGGGCCGGCTTCGCTTCCGGCTTCGGCTCCGGCTTGGGCGGTTGGGTCACCGCCACCGGCTGCACCGCGCCCGGTTTCAGCGCCGCCAGCGTGGTCTCCAGATTCTTCTGCACCGGGCGCAGCATCACGTCCTTCAGGCCGGCGAAATAGGCCTTGCGCAGATTGCGCTCCAGCTCCTCACCTTGATACAGGCCCAGGCCGACTTGCCACGGCTCGCCGTTGCGGCGGTAATTCTGCAGCTCCTCCAGACGGCGCTGCAGGATCAGCAGGCCGTTCAGGCGGTCGTACAGCTGGCCGGACGCGGCCAGTTTCTGCGCCTGGACGCGCTCGGCGTTCACCTGGGCGATCATCTGCTGATTGCCGACGAAGGACCAGGTCCACGCGCCGGCCACCGCTGCCAGCGACACCAGGCCGGCCGCCATGCCGACCAGGCGCCAGCGGCTGCCGCTCGGGCGCGTCTGCTGGAAGATCAGGTGCTGGTCGGGGAACAGCACTTCGCGGAACAGGCCGCGCAGGAAGTAGCTGTACGAGGCAGGCGCCTGATGCTTGTCGATGCCCGCGGAGGACAGGTCGAACTGGCCCTGCACGCGGCCTGCGGTCACGATGCGCGGCACGCCTTCCTGCAAGGCGCTGGTGAAATAGAAGCCGCGCAGCAGCGGACGGGAATGGTAGGGATCCTCCTCGAACAGCAGGCGGACGAACTTGACCACCGCCTCCTGCAGGCCGTGGAATTCGATCGGGAAGGCGAAGTGGGCGGATTTCACCGCGTCGCCGCGCGCGCCCACCAGTTTCTCCTCGCCCATCTGCACCAGGCCGCGGTACAGCTGCTCGAACTGCTGCGACACGACGGCGCCGGCATCGAAGCCGGTGCCCTGGTCGGCGGACAGCGTCGCGCCCCATACCCGGGAGCGCTCCTCCTCGCCGGCATCGTGGAAGAACTGGGCGAAGCCGCCCAACAGGTCGAGCTTGGTGAATACCAGGTAAATCGGCACCATCAGGCCGAAGGTGTTGCACACTTCGTGGATGCGCTCGCGCACCTGGCGCGCGTAGAGCACGAAACCTTCGCTGTTGTGCTGGGCCAGCTCCGGCAGGCTGATCGCCACCATGATGCCGTTGACCGGCGCCTTGGCGCGGTGCTTTTTCAACAGCTTGAGGAAGGCCAGCCACTCGGTGCGGTCCTCGCTCTCGGTCGCGTAACGGCCGGCGGTGTCAAGCAGCACGCCCTCGGTGGAGAAGAACCAGTCGCAGTTGCGGGTGCCGCCCACGCCCTGAATGCCGCTCTTGTCGCTGAACGGGAAGCTCAGACCGGACTGCAGGATGGCGGAACTTTTGCCGGCGGCCGGATGACCAATGATCATGTACCACGGCAATTCGTACAGCGCCGCGCTGCCGCGGGCGCTGCCGAGATTGGACTTCTTCAGCGTGTCGATCGCGCCCAGCAGACGCTGGCGCAGCAGCGTCACCTCCGCGCGCTTGTCGGCGCTGGCGTTGATCACCGCGTCGTCGGCCTGACGGCGCAGCATGCCTTCCAGCAAGCCGCCGGCGCGGCGGGCCAGCGCCTGGCCTATCAGCAGCGCCAGCACCCATACGATCATCACCGCCACGATCCAGCCCAGGCGCGCCTCGACCGACTTCAGGCCCAGCCAGGGACCCAGCCACCATATCAGCGCGATCAGGATCAAGAATCCGATGGCAGACGCCACCTTGGCATTGCGTAGCCAACCTTTGTGTAACACCGAATTTACCTTCCCTTAAGAACTGTAATCATTTTTTGTTGCGCTGCGCCAACAGTGCGCGCAACGAGCCTGCGCGTTCGATGTGGCCGTAATCGCGGAAGCTCCAGACGCCGCCCCAGGTCAGCCCGGCCGCCTGCGCCTCCTCTCCGAGCGCGTTGTAAGCCTGCATCGCCCAGGGATCGCGCTCCGAAATCACCACCTTGCCATTGCGCACAGGCGCCAGATCCGCCGCCAGGCCGTACTGGTGCTTGCTCTCGCCCCCCTTGGCCTGCGTCACCTTGACGCTGCCGCCAGCCAGCTTGTTCTGGCGCTCGGCGCTGCGGTACCCCTCAAGCAGCACCATCGGGAAGCCCCGCGCCTTCATCTTTTCCATCACCCTCAGCACATCCTGGACAAAGGCCTGATCCATCCGGCTCCAGTCCCGGTCGGCCTTATCCAGCGCCAATTGCGGCTTTTCCGCCACGGCGTCGACAAAAGCGCTGGGCGGCAGCGGCGGCGGCGGCACCAGCTTCTCCTCCAGCAGCGCCTGACGAATCTGGTTGCCGTGCGCGTACTCTCCGGGCACGAACTGCGGGTCCTTGTGATACCCGCCAAAGTGCAACGTTATTGCCACAACTGCCGCGACCAGCGGCAGCGTCAACAGGGGCAGCAACAAACCGACGGGCCGCGTCCTCACCCAGCCAAACACCGCCGCTCCGCGCACAAACCGGCGCGCAGGAGGCTCGTCGGCCGCCGGGATATCCACCGGCTCGCATGCGAGGTTCGTTGAGGTAGCGATTGTCGCCTGTTCCACCTGCAGCCGGGCTCCGCCGAGGAAAAACCGCCAGCCGAGCCACAGCAATAAGAGGACGATAGCAGCCACAATCAGCGGCACTAGAAACGTCATTGGGATTTTTTATAAAAAAACAAACGATTGATGAACCGACAAAATACGCGATATGCTTGATTTGATTTGCAAAGAAGTCAAGTACCCTTTCAAAAGCAGACAGGGTTTCACTGACTGTACACAAGCAAATTCTGTAGAATGAACCACTATTTTGGGTGTGGATTATATGGACTTCACTAAGCACTGGCAAAAAACTTGCATGATACTCGCAGCCGCAGCGCTGCCGCTGCTCGGCGGCTGCTGGGGCCCGAAGAACATCACGCTCAGCACTGAAGCCAGCCAGATGTTGAACCGCGACAAACATGGAAAACCATTATCCGTCGTGGTCCAAGTTTACCAACTGAAATCCGATCAGGAATTCAAATTACTCACACCTGACCTTTTGGCCAGTGGTAAACCAATCGAGAATGTGCTTGGCTCTTCCGTATTATCTCGCAAGGAGCTGTTATTCGTTCCTGGCGGTAAACAGGAAATGGATATCACGATTGACGACGGCGCTAATTTCGTCGGTGTGATCGGATATTTCCGACAGCCCAATCCGCAGTTCTGGCGCCTGCTTTACGACGCGAATCGCGTGCGCAGCAAAGACCTGAAATTCAAGGTCGCCGATTGCTATCTGCAGGCCATCAAGCCCGAAGCGCTGCAGCTGCCCGACCAGCCCAAGAGCGGCGCGGTCGAGTGTCCGGCTTCGCGCAACTGAACCACGCGGCCCGCCGCGATCAACCCACTCCGAGGTTCGAGCAGTAATGCTTCAAGCACAGAGAATCCTATGGGGCGAAGGCATGTTTCTTCGCCCGCAACATTTCCAGCAGCACGCGCTGTTCCAGGAACAGACCCAGGCCAGCCTGCTGCATCTGACCCACCGCCACGCCTGGGGCGTGCAGCGATTGGCGCTTGACGAGGCCGCGCTGAAGGGCGGCATCGTCCGCGTCGACGAACTGACGCTGCTGTTCCGCGACGGCACGCTGCTACAGGCGCCCTCCCACGCGCCGCTGCCGCTGAGCCGCGACCTGGCCTCCATGCCTCAGGTCGGCGTGAAGACCACGCTATACGCCTGCCTGGCGCAGTTGCAGCCTTATGGCGGCAATACCCGCAATGGCGAGGCCAGCGCCCGCCCCACTCGCTTCCACAGCGACCATCGCGAAGTGTCCGACCTGTACACCCAGGCGCTTGCGGCCGATCTGTCGACGCTGCAGCTGGACGTCAAGCTGATGCTGGAGGAGGAAAACCGCGACGGCCACGACGCCATCCCGCTGTGCCAGCTGGAGAAGGACGCCACCGGCCAATGGGGCGTGGGCCGCGAATTCCTGCCGCCGCTGCTGGCCATCGAGGGCTCGACCGAGCTGATGCAGATGCTGCGCCGCCTGCTGGACATCCTGCTGGTGAAAAGCCAGTCGCTGGCCGGCGCCCACCGCGAGCGCGCCAAGAGCGTGATGGAATTCGGCTCCGCCGACATCAGCTCCTTCTGGCTGCTGCACACGGTCAACCGCAATTTCGCGCGCCTGCGCCACCTGTCGCAGTCCCAGCCGCTGCATCCGGAAGAGCTGTACATGGCGCTGTCCGAGTTCTGCGGCGAACTGCAGACCTTCACCACGCTGTACACGCTGTCCGATATTCCGGCCTACCGCCACGACGGGCTGCACGAGGTGTTCCCGCCGCTGGACCTGCAGATACGCGAGCTGCTGGAAACCGTGGTTTCGGCGCGCTACAAGGTGATTCCGCTGCACTCTCCGCGGCCGTCCTTCCACATCGGCCGCCTGGAAAGCGACCGCTTGCTGGAGAACGTGGATTTCTACCTGTCGGTGCAGAGCGACCAGCCCGCCAGCTACGTCATCGACAACGTGCCGCTCAAACTCAAGATCGGCGCGCCGGACGACGTGGAGCGCATCCTCAACTCGGCGATGCGCGGCGTCAGCCTGGCGCACTCGGCCCAGACGCCGTCCGCCATCCCGGTGCGGGTGGGCAACCACTACTTCGCGCTGGAACCGGGCAGCGAGATCTACAGCCGCATGCTGCAATCGCGCAGCGTCTGCATCTACATCCCGCAAACCCTGGCCAATATTTCGATAGAACTGATCGCGGTCTTCCGCTGAGCACACCATGAACCAAGCAAGCACCCAAACCCCCGAACGCGCGATCACCGTCTCCGCTCCGGCGGCGCCGGCCATGCGCGAGATGCTGGAAGACGGCATCTACCTGCTGTTCCTGCTGAAGGAAGGCAACGCGCCGAGCAGCGCGGTGGAATTCAACCGCCGCGTCGACCACTTCCTCGGCCAGTTCGAGCGCAACGCGCGCAACTTCAACAAGGACAACAACGCCATCAGCCATGCCAAATACGCATTCTGCGCGCTGATGGACGAGATCATCCTGTCCTCGGATTTCGCGCTGCGCGACGAGTGGGAACGCATGCCACTGCAGCTGCGCCTGTTCGGCGAGCATCTGGCCGGCGAAGGCTTCTTCAACCGCCTGGAGCAGCTGCGCAACCATCCGGCCGAAAACATCGAGCCGCTGGAAGTGTTCTACACCTGCCTGCTGCTGGGCTTCCAGGGCAAGTACCTGCTGGAAGGCCAGGAAAAACTGGGCTACCTGACCCACAAGCTGGGCCAGGAAATCCAGCAGGTGCGCGGCGGCAAGGCCGATTTCGCGCCCAACTGGCAGCTGCCGCAGCGCTTCCAGGCCTTCGTCCGCCACGAGCTGCCGCTGTGGCTGTACTTCGCGCTATTGGCCATCGTCGGCGCCGGCATCTTCGTCGCCTTCCGCTGGCTGCTGGCGCGTCAGGCGGCCTCCGCGTTCGGGCTATGAGCGTCGCCCGCCACACCCAGATACTGCCCTCGGTGCTGGATCGGTTGCTGGACGACGAGCCGGACCAGAGCCACATCGAGTCGATCAGCCTGTTTGAACTGCCCCAGTTCAAGCGGGCGCTGGCGCGCGACCTGGAAGCGCTGCTCAACACCCGGCTGATGCCGCTGGACGAGTTGATGGAGTCCTTCCCCCAGGCGCGCGACAGCCTGCTCACGTTCGGCATCCCGGACCTGTCCGGCATCAGCCTGCTCAACCCGGACGACCGAGAGCTGTTGCGCGAACAGCTGCGCCGCTCGATCGAGCTGCATGAGCCGCGGCTGTCGCGCGTGCGCGTCAATCTCGACGCCCCGCGCGAGATGGAGCGCCACCTGCGCTTCCGCGTCGACGCGGTGCTCAAGGTTCACCCGCACCGCCCGCCGGTGACTTTCGACGCCACGCTGCAACTCTCTTCCAACGTTTACAAGGTGCAGGGCTAAGCGCTCTCTTCTTCACGATCATGGATCTGACCAGCTTACTTTCCTCCTTCGCCTCCGCCTTTACCCAGGACCAGCGCCTGCTCACCCTGGAACTGGGCAGCGGACAGGTCGCCGCCGAGCAGCTGCTGCCGCAAAGCCTCAATGGCGAAGAGGGCGTGTCCCAGGCCTACCGCTATCAACTCACCTGCCTCTCCCCCGACGGCGCCATCGAACTCAAGACCCTGCTCGGCCAGGCCGCCCGCATCGGCATCGCCGACGCCCAGGGCCAGGAGACCATCCGCTGCGGCGTGGTCAGCCAGGCCCGGCTGATGGGTTCCGACGGCGGCTTCGCCCAGTACGGCCTCACCATCGAGCCGCCGATCGCGCTGTTGCGCCACCGCAAGACTTCGCGCGTGTTCCAGGACTTGAGCGTGCCGGACATCGTCCAGCAGATCGTCCACGAGCATCAGGCGGCCAACCCGGTGTTCGCCCGCGCGCAGAGCATCGAGTTCAAGGTCGGCCCGGCGCAGCCGCGCAGCTATTGCCTGCAGTACCGCGAGGACGACTTCAGCTTCATCGTCCGCCTGCTGCACGAGGAGGGTTACGCCTGGCGCTTCGAGCACGTGGACGGAGACAGCCCCCAGGTCAAGCTGGTGGTGTTCGACGACGCCTACAGCCTGCCGCCGGCCGAGGTGGAGCGGGTGCGCTTCCACCGCAGCGACGCGACGGAAGAGGAAGACGGCCTCACCGACTGGAGCGCCGCGCGCCAGATCGTGCCCGGCAACGTGGCGCTGGCCACCTTCGACTACCAGCCGGTGTCCACCCAGCACACCGGCGACAGCAGCCAGATCGACCAGGGCCCGGGCGGCCAGGCGCTGCAGTCCAGCCTGCAGGACTACGATCCGCAGGGCCTGTACTACGCCGGCGACGCCGAGCAGTTGAGCCACTACGCCCGGCTGCGCCAGCAGGCGCACGACCTGCAGGCCAAGACCTTCGAAGGCGCCGGCTCCATCCGCGGCCTGACCGCCGGCCAGTGGTTCCGCCTGGACGACCACCCGGCGCACGAGGCCGACAGCCACGAACAGCGCGAATTCGTCGTCACCGGCCAGACGCTGCAGGTGCGCAACAACCTGCCGACCGATCTGCAGTCCATCCTGCCGACGGGCGACAAAGCCGACGCCCCGTTCCGCACCCGCATCCAGGCCCAGCGCCGCGGCATCCCGCTGACCCCGGCCTATGCCGGCACAGAACACGCCAAACCGAAATCGCGCGGCGTCCAGACCGCCACCGTGGTCGGCCCGGCCGGCGAGGAAGTCCACACCGATCAACACGGCCGCATCAAGGTGCAATTCCACTGGCAGCGGCCGGACGAACACCCGACCATCGGCGCCGCGCTGGACGACAAATCCTCCTGCTGGCTGCGCGTGGCGATGCCGTCGGCCGGCGCCGGCTGGGGCCACCAGTTCATCCCGCGCATCGGCCAGGAAGTGCTGGTCGATTTCATCGAAGGCGACATCGACCGGCCGGTGATCACCGGCGTCTTGTACAACGGCAGCCACCCCACGCCCGACTTCAGCGGCGCCGGCAGCCTGCCGGCCAACAAGACCCTGTCCGGCATCAAGTCGAAAGAACACCAGGGCGGCGGCTACAACGAGCTGCTGTTCGACGACACCCCCGGCGAAGTGCGCGCCAAGCTGTCCAGCGAGCCGGGCAAGACCCAGCTCAACCAGGGCTACCTCGCCCACCCGCGCAGCAACGGCAAGGCCCAGCCGCGCGGCGACGGCTTCGAGCTCAGAACCGACCACCACGGCGCCATCCGCGCCGCCCACGGCCTGCTGCTCACCACCGAAGCGCAGAACGGCGCGTCCGGCAAACAACTGGCGCGCGAGCACGCGCAAAGCCAGCTCGACGCCGCCTTGAGCCTATCGCAAGCCTTGGCCGAAACCGCCAGCGGCCAGTTGGCCGACACCATGGAAACCGGGCCCGACGAAATCGGCCCGGACAACGCCAAGGCCGGCAAGAAAACCGACGGCCACCTGCAACACCACGCCGACGCGCTGAAGGCTTGGGAAGCCGGCAGCAACACCGATAAGGACGGCAAAACCGCCAAGGACCAAGCCGGCCAGCAGCCGCTGCTGGTGCTGTCCGCCCCAGCCGGCATCGCCAGCCTGACCGAACAAAGCCAGACCGTCTCCGCCGGCCAGAACCTGAACCTGATCGCCCAGCGCGACGCCAACCACACGACGGGTCGGCGCTGGCTGCACAACGTCGGCCAGCACATCAGCCTGTTTGTGGCCGGGGTGAAGGACAAGGTGGCGCTAAAGCTGATCGCGGCCAAGGGCAAGGTACAGGTGCAGGCGCAGAGCGACGCGATGGAGCTGACGGCGGATAAGGATGTGACGATCATGTCCTGCAAGGAACGCATCGTCGTCAATGCCAAGGACGAGATTCTGTTGACCGCAGGCGGCGCTTATATCCGTCTCAAGGGCGGCAATATCGAAGTGCACGCACCCGGCACCGTAAGCGTGAAAGCCGCCCAGCACAAGCTGAGCGGACCCGACAATATGACCATCCCGATGCCAGTTTTCCCAGGCAAGCAGTTCTGCTTGCAGTGCATGCTGAATGCGATCAAATCCGGCTCGCCCTTAGCCGGCCAATAAGAGAGGCCCCATGTATTTCGCAATGGACAAGGGGGATGTGGCATCCCTGGCCAACGCCTTGGCTGAGCAAATTGATGCCAGTCCCATGGAGTGGAACTGGTACGCATTAATGGATGCCGGCTTCGATTACAACCATCGCCCGCTGCAATTGGCCACTGCCAACTGGCCACTGTATTTTCAGCCGGAATGGGGGGAGTTGCGCGCAGTATCACCGCTATTGATCGACTGCCCAAGGCAGAACAATGCCATTCCGGCCAAGCTGCTACGACACTGCCAAGGTCGGCCAATGCTTGGCTTTGTCGCCAGCGTGCTGGATGTGGAAACATTGCGCGATATCTGGCAGCGAAGCCTGAGCCTAACTACGGCAGATGGTCAACCCTACATTCTACGTTTTGCCGACACGCGCATCGCGGCCACCCTGTCCCAAACCTTGTCGCCTCCATCCTGGCGACGGCTATGCGCGCCTCTGACTCACTGGCTGATAATCGACCGTGCAGGCACGCTGCAGGCTCTGGACCTTGCCCCATCACATCTGGCTGTCGATGAAAAAGATAGCTGGGAGCTCACTGAGCCGGAATTGGCGGGTTTGCTGCGTTCAGCGGAGCCCGATGCATTGGCCAATAGACTGAGTCAGGATTTTGCCGAATTATTGCCGGCATCCGGCGCCTTTCTCCACCACTGTTTGCAACGCTCCTGCGCAGCCTTGGAAGAGCATCATATTGAAAATGCACCCGATCAATTGATGCTCGCCGTGGCAGCTTGCCTGAGTCAAGGACGCATTTTGGACGACCCCAGACTTTCCCAGGTCTTGCAGAGTCATGCCTTGCAAAAAGACGGCTTAGGCGAAAACCTGGCTTCCTTGCTGGATGACATCTCGGCTCTCTGAGAAATGGAAACAAACACATTCCAAAAGAAAAAATGGCCCACCCGCATGCTTGTGGTTTCATTTGCAGGCACGTTCATTATTGGCGCCATGTTCTTGATATTTTCTGTGGGGGTTATTTACTTCCAATATTTCCATCCCTTTGAGCAGAGCGCAGAGGGTGACTGGTCCGCCCTGAACCATATTTTCTTTCTCATTTTCACTTCACCATTTTTGATTGGTACCGCATTTGCATTGTCTTCGTGGCTAATCCATGGACTGCAGCGAAAATTACTCAAGCTGGCCACAACAGTCTTGCTATTTCTTTCCTATGGCGGTTTGTATTTTTTTATTCTATGGCATAACTATCCGCCAAATCCGTAAACAAGCTATTGTCTCGACCTTTCCAACGACAAGGTGTTGTTTTGAAAAATTGCCGGGAATTAATCAGATGAGAACGATAAAGCCCTACCGTTTACTGCCTCGCTTTGCTTGGCTGACGGTCATACTATTGCTATCTGCCTGTGATGATGCCACGACAGCCATCAGCTATCTCTCAGTCAACCATACGGAAAAACCTATCGACTCGGTCACTGTTAATGATCAAGGAGGGGTGCTCAACGTGCCCCCGATGGGCGGTGGCGGTGGCGAAGTTTGCTGCGTAGTGGTGCCGAAAAAGTGGCGTCCAGGGCTGACTGCCAAAATTGGCTGGCTACAAGGTGGACATTATCAACGCGATGCGAATGGCAATCTGGTGATGCGCAATGGCGACAAGATATTCATCGAGGGAACCTGGAAAACCCGTACAGTAGCGATTCCAGAGTATCAGGAAAAAGATGCCCAGCACTTCGATATTCACTTTTTGCCCAATGACCAGGTGCTGGTCAAGCTGAGCGATATCATGCCCTATCATCCAGCCTACCGCCCGGCATATCCCAAGAATACCCAAGGGGATAAACAATGAGCACGCAAAACCCCGCCCCCTACCCAGCAGGCCAACGCTCACTGAGTGCTCGCGAACAACTGCAACGAGCTCAGGCCATGTCCTGCGTCAGCGGCAAGCAGGAAGCCCAATGCCAAAGTCAGATCCACGTGATGATGTTCTTCGATGGCACGGGCAACAATATCCAGGCTGACTATTACCAGGCGGCATCGGGCAAACAGCGCCCCAGCAATGTCGCCCGCCTATTCATGACGGCGCGAGACAAGCCAAACGAGGGCTATTTCCGTTTTTACATGCCAGGAGTTGGTACCCCATTCCCGGAAATCGACGACACGGGGGGAGCCTTGGGCGGTGGCGCCGGCGCGGGCGGAGAGGCGCGCATTCTTTGGGCGCTGACGCGCCTGGTGAATGCACCCCACCAGTATGTCAACAAAAGTCCGCTGATCGCCGATGGCTTGGCCAAGAAAATTACCAGCAATGCCGGCGGCCTGACCGGGGGCGTCATGCGCAAAGTGATTTTCAATACTTGGCAGGAAAAGCTACAGCAGGCGCTGAAGGGACGCAAACCCCAGATCACACAGATCAACCTGTCGGTATTCGGATTTTCACGCGGCGCCACAGAGGCGCGGGCATTCGTCAACTGGCTGTATCAAATATGTCATCAGCAAAATGGCGCATGGAGCTTTGCCGGCATTTCACTCCGAACACAGTTTCTTGGGATCATGGACACGGTGGCATCGGTAGGCCTTGCGCAACTGCTGCCCAATACCATACCCGCAACCGGGCACATGGCTTGGGCCGACAACAATCTGACCATCCATCCCGCAGTCGAGCAATGCGTGCATTACGTTGCCGGCCATGAAGTGCGCGCCTGCTTCCCGCTGGACACCGTGCGGCGCGGCAACTCATATCCAGCCAATACCATCGAAGTCATGTTCCCGGGCTCGCACTCGGATGTCGGAGGCGGTTATGCCAGCGGCGACCTAGGCATACTGCCCGCGCAAAATGGCCAACTGTGCGCGATACCGGGACGCCGGCTGTACGATGCCGCTCGCCAAGCAGGTGTGCCCCTCCTGGCAATGGACCAGTTGACTGAACGGGTGCAAAACCTTCTGACGCCGACTCAAGAGGTCATCAACGACTTTAACGCTTATTTGCGTGAAGCCAAGATTGCTCCAGGCTCGACAGAAAAGATGCATCGCCAGCACATGGCCCTATATCTGAGCCAACGATTCAAATACCGGCATGACTTTGCCAAGCGCGCGCCATATCGAACCGCCAGCGCCAAGCATCAAGGCTTTTTGCAGATTACCCAGGCATCGCTGATCAAGGGACTGCGCAAACTCTACGCCGGCGACCCAATGGCGCCTGATTTTGACCCCGCCCGCGCCGCCGCGAAAGCAGCCAAACAGGAGCAAGAGCTGCAAAAACTAATGCCGATGCTGCCAGAGCAAGGCATGTCCATTCCCAGCGAAGTGCTGCCCGAAACCGATCCCAAAAAGGTCGCGGCCACGATGAATATTCGCCTGCTGACTCCGGCGATTGAGAACTTCCTGGAGAAATATATCCATGACTCCATGGCCGGCTTTATCGGCGATGGGGTAAATGAGGCCAAAATCAATCAGATCGGCCTGCTTAAATTCCGTACCTTGTATGCAGGCAATGAGTAACGCGCCGGTCGTCAGCCATAGACTGATGGCAAGCAGCCTGCTCAGTCTATTCCTGAGCAATGCGCATGCCGGCGACCATCCCGACAATGCGGCAGTCACGCTTGGCTGGAACACGCTACAGCTGCATGCCGATCAAACCCTGGCCGGCACCCAGTCCGGCCAGTATTCGGTAAAAAACCTGTTCGATCCCGATCCGGCCAAAGCCTGGGTGTTTCATGCCGAGCGGCTATACCCTCAGTCGGAAGCCATCAAACCGATTGCGCTGACGCTCACGCTGGCACGTCCCAGCCAGCTGTTCGCCATCGCGCTGACGCCAGGCTATGCCAAGTCGGCGGCCACCCAGTTTCAGAATGCCTCGCCCAAGCTGGTCAAGATTAGCCAGTACCGAGCGGGAGAAGCCAAGCCGTTCGAATCCCGCCTGTTCAAGCTGGCCTACCATGCGCGGCAATACTCGGCGGCCCAGCTGCGCCGCGAGCAGGGCGACATCGCCTTCTCCGACCAAAGCGATCAACGCGTCATCGGCAAGTCCGACAATGCGCTCAACACCGCCGAGCGGCTGCTGCTGATCAATCCGGGCGCGGAAGCCGTTGCCAGGCTGGAGTTGCGCGTGTCCGCGATCGAAGCGGGCGCCAAGTACACCGACACCGCCATCGGCAAGCTGAGGCTGCTGGACAGACAGGCCCATGGCCAGTCGGCGGAATATCGGCTGGCGCAATATGTGGGACGCGATCTGGATGCCCAGTTGGGCGGGCTGGATGACGGCAAGCTGTGCCTCGCCTACTCTGGACAGGCATCGTGGCCAGTACTGCGGCATCAGGCCTGCTCCGCCCCCGCTCCGCGGGTGCAGATCGGGCAGGCGGACCAAGGCCTGGACGATATCTTTTTCACGCGCCAGGATCCGGCCAGCGGCGCATACCAAGTCCCGTTCACCACCGCGCTGCGCGACGCCCAGATGCGGCAGGAAAATGGCAAGCGGCGCTTGCGCGCCAGCGCCGCCGACCTGCAAAGTCATGAATGGATACTGGCCCGGGACAGCCAAGGCGCGTTGCGCGCCTGGTCCGGCATGGCGTTGACCCAAGCCTTCCTGGCCAACCGCCGCGACGGCATGGACAAAGCCTATCTGCAGCCGCAGGACAGCGCTTACTTCTTCTTCGGCTACGCCCGCTTGCAGTTGGATCCCGCCGCTGGCGGATACCGCCCCACCGTGTATGGCCCCGCCGGCCGGCAAGATGCCGCCTGGCCGCCGCGCTGAGCGACGCCAAACAAAAACGGGGAGCCGCTTGCGCAGCTCCCCGTTTGCCATGGGATGGTGTCGATCTTAGCCGTAGTGGCCCGCGTCCGCGGTCATCACCGCGCGGCTGTGCGGCGGCGTCTGCCCGTCCACCGCCATCATCACGCTCAGCGAGGTGATGGTGATGATGGAGAAGAAGAACACCTGGCGCGCCCAGGCGCGGTCGTCGGTTTCGCGCTTGTAACCGGACAGCGCCATCTTCAGCCACCACAGGCTGGTGGCCACCGCCACCGCCAGGTAGCCGTAGCCGGCGTAGCCGCCGAATACCAGCATCACGGTCGCCGCAGCGAAGGCCAGGATGTAGAGCACGATCTGCTGCTTGGCGGCGGAGATGCCCTTCACCACCGGCAGCACCGGGATGCCGGCCGCCTCGTAGTCCTTGAAGCGGAAGATGGCGATCGCGTACGAGTGCGGCATCTGCCACAGGCTGAACATCAGCAGCAGGATGGCCGCGCCCATGTCGAAGCGGCCGGTGACGGCGCAGTAGCCGGCCACCGGCGGCACCGCGCCGGACAGGCTGCCCACCAGGGTGCCGTACACCGAGTTGCGCTTCATGTACAGGCTGTACACGCCGACATAGATCACAAAGCCGAACAGCACACAGCCGGTGGCCAGCGGATTGGTGCAGAACCACAGCAGGGCGAAGCCCGCCAGGCCCAGCACCACGCCATGCGCCAACGCGGCCTTGGTGCTCATCGCGCCGGTGACCAGCACCCGTTTCTGGGTGCGGGCCATCTTGGCGTCGATGTCCTGATCGATGCAGTTGTTGATCGCGCAGCCGGAGGCCACCACCAGCGACAAGCCGACGACGGTGGCCGCGAGCAGCCACCAGTCGACCGATCCCTGCGCCGCCAGCAGGAAACCGCCGGCGGCCGAGATCAGGTTGCCGAAAATGATGCCGGGCTTAGTGACCTGAAGATAACGCTTGAACTTCAACTCAGCCTCGCTCAGCGCATCATCAGCGCGTCGGCGGTGTAGATGATCCAGATCGACAGGACCACCAGCAGCACGATCACCATGCCGGTGAACAGGAAGGAGAAGGTGTTGAGCTTGCCTTCCTTGCTGAAGTCCAGGTGCAGGAAGTACTTCAACTGCACCACGATCTGCACCACCGCCATCGCCAGGATGCCGATCAGCGTCGCCTGTTTGGTGAAGGCGCCGCCCATCACCATCCAGAACGGGATGGCGGTGAGGATCACGGACAGCACGAAGCCGACCATGTAGCTCTTCACGGTGCCGTGGCTGGCGTTGTCATGCGCGTGGCTCATCACATGGCTCCTTTCAGGTAGACGACGGTGAACACGCAAATCCACACGATGTCGAGGAAGTGCCAGAACAGCGACAGGCAGTTCAGGCGGGTCATGGCGCGGCCGGTCAGGCCGGTCTTGGCCACTTCGGCCATCATCACGCCCATCCACAGCAGGCCGGCGGTCACGTGCAGGCCGTGCAGGCCCACCAGGCCGAAGAAGGCCGACAGGAAGGCGCTCTTCTGCGGACCGTGGCCCTCGGAGATCAAATGATGGAATTCATTGATTTCCATGCCGATGAAGGCGGCGCCGAACAGGAAGGTCACCGCCAGCCAACCGAGCACGGCAGACTTGTTGCCCTTGTGGCCGGCGATCATCGCGAAGCCGTAGGTGATGGAGGACAGCAGCAGGGCCGCGGTTTCCACCAGCACGTATTGCAGATCGAAGATGTCCTTGCCGGACACGCCTTCCGCCACGTTGCGGAACAGGACTGCGTAGGTCGCGAACGCCGTCGCGAACAGGATGCAGTCGGTCATCAGGTAGAACCAGAAGCCCAGCACGGTTTGCGAACCGCTGTCGTGGTGCTCGTGGTCGTCGTGCGCGGCGTGCGCTTCTTTTACATAAGTCGTCATGTCAGGTTCAACCCCTTACGCGGTAGTGGTCGGACGCGCAGCCTTTTTCGGCTGGGCCGGATCACGCTCGGTGTAGTTGTCGACGTCGATGCCCAGCTTCTCGAAGCGGGCGCGTTCGATCGCCTCCACTTCGTCCGGCTGCACGTAGTAGTCCAGGTCGTTGTCGTAGGCGCGCGCCAGCATGCAGCCGACGATGCCCACCAGGCCGACGATGGCCAGCCACCAGATGTGCCAGATCAGCGCGAAGCCCAGCACCGTGGTGAAGGCGCCGATGTAAACGCCCACCGCGGTGTTGCGCGGCATGTGGATCGGCTCGTACGACTTCGGCACGGCGTAGGCGACGCCCTTTTCCTTCATGTCGGTGAAGGCGTCGATGTCATGCACCTGCGGCAGCTTGGCGAAGTTGTAGAACGGCGCCGGGGAAGACGTGGACCATTCCAGGGTGTGGCCGTTCCACGGGTCGCCGGTTTCGTCCACCAGCTTCTTGCGGTCGCGGATGCTCACCACGATCTGCAGCAGCTGGCAGGCGATGCCGGCGGCGATCAGCAGCGCGCCGAACAGGGCGATGTACAGCCACGGCTCCCAGGCCGGATTGTCGGTGTGGTTCAGGCGGCGGGTCATGCCCAGGAAGCCCAGCACGTACAGCGGCATGAAGGCGAACATGAAGCCGATCTGCCAGAACCAGAACGAGGCCTTGCCCAGCTTGTCGTTCAGCTTGAAGCCGAACACCTTCGGGAACCAGAACGACACGCCGGCCAGGTAGCCGAACACGGCGCCGCCGATGATGGTGTTGTGGAAGTGGGCGATCAGGAACAGGCTGTTGTGCAGCACGTAGTCTGCGCCCGGCACGGCCAACAGCACGCCGGTCATGCCGCCGATGGAGAAGGTCACCATGAAGCCCAGGGTCCACAGAATCGGGGTTTCAAAGCGCAGGCGGCCCTTGTAGATGGTGAACAGCCAGTTGAACAGCTTCACGCCGGTCGGGATCGAGATGATCATGGTCGCGATGCCGAAGAAGGCGTTGACGTTGGCGCCGGAGCCCATCGTGAAGAAGTGGTGCAGCCATACCATGAAGCCCAGCACCGAGATCGCGCCGCTGGCGTAGATCATGGACTTGTGGCCGAACAGGCGCTTGCCGGCGAAAGTGGACACCACTTCCGAGAAGATGCCGAACGCCGGCAGAACCAGGATGTACACCTCGGGGTGGCCCCAGGCCCAGAACAGGTTCAGGTACATCATGGCGTTGCCGCCCAGTTCCGCGGTGAAGAAGTGGAAGTCCAGGTAGCGGTCCAGCGCCAGCATGGCCAGCGCGCCGGTCAGGATCGGGAAGGAGGTGGCGATCAGCACGTTGGCCCAGGTGCAGGTCCAGGTGAAGATCGGCATGTCCATCAGCTTCATGCCCGGGGCGCGCATCTTGATCACGGTCACCAGGAAGTTGATCGCGGTCAGCGTCGTCCCGATGCCTGATATCTGCAAGGCCCAGATGTAGTAATCCACCCCCACGTCAGGGCTGAATCCCAGCTCGGCCAGCGGCGGATAGGCCACCCAGCCGGTGCGGGCAAAGTTGCCCACGCCCAGCGACAGGTTGACCAGGATCACCGCGGACACCAGCAGCCAGAAGCTCAGCGAGTTCAGGAAGGGGAAAGCCACGTCGCGCGCGCCGATCTGCAGCGGCACCACGATGTTCATCAGGCCCGTCATGAACGGCATCGCCATGAAGATGATCATGATCACGCCGTGGGCGGTGAAGATCTGGTCATAGTGCTCGGGCGGGAACACGCCGTGGGCGCCGCCGGTGGCCATCGCCAGCTGGGTGCGCATCATCAGCGCGTCGGCGAAGCCGCGCAGCAGCATGATCATCGCGACGATGATGTACATCACGCCGATTTTCTTGTGATCCACGGAAGTGAGCCATTCTTTCCAGAGATAGCCCCACTTGCCGAACTTGGTGATCAACGCGAACACCATCAGCCCGATCAGGCCGGCGCCGCCCAGCGCCCCCATGATGATGGGCTCGTGGAACGGGATCGCGTCCAGAGTCAGTTTACCTAACAACATCGATGCTTACTCCTTGACAACCGGCGGGGTGATGGCTGCGCACAGTTCTTTGGTCAGCTTGGTCAGCTTGATGGCGTCGTCGCTTTCAGCCAGCGACGGACGGCCGGCCATGTACTTGTGCAACACAGCCTCGAACAGGTACGGCGTGGTCGACGCGTAGTGTTCCACCGCATTGTTTTCGCTAGGCTTGAGCAACTTCAGGTACGCGGGCGCGTCCAATGCCTGGCCGGAAGCCTTGGCCTTGGCCACCCAGGCGTCGAATTCGGCCGGGGTCTTGGTGGCGACGGCGTTGAACTTCATGCCGGAGAAGCCGGCGCCGCTGTAGTTGGCGGAGAAGCCCTTGTAGGTGCCCGGTTCGTTGGCGATCAGATGCAACTGGGTCTGCATACCGGCCATCGCATAGATCTGGCCGCCCAGCTGCGGGATGAAGAAGGAGTTCATCGCCGCGTCGGAGGTGATCTTGAAGCTCACCGGGGTATCGGCCGGGAATACCAGCTCGTTGACGGAAGCGATTTGCTGCTCGGGGTAGATGAACAACCATTTCCAGTTCAGCGCCACCACCTGCACCTGGATCGCCTTCTTGTCCGATTCCAGCGGACGGTACGGGTCGAGCTTGTGCGTGCTCTTCCAGGTCAGCGTCGCCAGGAAGGCGATGATGATGCAGGGAATCAGCCAGACCACGACTTCGATCTTGGTCGAGTGCGACCATTTCGGTTCGTAGGCGGCTTCCTTGTTGCCGGCGCGGTACTTCCAGGCGAAGACCAAGGTCATCACGATCACCGGGATGACCACCAGCAGCATCAGCGCGGTTGCCGTCAGGATCAGGGACTTCTGCTCAGCGGCGATCTGGCCCTTGGGATCGAGAATGCCGCCTTGGCATCCCGACAGCAGGGCGATCACCACAGGCGCCAGTCCCCGCATCAGGCGGGAGGGTCTATGGTTTCTCATCTTACGACTTTTCAGGTTAAAAATCCTTTGGCGCGCAGATGCGCAACAGGCGTTGCGAGCCATGCTCCAACGCCAAGAAAACAGTTCCCTGCCGGACCGGCGGACAACGACGCCAAGCGCCGCCCTCCTGGGTCCAGGTCAAACCAGAAATTTAGGGCTCGCGGGACACCCCGCGATCGACCGCAGCCGGCGTTGGGCGCCGGACGCGGCTGGAAGCGACTCCACAATCGCTTCCGGGCGATGACGTGACAGCTGAGATCACTGTCCGAGTGAAGCGCCGTATGCGGCGCGGGAAGACAGGAATTCGGCAAACACAAACATCAACGCCCGGCGCTGTCAGGCTGCGACAAATGGTCGCGGCCGATGGCCGAGCGGGGCGTATTAGAAACAGTTCCGGCCAAGATTTCAAGAGTCTTGACCATGGTCAAAACCCGACCAGCGACGGATATGCCATTTAGTTGATTCGAATCAAGGACGACGCCCGCCGTATTCTGCCGCAGCAACAACCACTTAGGACAAAGTCATTAACATGACTTGCGCATGGAACGGGTTGCAAATCGTTACAAAAAATATTTCTGCAAGCACAATTGCCAAATCAGGAAAAGTCTGAGAATGAAGGAAAACGGCAATCCGACAGGCTGGATCGGCAGCAAGGCCCAAGTTTGTCGAAAAAAACGCGATACGCGGGTTGACTGGAGGGTCAGAATGCAAAAAGCCGAATCGGGACCGATTCGGCTTTTCTGTGTTTGGTTGCGGGGGCAGGATTCGAACCTACGACCTTCGGGTTATGAGCCCGACGAGCTACCAGACTGCTCCACCCCGCGTCAGAGAGGTTGCATATTAAGACAAAGCGAACAGTGCGTCAAGAACTTTTTACATCAAAAAAACCAGCCCCCTCAACCACTCCGTCACTGCGCTCGATCAGCCAACAAAAAAGGCGGCCATCCGGGCCGCCCTTGCGCATAACGCTGGCGCTTATTTCTTTTCGGCGCGCGCCTTGGCCACCAGTTCATTCATCACCTGGATCATCCGTTCCGGCGTCGCGGTCACCACCACGTACTTGCCGTTGACGATCACGGTCGGCGTGCCCTGGATCTGGTAGTCGCGGGTGATCTTGGTCGCGCGCGCCACCTGGGCGTTGATGCCGAAGGAGTTATAGGTCTGCAGCAGCTTGGCGCTGTCCACGCCCTTTTGCTGCTTGATCCAGCCAGTGAACTGCTCAGGCTTGGACAGGTCCACGCGCTGCTTGATCTGCGCGTCGAAAGCCGCGCGGTGCAGCTTGTCGAAAGTGCCGGTGGCGTTGAAGGTGGCGAACATGCGGGCGAAGCCTTCCATCGACTTCTGCCACACGATCTGCTCCTTGCGGAAGCTTACGTCGGCCGGCAGAGTCTTGGACCAGGCGTTGAAGGCCGGATCGTCGTCATAGCAATGGATGCAGTGGTAGGAGAAGAATTCGATCACTTCCACCTTCTTGGGATCGGCCACCGGCTGGGGCGTGCTCAGCATCGTATAGTCCTTGCCCAACTGGATCGCGGCATTCGCCATGCCGCTGACTGCCAGCATTACCAACAGCAACCATTTCTTCATGTTCTTTTCCCGTTATTTGGAGAGATGAGACTTACTCGGCCTTCACCACATTGGCGTTGATGCCGTCTTGCTTCAGCTGCGCGCGGATGCGCTCCACATCGTCCTGGCGGCTCAGCGGGCCCACGCGGACCCGATGCACCATCCCCTTGTCAGGCACGTTGACCGACTGGATCTTGGCTTCCACCCCCAGCAAGGCCAGCTTGGCCTTCAGATTGTCGGCCTCGTCCTGGTTCTGGAACGCGCCCAGCTGCAAATAAACTTTTTTGGCAGGCGCGGATGCCGAAGGTTCCCCCGAGCGCGAGGACTTGGCGTCGGACGTCACCGCGTCCACCTGGCCTGGCAGGATCTTGTAAAAATCGAAGCGCTGCTCATCCTTGCCGCTCTTTGCAGGGGCTTGCGGAGCCGGCTTGGGTTTGGCTTCGTGGGACGCGGCCGGAGGCGGCAGCGGCACGGTCTCGGTGGAGTCCAGGGTCGCCTGGGGCTGAGACGGCTGGGCGGCCGGCGGCTGAGCCGCGGGCGCGGTGGCCGAGGCGGCATCGGAAATCCGGGTGCCCGGCGCCAGCAGCTCGGTCGGCGGCTGCGGCGTTTCGGCCTTGCGCTCGTTTTTGGGCTGGAAGGTGGCGGGCGAGCGGTTCAGATACATCGCCAACCCCACCGCCACCGCCACGCCGACGATCAGGCCAATGATGATGCCCGCCATCATGCCGCCGCCGCCGCGCGACGAGGAGGAGTTGCCGCGCCCACGCGACGGCCGGGGGGAGTTTTTCAGGTCTCGATTAGCCATTCACCACTACCGCTATGTCTATACGGACGGCAGAGACGCCGTCCGGGTTGGATTGATCAATTCTATCAAGCGCCGCTCTGCATGACGCGCCTGAGCTGGATCGCCTGCAATACATGGTTGCGGTTTATCGTTTCCGCGCCCTGCAAATCGGCGATGGTGCGCGAAACCCGCAGTATCCGATGATACGCGCGCGCCGACAAGCCAAGTTGTTGCAATGCCTTGGCCAGCACCGCCAGCGCCTGCTCGTCGCCGAGGCAATGCCGCTCCAGCTCCGCGCCCTGCAATGCCGCATTCAGCCCGCCCTGCCGCGCCAACTGGCGATCGCGCGCCGTCAGCACCCGATGGCGCACCGACTCGCTGGCCTCCCCCGCAGCGGACCGCTGCAGCTCGTCCGCGGTCAGCGCCGGCACTTCCACCTGCAAATCGATGCGGTCCAGCAAAGGGCCGGAGATTTTACCTCGATATCTCGCCACCTGCTCGGGAGTGCACTGACAGCGCCCGGACGGATGGCCGTGGTAGCCGCAGGGGCAGGGATTCATCGCCGCCACCAGCTGGAAACGCGCCGGGAAGCTGGCCTGCCTCGCCGCCCGCGAAATATGGATCATCCCGCTCTCGAGCGGCTCGCGCAGCACTTCCAGCACCTTGCGGTCGAACTCCGGCAATTCGTCGAGAAACAGCACGCCGTGATGCGCCAGGCTGATCTCGCCCGGCCTCGGCTCACTGCCGCCGCCGACCAGCGCCACCGCGGAAGCGGTGTGATGGGGCGACCTGAACGGGCGCACCCGCCAGCGGCCGGGCTGGAAGCCTTGCGAACCCAGCGACTGCACCGCCGCGCTCTCCAGCGCCTCTGTTTCGGACAACGGCGGCAGCAGGCCGGGCAGCCTGGCCGCCAGCATGGACTTGCCGGTGCCCGGCGGCCCCATCAGCAACAAGCTGTGTCCGCCTGCCGCGGCGATTTCCAAAGCCCCGCGGGCGATGGACTGGCCTTTGACATCGGCCAGATCGGGATAGTTCGGCCACTCGCCGCCGATGGCGCCGGCGAACGGTTCCAGCGGCTGCAAACCGTTCAGAAAGGCGCACGCCTGCGGCAAGGACTCCACCGCGTAGACGGCGGCGCCGCCGACCACCGCCGCCTCGCCGGCGCTGTCGGCAGGCAGCACGAAAGCGCGACCGGCGGCGTGGCACTGGCAGGCCATCGCCAAGGCGCCGCGCACCGGGCGCACCGCGCCGCTGAGCGCCAGCTCGCCGGCGAATTCGAAACGGGCGATGTCGTCGTTCTTCACCTGGCCCGAAGCCAGCAGGATGCCAATGGCGATGGGGAGGTCGAAGCGGCCGGAGTCCTTGGGCAGGTCGGCCGGAGCGAGATTGACGGTGATCTTGCGGGCGGGAAATTCGAAGCCCGAGGTGAGAATGGCGGCGCGGACGCGGTCCCGGCTTTCCTTCACCTCGGTGTCGGGCAGGCCGACGATGTTGAACGCGGGCAGGCCGTTGGCCAGGTGGACCTCGACGGCCACCTCCGGGGCGTCAAGCCCGGACAACGCCCTGCTCGCCACCACCGCCAGCGTCATGGCGCTCAGGAATGGCCGAGTTCGGACTGTTCCTCCACCTTGGCCGCGGCCTCGTCCGGAAACGCCTGGGACTCAAGCCTGGCCAGGCGCGACTCCAGCGCCGCCAGCTTTTCCCGGGTGCGCGCCAGCACCGCCTGCTGCACGTCGAACTCCTCGCGCGTCACCAGATCCATCTTGGAAAAGGTGGAGGCCATCATCGCGCGGACGTTCTTTTCGATGTCCTTGGCCGGGCTGGCTGCGATGGTCTCGCTGATCTTGGCGCTGATTTCTTCAAACAGTTTCTGGCTCAACATGGTCGCGGCTCCTGCGTGTCTTGGATACCCAGCCGAGTGTAGCAAAAAGCGCCCCCGCCCTCCCGCTTTTCCTGCCTGCGCGGACAGGGAAGGCCGGCAGATCGGCGCGAAAGCATGACGCGGCGCAGCAATGCACCAAAACCGTGCAGCATAAACAGGCCCCATGCACAAGGAAAGTGCCAAAACGGACAGCGCGCCCTTTTTTGCAGTGCACCACAATTCCAAGAACGCCCCGCGCGGGCTGGCACGATTCCTGCATAACCATCCGCAGCAGAACCATCTGTCAATCGTCCGAGAAGGAGCCGCCATGAAACTCGTTACCGCAGTGATCAAGCCGTTCAAGCTTGACGAAGTCCGCGAAGCGCTGTCCGCCATCGGCGTACAGGGCATCACCGTCTCCGAGGTCAAGGGCTTCGGCCGCCAGAAAGGCCATACCGAGCTGTATCGCGGCGCCGAGTACGTCGTCGACTTCCTGCCCAAGGTGAAGCTGGAGATCGCCATCGACGACGCGCTGCTGGACCAGGTGGTGGAGGCGATTGAGAAATCCGCCCGCACCGGCAAGATCGGCGACGGCAAGATATTTGTCTACGACCTGGAGCAGGTGATCCGCATCCGCACCGGCGAGACCGGCGCCGACGCGGTCTGAGCGCTTTGTGAAACTGGGGAAACCATAATGAAAAAGATACTCGCTGCAATGGCTTCCGGGCTCGCCGCCCTCTCCCTGCCCGCGCTGGCCGATGCGCCGGCCGGCCCGGCGGTGGCCGCCGCCAAGGTGATCAACTCCGGCGACACCGCCTGGATGCTGACCTCCACCGCCCTGGTGCTGTTCATGACCATTCCCGGCCTGGCGCTGTTCTATGGCGGCATGGTCCGCAAGAAGAACGTGCTGGCCACGCTGATGCAGAGCTTCGCCATCACCGCGCTGGTGACCGTGCTGTGGGCCGTCGTCGGCTACAGCCTGGCCTTCACCGTCGGCACCCCCTATATCGGCGACCTGTCCCGCGTGCTGCTGGACGGCATGGTGTACATGAAGGACGCCGGCAAGCTGGCGGTGCATCCGCTGGCCGGCACCATCCCGGAATCGGTGTTCATGACCTTCCAGATGACCTTCGCCATCATCACCCCGGCGCTGATCACCGGCGCCTTCGCCGAGCGGATGAAGTTCTCTGCGATGCTGGTCTTCATGGCGCTGTGGTCTCTGCTGGTCTATGTGCCGGTCGCCCACTGGGTATGGGCGCCGGGCGGCTGGATGGGCGACAAGGGCGTGCTGGACTTCGCCGGCGGCACCGTGGTGCACATCAATGCCGGCGTGGCCGGCCTGGTGACCGCGCTGGTGCTGGGCAAGCGCGTCGGCTTCGGCCGCGAGGCGATGCCGCCCCACAACCTGGTGCTGACCCTGGTGGGCGCGTCGATGCTGTGGGTGGGCTGGTTCGGCTTCAACGCCGGCTCGGCGGGCGCCGCCGACGGCCGCGCCGGCATGGCGATGGTCACCACCCAGGTCGCCACCGCGATGGCCGCGCTGGCCTGGATGTTCGCCGAATGGATCGCCAAGAAAAAGCCTTCGGTACTGGGCATCGCCTCCGGCGCGGTGGCCGGCCTGGTGGCCATCACCCCGGCCGCCGGCTTCGTCGACGTCAAGGGCGCGCTGGCCATCGGCCTGGCCGCCGGCGTGATCTGCTTCTGGGGCGCCACCGGCCTGAAACACATGATGGGCTACGACGACTCGCTGGACGCTTTCGGCGTGCACGGCGTGGGCGGCATCCTGGGCGCGCTGCTGACCGGCGTGTTCGCGGTCAAGGACATCGGCGGCGCCGACGGCAGCCTGGCCACCCAGGCGCTGGGCGTGGGCGTGACCATCGTCTACTGCGGCGTGGTCACCTTCATCCTGCTGAAGCTGGTGGACATCGTGCTCGGCCTGCGCGTCGCGGAGGACGAGGAACGCGAAGGCCTGGATCTGGTGCTGCACGGCGAGCGGGTGGAATAAGCCGCCGGATCGAAAGATTGTTGTGTAAGGGACTTGGCGGGGCTTCGGCCCCGTTTTTTTTGCGCCTGGCGCATGAAAAAACCGGCCAGCGGCCGGTTGGGATGGTGAGACAAGCTTACTTGACGATGCGCAGGCTGGGACGGCCGCTGGGACGGCCCGGGGTCGGGTCGTCGCCGCCGGATTCGGGCGCCTGCTCGGCGTCCACCGGACGCAGCGCGGCGGCCTCCTCGCTCATCGGCTCCACCTCGAACCCCATGCCCTCGCCGGTTTCCCGCGCGAAGATGGACATCACGTTGCCGATCGGCACCCAGATGTCGCGCGACACGCCGCCGAAGCGGGCGGAAAACGAAACCCACTCATTGTCGATGCGCAGATTCTTGGTCGCGGTCTCGGCGATGTTGAGCACGATCTCGTTGTTCTTCACGTACTCGAGCGGCACGTCGGTGCGGCTGTTCACCCACACCACGATGTACGGGGTGTAGCCATTGTCGCCGCACCATTGGTGCAGCGCGCGCAGCATGTACGGCTTGGTGCTGGAGCTCATCGCGTCTCCTTACTTGCGCATCGCCTTTTCGGACGGCGTCAGCGAATCGATGAAGGACTGGCGCTGGAAGATGCGCTCGGCGTACTTCAGGATGGGCGCGGCGCTCTTGCCCAGATCGATGTTGTAATGCTCCAGGCGCCACATCAGCGGCGCGATGGCCACGTCGATCATCGAGAAATCGTCGCCCAGCATGAATTTCTGCTTGGAGAAGATCGGGGCGATGGTGGTCAGGCCGTCGCGGATGGCTTCGCGCGCCTTGGTCGCTTCCTTGCCGGTGGCGCCGGCTTCCAGCGTCTTCACGTGGATGAACAGCTCGTTCTCGAAACGGTACAGGAACAGGCGGGCGCGGGCGCGCATCACCGGATCGGCCGGCATCAGCTGCGGGTGCGGGAAACGCTCGTCGATGTATTCGTTGATGATGTTGGACTCGTGCAGGATCAGGTCGCGCTCCACCAGAACCGGCACTTCGTTGTACGGGTTCATCACAGCCAGGTCTTCCGGCTTGTTATGGATATCCACATCGATGATTTCGAAATCCATTCCCTTTTCGAAGAGCACGATACGGCAGCGCTGGCTGAACGGGCAGGTGATTCCGGAGTAGAGGGTCATCATGGCGGAGAAAATCCTTGACTAGCTTAATGAATGGATGCAGCAGCGCATTGTAGCACTCTCAACCGTCCCCTTCCAGTTTTTCAGCACAACATCATGATTATTAAAGAAAAAGGCGGAATTTCTTCCGCCTTTTCTCAGGAGTGCCCGCGCGTCAATGCACGTCGCGCCAGTATTCCTTCTTCAACAGGTAGACCAGCGGGAACAGCAGCAGGCCGAGGAACATCACCACCACGTAGCCGATCTGCTGGCGCTTCACCGCGGCGGGTTCGCCGATGTAGACCAGGAAGTTGGTCAGGTCGCGCATGCGGCGGTCGAACTCGGCGGTGTTGGCCTTGCCGTTTTCCAGCTTGGTCAGCGTGCCGGCCTTGACCAGTTCGAGCTTGTGCTCCTCGTGGCCCTCGGCGTTCTTCACCGTCTTCAGCTCCTGCTCGCCCTGCCATTCCCAGAAGATGTGCGGCATGCCCACCTTGTCGAACACCAGGTTGTTCCAGCCGGTCGGACGCGACGGATCGCGGTAGAAGCCGCGCAGATAGCTGTACAGGTAATCGGCGCCGCGGGAACGGGCGATCAGCGACAGGTCGGGCGGCGTGGCGCCGAACCAGGCCTTGGCATCCTGCTTGTTCATCGCGATGTTCATCGGGTCGCCGATCTTGGCGCCTTCCGGCATCAGGTCGGCCTTGATCTGCTCCTCGCTCAGGCCGATGTCCTCCAGCCGGTTGTAGCGCATCATGCTGGCCGAGTGGCAGGAGAGGCAGTAGTTGGCGAAGATCTGCGCGCCGCGCTGCAGGCTCTCGGTGTCCTGGATGTCGATGTTCGCCTTGTCGAGCGCGGGACCGCCCTCGTTGGCGAAGACCGGCATCGCGAAGGGCAGCGCCAGCGCCGCGGCGGCGATCAGGTGACGGATCTTGTTGTTCATTTTCCTTATCCCCTTGCTTACACGTTCATGGCGAACAGCGCGGCCAGGAACACGGTCAGCGCCACCATGGCCACGAACTGGATCTGGCGCTTGGCGTTGGTGTCGGTCACGCGCTCCGGCACCGGGACGCTGCCCACGTCGTTCTTGGTATAGAACGGCATGCCCAGGAAGAAGGCGAAGTAGATCACCGAGAAGATCTGCGAGATCAGCGTGCGCACTTCGGTCGGCGGCATCGCGCCCAGGATGCCCAGGCCGATGAACGCGGCGATGAACAGCACCAGCGCGATCTTGAACTTGGGACCGCGGTAGCGGATGGACTTGATCGGCGAGCGGTCCAGCCACGGCAGGAAAGCGATCAGCACCACGGCCGCCCCCATCGCCAGCACGCCCCACACCTGGGTGCCGGCGAACGACGGCACCGCGCGCAGAATCGCGTAGAACGGGGTGAAGTACCACACCGGGGCGATGTGCGGCGGCGTCTTCAACGGGTCTGCCTGGTCGAAGTTCGGATGTTCCAGGAAGTAGCCGCCCATTTCCGGCAGGAAGAACACGATCACCGAGAACACGATCATGAACACCACCACGCCGAGGATGTCCTTGATGGTGTAGTACGGGTGGGAGTAGATGCCGTCCAGGTACAGGCCGGTATTCGGGTCCTTGGGCTGCTTCTTGATCTCCACGCCGTCCGGGTTGTTGGAGCCCACCTCGTGCAGCGCCATCAGGTGGGCCACCACCAGCGCCAGCAGCACCAGCGGCACCGCGATCACGTGCAGCGCGAAGAAGCGGTTCAGCGTGGCGTCGGACACCACGTAGTCGCCGCGGATCCACACCGACAGGTCGGGGCCGATCACCGGAATGGAGCCGAACAGATTGACGATCACCTGGGCGCCCCAGAACGACATCTGGCCCCAGGGCAGCAGGTAGCCCATGAAGGCCTCGGCCATCAGGCACAGGAAGATCAGCGTGCCGAACACCCAGACCAGCTCGCGCGGCTGCTTGTACGATCCGTAGATCAGGCCGCGGAACATGTGCAGGTAAACCACGACGAAGAACATCGAGGCGCCTGTGGAGTGCATGTAGCGGATGATCCAGCCGCCTGCCACGTCGCGCATGATGTACTCGACCGAGGCGAAGGCGACCGGGATGCCGGCGGCGTTCAGGGTGCCGTCCGGCTTGTAGTTCATGGTCAGGAAGATGCCGGTGACGATCTGCAGCACCAGCACCAGCATGGCCAGCGAACCGAAGAAGTACCAGAAGTTGAAATTCTTGGGCGCGACGTACTTGCCCCATTGGCTTTCCCACAGCGCGGTCAGCGGGAATCGCGCGTCCACCCAGTTAAGCAGCTTTTGTGCCTTGCTCATTTTTCGCCCTCAGCTTATTTGTCGTCGCCAATCAGCAGGCGGGTGTCGGACAGATACTTGTGCGGGGGGATTTCCAGGTTCTTCGGCGCCGGCACCCCCTTGAACACGCGGGCGGCCAGGTCGAACTTGGAACCGTGGCAGGGGCAGTAGAAGCCTCCCAGCCAGTCCGGCCCCAGGTCGGCGGGCGCCAGGTCGGGCCGGAAGGTCGGCGAACAGCCCAGATGGGTGCAGATGCCGACCGCCACCAGGAATTGCGGCTTGATGGAGCGATGCTCGTTCTGGCAGTACTTGGGCTGCTGCTCGACTTCTGATTGGGGATCCACCAGCTTGGGATCGTTCTTGGGCAGGTTCTTGATCTGCTCCGGGGTGCGGCTGAGAATCCACACCGGCTTGCCGCGCCATTCGACGTTGATCTTTTGGCCGGCTTCGATCTTGCCGATGTCGACCTCGACCGGCGCCCCCGCGGCCTTCGCCCTCTCGGACGGGAAAAAGCTCATGAAAAATGGCGTGGCCGCGCCGACTACCGCAACACCCCCAACAGCGCTGGAAGCGATCGTCAAAAAGCGACGCCGCCCCGTATCGACTTGTTGTTCACTCATTACAGTCATCCTCAATCGTGGAAATCGAGCCCTAAACCGCAGGATTTTACCCGATTACTAGTAGGGACTTGAAGCTTCTATGCAAATAAATTGATCGAGACGCCAGCAACTTGCTTAAACCGGATTGGAAACATCAATAAATTCGACATTTATGCCAGAGACTTGCGCCAAATGCTCTCCTAGTGCCTTGATGCCAAAGCGTTCAGTGGCATGATGTCCCGCTGCGATGAATGCGACATCGCTTTCCATCGCCATGTGGTAATTCTGTTCCGATGCCTCGCCGGTGATGAAAACGTCAACGCCGAGCGCGATCGCATCGGCGAAAAAACCCTGCGCGCCGCCGGTGCACCAGGCCACCCTGCGCACCGGTCGGTCCGGCCGCCCCAGCAGCTGGGCCGTCCGCCCCAGCGCGCCGGACACGTGGTCGGCGAACGCCGCGGCATCGCCGCCTCCCGCCCAGCCCCCATGCCAGAGCAGGCCCTGCTCTCCGGCCTGCCCGGCCGGCTCCAGCCCCAACACCTTGCCCAATTGCGCGTTGTTCCCCAATTCCAGGTGGCCGTCCAGCGGCAGGTGGTAGGCCAGCAGGCTGATGTCGTGCTGCAGCAAGGCGCGGATGCGCAGCTTCTTCATGCCGCAGATGCGCGCGTCCTCGCCCTTCCAGAAATAACCGTGGTGCACCAGGATGGCGTCCGCGCCGCGCGCCGCCGCCGCGTCGATCAAGGCCTGCGACGCCGTCACCCCCGTCACCACCTTGTTGATTTCTTCCTTTCCCTCCACCTGCAGGCCGTTGGGCGCATAGTCCTTGTAGCGCCACGGCTCCAGACAGGCATCCAGAATATTCCGTACGTCATGAATCTGCATGGTTTTCATTTCCTCAATATCGATTACCGGCGCGGCTTTGTCATCATCAGCGGCGATTTGGCTTTATTGCGCGCGCCCGCCGCTCAATTTTTGCCGGATGTTTTCAAAAACTATAAAATCGGCAAGCCTGCGCGCACCTCAAGTTTTTGCGCCAGGCATGGGCCATCTCACTGTCCAGGCATGCGATACGCCTGAACCCATCACGGTGTGTCCTGGCAGGTGGCGCTCAGCGCCAACGCTATCGCTTTTGCCGGCATCCCCGCAGTGCCCGGCGGTGCCTAATACCGGGTTTCACGGCCGCAAGACAGCGGCGATCCCGATCATACAGGAAGCTTCCATGACCATTCTCGTTACCGGCGGCGCCGGCTTCATCGGCGGCAACTTCGTTCTCGACTGGCTAGCAGAACGGGAAGAGACTGTCATCAATCTGGATGCGCTGACTTACGCCGGCAATCTGGAAACCCTGCACACGGTCAGGACCAAGCCCAACCATGTTTTCACGCATGGCGATATCGGCGACCGGAAACTGGTCGCCGAGTTGCTGCGCACCCATCGCCCTCGCGCCATTGTCAACTTCGCCGCGGAAAGCCACGTCGACCGCTCGATACACGGACCCGGCGACTTCATCCAGACCAATATCGTCGGCACCTTCAATCTGCTGGAGTGCGCGCGCGAATACTGGAGCGGACTGGAAGGCGGCGATCGCGAAGCCTTCCGCTTCCTGCACGTTTCCACCGACGAGGTATATGGCACCCTGCGCGCGGAGGATGCTCCGTTCTCGGAAACCAACCGCTACGAGCCGAATAGCCCCTATTCCGCCTCCAAGGCCGCCTCGGACCACCTGGTGCGCGCCTGGCACCACACCTACGGCCTGCCAGTGCTGACCACCAACTGCAGCAATAATTACGGCCCCTATCACTTCCCGGAAAAGCTGATTCCGCTGGTCATCCTGAACGCCCTCGCCGGCAAGCCGCTGCCGATCTACGGCGACGGCCAGCAGGTGCGCGACTGGCTCTACGTCAAGGACCACTGCAGCGCGATCCGCCGCGTGCTGGAAGCCGGCAAGCTCGGCGAAACCTATAATGTCGGCGGCTGGAACGAAAAAACCAATCTCGAGGTAGTCAACACCATCTGCGGCATTCTGGACCAGTTGAGGCCCCGCGCGGATGGCAGGCCCTACCGCGAGCAGATCCACTTCGTCTCCGACCGGCCCGGCCACGACCGCCGCTATGCGATCGACGCCCGCAAGCTGGAGCGGGAACTGGGATGGAAGCCCGCCGAAACTTTCGACAGCGGCATCCGCAAGACCATTGAATGGTATCTGGGCAATCCAAACTGGATCGAACACGTCAGCAACGGCAGCTACCGCGACTGGCTGGACAAGCACTACGGATGATGACCATGCCCCGCATACTGATAACCGGCAAAAACGGCCAGGTCGGCCACGAATTGCTGCGCGCGCTGGCGCCGCTGGGCGAGCTGATCGCCACCGACAGGCGGGAGCTGGACCTCACGTGGGACGACGCGCGCATCGAGCAGGCGCTGGACCAGCATGGGCCCGACATCATCGTCAACCCGGCCGCCTATACCGCGGTCGACAAGGCGGAAAGCGACGAGGCAACGGCGCACGCCGTCAACGCCTGCGCGGTCGGCGTCATCGCGCGCTGGACCGCCCGCCATGGCGCGTTGCTTGTCCACTACTCCACCGACTACGTGTTCAGCGGAGACGGCGAACGCCCCTGGCGGGAAGACGACGCAACCGGCCCGCAATCGGTATATGGACGCAGCAAGCTGGCGGGCGAAGAAGCCATCCGGCATGCCGCGCCTCGCCACCTGATACTCCGCACCAGCTGGGTTTTCGGCGCGCATGGCGCCAATTTCCTGAAAACCATGCTGAAGCTGGGACAGGAACGGGATTCGCTCAAGGTCGTCAACGACCAGATCGGCGCGCCAGCCTCCGCCGCCATGATCGCCGACGTCAGCGCCGAACTGATTCGCCGCTACCTGGCCGCCCCCTCCGGCTTCGCCTTTGGAACCTACCATCTGGCGCCCCGGGGGGAAACCAGCTGGCACGGCTATGCAAGCTATCTGCTGCAGCGAGCCGCGTCCTACGGACTACCACTGAAAATCGATCCCGCAAACATCCAGGGCATTCCCAGCAGCGACTATCCGCTGCCAGCCAAGCGCCCAGCCAACTCCAGGCTGAGTTGCGACAAGCTGAAAAGCGCTTTCGGCATCGAGCTGCCGGAATGGAGAAGCGGCGTGGACCAGGTGCTGGCTCAATTGCTCCCCACCTACGACAGCGGTGCCCCAGCCCGGGAATGACCACAGGAAATCTGGCAATGAAACGAAAAGGCATCATTCTGGCCGGAGGCTCCGGCACCCGGCTCTACCCGGCCACCATCGCCGTCAGCAAGCAATTGCTGCCGATCTACGACAAGCCGATGATCTATTACCCGCTGACGACGCTGATGCTGGCCGGCATTCAGGACATCCTGATCATCTCCACGCCGCAGGACACGCCCCGCTTCCAGCAACTGCTGGGAGACGGCAGTCAATGGGGGATCAATCTGCAATACGCGGTCCAACCCAGTCCGGACGGCCTGGCCCAGGCCTTCCTGATCGGCGAGCGCTTCATCGACGGGTCACCGTCTGCGCTGGTGCTCGGCGACAACATCTTCTACGGCCATGAATTTTCCGGTCTGCTGCAGGCGGCCAATATCCAGACCTCCGGCGCGACCGTCTTCGCCTACCGGGTCAGCGACCCCGAACGCTACGGCGTGGTGGAGTTCGACCAGCAAGGCTGCGCCCTGAGCATCGAAGAGAAACCCGCCCAGCCCAAATCGCACTACGCGGTGACCGGCCTGTACTTCTACGACTCGCAGGTGGTAGACATCGCGAAGCGCATCAAGCCCTCGCCCCGAGGCGAACTGGAAATCACCGACGTCAACAATATTTACCTGCAACAGCAGCAGTTGAACGTGCAGACCATGGGGCGCGGCTATGCCTGGCTGGATACCGGCACCCATGAATCGTTGCTGGAGGCCGGCCAGTTCATCGCCACCATAGAGAACCGCCAGGGACAAAAGGTGGCCTGCCCCGAGGAGATCGCCTTCCGCAACGGCTGGATAGACGAAGCCCAGGTACGCCAGCTGGCCCAGCCCTTGCAGAAAACCGGCTACGGCCGCTATCTGCTGGCGATGCTCAGCAACTGACACCCTACACGAACAGAACAAAGACAAGCGATGAAAGTCATTGATACCGAGATCTCCGCGGTCAAGATCATCGAGCCCCAGATATTTGGCGATGAGCGCGGTTTTTTCTTCGAAAGCTTCAATCAGCAGCGTTTCGAACAGGCTGTCGGCCATGCGGTCGACTTCGTGCAGGACAACCACAGCCGCTCCGGCAAAAATGTCCTGCGCGGGCTGCACTACCAGCTCGATCCGCATCCGCAGGGAAAGCTGGTGCGCGTCGTGTCAGGCGCAGTATTCGACGTCGCAGTCGACATCCGTCCCGGTTCCGAGACCTTCGGCCAATGGGTCGGAGTAGAGCTCAGCGCCGCCAACAAGCGTCAGCTGTGGATTCCCGCCGGCTTCGCCCACGGCTTCCTCACGCTGAGCGACGATGTGGAGTTCCTGTACAAGACCACCGATTACTGGCATCCGGAGCTGGAACGCACCCTCGCCTGGGATGACCCGGACCTGGCAATCGCCTGGCCGCTGAGCGACGCGCCGACGCTGTCAGCCAAGGACCAGACCGGCGCCTCCTTCTCCTCGCTGCCGCGCTGAAGCCATTTCTGAAATGCAAACAGCCCCGCAGGCATAAGCCGCGGGGCTGTTTGTTTGGGCAGGCATGCGAACATGCCCGCCTGACCGGCTCGATTTACATCATGCCGCCCATGCCGCCCATGCCGCCCATGTCCGGCATGCCAGCGGCCGGCTTGTCTTCCGGCAGCTCGGCGATCATGCAGTCGGTGGTCAGCATCAGGCCGGCCACGGAAGCGGCGTGCTGCAGAGCGGAGCGGGTCACCTTGGCCGGATCCAGCACGCCCATTTCCAGCATGTCGCCGTATTCGCCGCTGGCGGCGTTGTAACCGAAGTTGCCCTTGCCTTCCAGCACCTTGTTCACGACAACCGACGGCTCGTCGCCGGCGTTCTTGACGATCTGGCGCAGCGGGGCTTCGATCGCGCGCAGCACGATCTTCACGCCAGCTTCCTGTTCGGCATTGTCGGTCTTCAGGTTTTCCAGCGTCGCGCGGGCACGCAGCAGGGCCACGCCGCCACCGGGCACCACGCCTTCTTCAACGGCTGCGCGGGTGGCGTGCAGCGCGTCTTCGACGCGGGCCTTCTTCTCTTTCATTTCCACTTCGGTGGCGGCGCCGACCTTGATCACGGCAACGCCGCCGGCCAGCTTGGCCACGCGCTCTTGCAGCTTCTCGCGGTCGTAGTCGGAAGTGGCTTCTTCGATCTGCTTGCGGATCTCGCCCACGCGAGCCTGGATGGTGGCGGCTTCGCCGGCGCCGTCGATGATGGTGGTGTTTTCCTTGCCCACTTCGACGCGCTTGGCCTGGCCCAGTTGGTCCAGCGTGGCTTTTTCCAGAGTCAGGCCGACTTCTTCGGCGATGACTTCGCCGCCGGTCAGCACGGCGATGTCGGTCAGCATGGCCTTGCGGCGGTCGCCGAAGCCCGGAGCCTTGACAGCCACGACCTTCAGGATGCCGCGAATGGTGTTCACCACCAGAGTGGCCAGCGCTTCGCCTTCGACGTCTTCGGCGATGATCAGCAGCGGGCGGCCGGACTTGGCCACTTGCTCCAGCACCGGCAGCAGGTCGCGGATGTTGGAGATCTTCTTGTCGAACAGCAGGATGAACGGATTGTCCAGGGCGGCGATCTGCTTGTCCTGGTTGTTGATGAAGTACGGGGACAGGTAACCGCGGTCGAACTGCATGCCTTCCACCACGTCCAGTTCGTTGTTCAGGCTCTTGCCGTCTTCAACGGTGATCACGCCTTCCTTGCCCACTTTTTCCATCGCATTGGCGATGATTTCGCCGATATCGCTATCGGAGTTGGCGGAGATGGAGCCTACCTGGGCGATTTCCTTGGAGGTCGCGCAGGGCTTGGCGATCTTGGCGATCTCGCCGACCAGTGACACCACAGCCTTGTCGATGCCGCGCTTCAGGTCCATCGGGTTCATGCCGGCGGCGACGAACTTCATGCCTTCCTGCACGATGGCCTGAGCCAGCACGGTGGCGGTGGTGGTGCCGTCGCCGGCCACGTCGGAGGTCTTGGAAGCCACTTCCTTGACCATCTGGGCGCCCATGTTCTCGAACTTGTCCTTCAGTTCGATTTCCTTGGCCACCGACACGCCGTCCTTGGTGATGGTCGGCGCGCCGAAGGAGCGGTCCAGCACAACGTTGCGGCCCTTGGGACCCAGGGTAACCTTGACCGCGTCGGCCAGGATGTTGACGCCGGCAACCATCTTGCTGCGAGCGGAATCACCGAACTTTACGTCTTTAGCTGCCATTCTCGAAATCTCCAATATCTGTTTATGAAGTTCAGGTAAGGGTCGGATTACTCAACGATGCCCATTACATCTTCCTCGCGCATCACGAGGACTTCTTCGCCATCCACCTTGACGGTCTGGCCGGAATACTTGCCGAAGATCACCTTGTCGCCAACCTTCAGTTCCAGCGGACGGCGTTCGCCGTTTTCCAGGATCTTGCCGTTGCCCACTGCGAGCACTTGGCCCATGTCCGGCTTCTCGGCGGCTGCGCCCGGCAGAACGATGCCGGACGCGGTCTTTTCTTCAGCCTCGAGGCGCTTGATAACAACACGGTCGTGCAGAGGACGGATTGCCATTGATCTCTCCTATTACATTGGCTGTTGAGAGTTGAACATCAGGTATGTGTAGGTTGCGGTCGAAGGCTTAGCACTCGACCATTGCGAGTGCTAATGATAGGGATGCGAGTGGTGATTTTCAAGAGCCTGTACCAGCAATTTTCTGCAGGCTCTCATGTGAAGATCAGATCAGTTACGCATAGACTTGCGCAGCAACATCCAACGCGGCGTACGGAATCGGATGATCATCCGGTACAAGTACACATAGGTAATCATGAAAATAAGGACGAAACACATCAATACTACTGTATTGTCCCAAAACAACATAGCAGGCACTACGGACACAGAAGATAGCGCCCAGAGGTAGGGAGAGGTTAGGCTATTACGCATGGTCATGTGATCAACATCCTTACTCCCTACCATCCAGCGTACCAGGCGCATATAAATTAACTGATGTAGGTGCAGAGCATCAGGATAACCGACCCGGCGCCCTTGCAGGAACTTACGACGATAAATCGAGAACAAGGTCTCAAACACCGGATATATCACGCATAGCAGCGGAAACCATGGCGATACCTGCGGATGACGTGCCACCAGCAACACTGACATTTCGGCGATCATGAAGCCTACCAAGTAGGCACCACCATCGCCCGCAAAGATCAATCCTCGCGGGAAATTCCAAAACAAGAAGCCCGCAATCGCCCCCACCATGGCAAAACAAACACCCATCAACGCAACATCCTGCATCTTGAACGCTACATACGCGATTGCCAGAAGAATGAAAATAGACACTACACCAGACAAGCCATTGTAGCCATCGATGATGTTGACCGCATGCGCCACACCACCAACCGCTACCATAGTCAACACAAGGGACAGCATCCAGAACCGTGACAACAAGGCGTCCACGAAAGGAAGGTCCAAATGCCACACACCAGCCCCCAGCATGAAATAGCCCAAAATTGCTGCAACGAAAGTAGCCAGCAGCCTTGGCAACGGCCCCACTTTCTTTGTCACATCCTCAAGCATCCCCGCAGCAAAAGCCGGCAACGCCACCACCAATAGCAACAGCGACAAAACATCCTTCTGTAGCCAAGCCAACAAACCGCACCCAGCAACCAAACCGGCAGCAATCGGTACCCCACCGATACGCGGCACCGGGCGAGCGTGGAACTTCTGCACCCCCCCAAGATCATGGTCTGCCGAAAAGCTCTCGTGCAAATGTGCGAAGTGGATCAGGCACATACCGACGAGTAAAGATAAAAATGTAGCCAACAATAGAATCTGTAACATTAAGCTTCTCTTCAATATTTGATGATGCCGATATTTTAGTACCGTCCGACGGCAACAAAACTTGACTTGTCATTGTAAACCTCATGCAATTTTCAAGCCACTGCTTTCATGTAACCATATCTAAGCATTATCGCTTTTGATGCATCATACATAATACCGGACTCATCATGACTATTCTCGTAACCGGAAAAATAGGCGTCATTGACGGCGATTTCGTGCTCAACTGGCTCGCGAGTAGCGGCAAAACCGTAGTCAACCTAAGAGCTAACAAAAATCGACAGAACAAGTTGATGCCAAGCCTTGTCAGACGGGCATGAGACGTCAACTTGTCACCCAGAAGCTGTGGAAATCCTTACAGCCGCAGTTTCCCCTGCCACCTCGTCCCCGTGGCAGGGGTCGCCCCCGCTTGGATGATCGGGCCGCTCTGAACGGCATCCTATTTGTCCTCACCACGAGTATCCCATCGGAGGACCTGCCGCAAGAGTTGGGCTTCGGCAGCGGCATGACCTGCTGGCGACTACTACGAAATTGGCAGCTCAAAGGTCTCTGGGATCAGCTTCATCGTAAGCGTCATCCCGAGGCCATATTGACGCTTACAGCTTTACTTCGGAGAGCCGCTGGTTGACCTCGTCCAGATTGAAGGCAGCAGGATCGAAGCTGCCACCACACCATTCGAGCATCGCCTCATGCTCCTCATGCGTCGGGTCGTCGATGGCTTCCAAAAACTCGTAATAGCCCGGCACGCCTCCGTCATCTTCCGGCGAGCACGCATTGCTACCATCCAGGCAGATTGGGTCGACGTCGACGTCCCCACCACTCAGTTGATGGGGACTACTCTGGACACGTTCTTGCCGCTCGTCTATACGGCCTCAGAATGACGCTTACGCTTCATCTTGCATTGCTCGCGCAGCTTGGACAATGCGACCAGATTGATTGGAGTCGTGCCAGCGTCGACGGGGCGGGCGAGTGTCGCCAGCCCCCGGGGAGCCAGCAAACGGGCCCCAACCCCACCGACCGGGGCAAGCTCGGTAGCAAACGACACATCGTCGTAGATCGTCGTGGCCTGCCATTGGCAGTGAGCCAATCGACATGACTCGATGGTGCTTGAGGCATTGATCAATGCCATCCCGGCCATCCCCGGCTTACCGGGCCAGCCGCGGAAACGGACGGACCGGCTACACGCCGACAAAGGCTACGACTACCACCGTTGTCGCGACTATCTTCGACGACGAGGCATCTAGGCCCGAATTGCCCGCCGAGGCGTGGAAAGCAGCGAGAAGCTTGGGCGGCATCGCTGGGTGGTTTAGCGAACGTATGCGTGGCTAGCGAGGTTCGACAAGTTGCGTATTCGCTTTGAACGTCGGTTGGATACGCATTACGCATTGTTGAAGCTAGCTTGTTCCCTGATTTGCTTACGGTTTATCGCGAAATTTTGTTAGCGGCTCTAAGTCCACAATAATCATGGATATTCAAGCTTAGTAAACGCTGATTCACCGCATGGTCAAGAAACTGCTTATGTCGAACCAAAACCACAATCAAGTCCGCAACATCCAAAGCGCTATCCAAATCAATAAGCACATATTCACTATGCTCTCTAATATTAGGCTCAACCACAATTACATCATGGCCAGCTCTTAGGATAGCATCCACCACCTGCACTGCCGGCGATTCGCGCAAATCATCAATATCAGGCTTGAATGCCAAACCAAGGCAGGCGACACGAGGAGCGCGGCCGAGCTTGACATGAGCATCCGCGATTTCAGCCTTTATTCTATCTACAACCCAATCCGTCTTGGAGTTGTTAACCTCACGCGCCGAGCGAATGAGCCTCGCATTCTCAGGATCACGAGCGACGATAAACCAAGGATCAACCGCAATACAATGCCCCCCCACGCCAACGCCTGGCTGCAAAATATTTACGCGCGGGTGACGATTTGCCAGCGAAATCAATTTCCACACATCAATATTCTCTTTTGCACAAATCAATGAGAGCTCATTGGCAAAAGCAATATTTACATCACGAAAGCTATTCTCGGTCAGCTTGCACATCTCAGCCGTTTTCGAATTTGTCTCCAATACCTCGCCGGAGACAAAGCTACGGTAGAAAGTAGCTACCGCACTCGTCGCCTCGGGAGTCAAACCGCCAACGATTCGGTCATTCTCCACCAGTTCGACCATAATTTTACCTGGCAACACACGCTCAGGGCAGTAGGCGATGTGGATTTTACCTACATCGACGCCCGACTCAGCCAAAACCTCAGCCATCTTCTCAGTCGTGCCAACCGGAGAGGTCGACTCCAGGATGACCAGATCACCCTCTTTTACAAATGGAGCAATGCTTCTGGTAGCCGCCAACACATGGTCAATATTCGGCTGAGGAATGCCCCCCCCCTCATGGAAAGGAGTAGGCACACAGATCATGTATACATCGCCAGATTGTGGTGTTACAAAAGCCTTTAACATTCCCGTGGCAACAGCAGAGCGCACATAGCCATCCAGGTCAGGCTCAACAATATGAACATTGCCTTGATTAATCGTATCAACTGCATGCTGATTCAAATCAACACCAACAACTTTATAACCATTGCTCGCCAATAATGCTGCAGTAGGCAAGCCAATATATCCCAAGCCGACTACGCAAACCGTTTTATTCATCATCACTTACACCCTCTTTAAAGCAGAAATAATCCGTTCACATGCGCTGCCATCACCATAAGGATTATGCGCTTTGGACATCATTTCATAATGATTGGAATCATCCAGCAAAATTGAAACATGCTCAATGATCTTGGCCCGATCAGCCCCCACCAACTTCACCGTTCCAGCCGCGACCGCTTCAGGTCTTTCGGTAACATCTCGCATAACGAGAACTGGCTTCCCTAAGCTTGGAGCCTCCTCTTGAATGCCGCCACTATCAGTCAATACAATGTAGCTGTGCTTAAGAAGCATGACAAAGGGCTCGTAATCGAGCGGCGGAATCAGGTGAACATTATTCAGATTATTAAGAATCGCATTCACTGGCTCTTGAACTTGTGGGTTCAAATGCACAGGATAAACGAAATTCACATCTGGATATTTATTAGCCAAATCTTTAAGAGCTTCACAAATCTGCAGGAAGCCCGAGCCAAAGTTTTCTCGCCTATGCCCTGTGATGAGAATATAACATTGCTCCTTCCAGTTAAAGGGAAGGTGAACAGATAATACATCACATAACGCTTTATATTTTACTGGATCGCTATCAATTCTATGGAGCACCCAGAAAAGAGCATCGATTACCGTATTGCCTGTAACTAGAATATCCTTTTCCAGCACATTCTCATTAAGCAAGTTATCCTTGCTTTGCTCAGTAGGCGCGAAGTGAAGTTGAGATATCTTTGAAACTACCTGCCGGTTAAACTCCTCAGGAAATGGAGCGTGCACATCAAAGGTTCTCAAACCCGCTTCGACATGTCCCAAAGGAATCCCAAGATAAAACGCAGCCATACCGGCAGCAAGAGAAGTTGTCGTATCCCCATGCACAAGCAGCATATCAGGCTTGTGCTCCTTCAAAACACTGCGCATATGCAAAAGCACAGATGAGGTCACATCAAACAGATCTTGCCCTGGCTTCATCAAATTCAAGTCAATATCCGCATCAATATTGAATACTGACAAAACCTGATCTAGCATTTGCCGATGTTGCGCGGTAAGGCATACGACTGTTTCGAAATTTTCTTCGCAGCTTTTCAAAGCATGATAAAGAGGAGCCATTTTAATCGCCTCTGGCCTCGTGCCAAAAGCTAGCATAATTTTCTTACGCGTACTCATCTTAGACATTCACCTTCTTTAAAATATCAAGCATTTTCAATGCCAGATTACGTCTATTATATTTCAGCGCACCTTCTAAACACCTACTACGAAATCCTTGGTATGCCTCAGTATCAGACTTCATCACCAGCAAAGCATCAGCCAAAGCTTCATCATCATCAGATTCAAAAGTTATGCCCACCTCCTCGCCTCGCACAATTTCTGCCGACTCTCCAGGCACCCCATGCAGAACAGGAATCCCCATGCCCATGCATTCAAACAACTTAGACGGAATCACGCTATTAAACAAATCTGTCTTTTTTAGATGAATAATAGATACATCTAATAGTGACCAATAACGCGATACCTGCTCTTTAGAGACGCTATCTAAAAACAATACATTATCTAAATTTCTAGACTTGGCATCCATGACCAAGTCCTTTTTTCTAGCGCCATCGCCAAGGAAAAGGAATTTCACATCCCTTCCCTCTGGAAGCGATTTCAGCCTCTCCGCGGCGTTCAGCAGCGTCTCTAGTCCATGAGCCATGCCATGTGTACCGATATAGCCAGCAACAAAACACCCCTGCAAGCCAAGACTATCGACCAACTCTGAATCTTTCTCTCGCGGAGAGTAATTGGAAAGATCTACACCATTGGTTACAACATCAATCTTATCAGAATTGATACCCCGTCTAATCAGGCTATCTTTAAAGGCATGCGTTACCACAACTATTTTTTTACAGTCGCGATATAAGAACAACTCTAGCTTCTCCAATTGACGTATCAGGAATGAGTCGCCCATAGCGCCTACAGCCTTAATCGACTCAGGCCAAATATCCCTCAACTCAAAAATCCATGGCACACGTTTAAATCGAGATGTAATAGCAGCAGCACACACAGTAAAAAACTGTGGCGACGTGCCAATAATCAAATCAACATTTTTCACAAACAAAGCAGCAATAGAGGCACTTACCATAAAGCTGATATAATCAAAAATACGCTTCAGGAGACCTTCATTTTTTGCAATATATGTCCACACTCGAACAACGCGGATTCCGTCGACAAGCTCCGTAGACCACAAGGAATTCTTATAACCAGGAAAGACCTCACCTTTCGGGAAATTTGGAGCGCAAGTAATAATAGTTACCTGAGCGCCATTTCTAACCCACTCGCGGCAATGTTCAAATGTTCTACTTGCGGGAGCATTTACTTCCGGCGGAAAATTATCAGTTAAAAATAAAATATGCACAGCGCTATATCCGATATTACATTATCGAGAAACGATTTCTCTCTGCTTTGGCAAAATCAGCCAAAACCTCAACCGAGGCCCGAGACAAAGCCTTGGGATGCGCAATAACAACAAAATGCCCATCAGGTGTTGATTTTAAAAACTTTCTCCAAGCCGACTTAAGCTGACGGCATCTATAAGAATCCAGAGAGACTACACCAAAATCACCCTCTGCAATAGATTTCAGCTGACGCTTGCGACCACCACCAATAGCCCTTCCATCCCCGAACATTCGATACTTTTCTGTTTTCAGCAGACGGTGCCATAACATCCCTAAATAGAAAAATCTCGAATAAGCAGTAGATGCTATAGGTATTTCTGTAAAAATTCCATCCATTTCAATCATCATGGGATCAGAATTAAAATTCCATATTGTAGAACTCGGCATTCCTCGAAAATCGAATTGATGAGATTTTGTAGACATATAGCCATCTTTATACAGCGAACTATCGATCGCTATACCTAGCTCAGCGAATGTCGAGCGGAACACTTCAAATGGTTGTACGCACCAGCCACCCGCGCGGAAAGCTTTGATTGGCTTTTCACAATGCAGGGACAGCTCATTGAAATATCGCCGAATAATCTCATCGGCTTCTTGCTGAGAAAAGCTAGATAAGCGGTATCGACTTGTATCAAAAACCCACTTGCCGCCTTCATAAACAGCGTCCTCCCAATGCGAGTGAATATGCAGAGCAATCGTATGGCCCTTGCGATCCAATTCTCTAATTTGGGAGATCACCTGTTCGTATGACACCGCCAGTTCAGGGTATATGCTCATATTGCGCTTAAAAGCACAGAGCATTCCGGCATCTACGAAAAAAGTAAAGTTCACATCACAATCACTACCAACCTTCATCAGCTCTCTAGTCGGTTGCAATATGCATGCCTCTATTGATCCAGAGTCTGGTCCAAAGAATAACTCATAGTCAAATGTGATATATATCTTTGCTTTACTCACTAGATTGCATCCTAATCTGGTCTATTGCATCCTTGTATTCCCAGCCCTTCAAACGGAAGTAGACGCGAACCATAAAATTAAATAACCAATATTTAAATGGCGAAAACACAACTCTAAATGCATATCCTTTGACTAATTGAGCACCAAATCTTACTTTGAATCGCTGAATGCCTTCATACTTGCCACCTTGTTCTACCTTGAGGCGGGCACCAACAAAGTCATAATATTTTACACCTCGATCCCGCAGTTGGCGCATCACTTCGTACTGCAGCAAATTTAATGAGCCACCATACGGCTGAGGTATTGAACCACCATAAAGATAATAGCCACAGTCTGAATCATATGGGACTAAAGCAACCCCCTGAAGCTGCTCTTGATGGTAAGCAGCCATCATGAGCGTATTTTCAGGCAAAGCACTCCTTAAAGCACTGACAAACTGTAAAGATGGGTAATATGGAAGCTTCTGTCTCAGCAATGTCTGCTTCACGCAGTCCTGAACGAGCGCCTCATCCTCGATAACTCTAACCTCAACGCCATCGCGCATAGATTTTACAATGACATTTCTATGTTTTGAATGATAGGACTTTATTAAATCCTCATCTTCCAAATCAATCTTTGTAATGTAGCTACCCCAATCACATACTACACCACCGGTTGGCGCCACAGGAAATACAGCATTTGACTGAGGTTTAGAAATGAAGTCACAAATGTTTTCGCCCTTGCATACCTGGACAACTTCGTCCATAAATGCACTGAGAATATCATGCGTTATATCGTTAGTTTCGTAGCCATATGGCGCAGTTGTAAAAATCAAGCGCCTAAAAATGAGAATTTTATCAATATAAAATGGCAAAACAACACCATGGCCGCAAAACCAACCATACTCGTCAGAACATGCCTTCAAATAGCCTTCGCTTGCAAACACATGCGACTCAAAATCCCCATTGACTTTATTGACATCTTTAATGATCTTAACTTTTAAAGTCATTTATTCCTCTAACGAATCCAAGAAGACATCTATATCAAACCCATTAGCAGCGTTACGCGCCAAAATATTGATATCTTTATTCCACCACTTACTTTTCAGTAGCTTTTCAATTGTATCCTCATCGAATCGATACTTGATGATTCGTGCAGGCACACCACCCACAACAGCATATGGAGGAACATTTTTAGTCACGACGCTGCCAGCTGCAACTACCGCGCCATGGCCTATTTCAACACCTGAAACGATGACTGCATTTGCCGCGATAAAAACATCATGACCAATTCTCGTATATCCTTTATCGGCAAATTCATCATAAAAATCACTCCCAACCAAGCCACGATAACGTTGATAAAAAAGTGGGCTTGTGGAGAAGAAAAGTAGTGGATGCGGACCAAGCCCTATTTTCACGCCATGTGATATGGAGCAAAACTTACCAATGCTCTCCGTATTAGGATCGATCCGGCTATCCTCATTAATAAATGTATGATCTCCGATACTTACGTTCCGGTAAATCTTTACATTCTTTCTTACAATGACACCGCGTCCAAGTTTTACGCCTGGCAGTATAAAATTCGTCTCAATATTACAGCTCGGGTATTTAAGTTTTTTAATCAAAAAAAACCATAAGAAATACAAATTATGAATGAATGCTTTTATTAACATCGCAATGCCCTATCTGATCGATCAAATCTGTCGCCCCCCCAATTAAGACAAACTTATCAGGTACACGACTCGAGTAGTAGTGCATTACATTATCTGGAAATGCATCAAATATATATGTCTTACCAAGATAATGAACAGCATCAAAATGACAGGAGGAATATATTGAAACATGGGCCACTGCGTTCATGATGAGCGCTTCCGTACTACAATTTTTCTTAGCTAGTATCTCGATATTATCAAATTGATTGGCGGCATCATTTACGCCTGCTAAATAGACTTCCGACTCAGTTGGGTGTGGTATATAAAATAAACGAGCGTTTCCTCCCCGCTCACCATACTCTCGTATGAAATCGCACACCTCTTTTTTTAGAATTCCTTGCCCAGTAAAAATGATATAAGGCTTGGAAAAACTTACTGTCTCTTTCTCTGCCAACTGGTATTTAACACGTCCACCGATTCGAATCTGCTCTGGTTTAAAAAAACCGGCATCCAACAGTTCAGTACGCCAAAATTCATCGTAAACACTTACATAATCCGGAACTGGTATATCTCCATGCCTACATGCATAGTTATAACCACGATGCACTGAACCTATAACACCATGTTGGATCTCAGTCACCAGCACTTTCTTCATCTTTAATGCCGCACAGCTTTCAGAATTACTATATGCGGATACTACAAAAGCTTCACTAATCCTCAAAGGCGCAAAAATCATTCTATACAAGATTACGCCTGCAGCAAACTTTGCGTGAAGCATAATGACTTCATTCACACTACACTTGACCGCTACCTTCTCCAATTCACTACTTAACACTTTAGCGGCAGCAATAATCCCGGGATTATTTTTAATGAAAATGAAGAGGAAACGTCCTAAAACAAAGCGAAGGGGGCTTATGACAAAGCTGTACAAGACCGCATCATGCTCCTTCAAATAACTACGCGCTGACCAAAATTTAGCCAAATGATCTGCGCTTAGAAAATAAATAAGCCTACTTTGCGGGACGCCTTCTGCCAAAGAAATATCATTAGGTAGGTATGAGTCGACAACCACACCATTTTGCTCAAGCAGTCCCGATCCAGCACCAATAAACAAAGGCTTAGAAGTATAAGATATGCACGCCTTAAAATAATTCCATATTGATAACAATATCAATACAGGCAACTTCCAAGAACGCATGGCTGAATAATCATGCCGTTTAAAAGCAAGGCTTGATAACGATTTTTCAAATACAATATTTTTTATAGATACCCAACTTGAAGTTCCCATTGTAGAAAATTTCGTTGCTATCTCGCCTTCAGCCTCTAACGTTTTCAAAACTCGAAGGCAGGCGTTTCCATTATTTTCCATTTCGCAGCCAAACCCCTCGGAATTTCATATTAAAGCCAACCACCCGAATCAAGACCACAGCAAAATAAAAAAACATACTGATTGCGTATGAGTAACCTGCACCAATGAGGCCGTATTGCTTTACTAATACATAGCAGAGGAGCAAACTGAGAATCGATGTAAAGAAAGTTGTAATACCAATAGATTTAACTTTTTCTTCGTAAAAATCAAAATTGACAATCAGAAAATATAAAGACTGAAAGAAAAATCCTATCAACATATAAGGATAAAGTAGCTTTGCATCCTCAAAATGATGATTGGACAGCAACCAGAATACAAAATCTCTACAAAACCACAACATGGCCAAAGATGTTAGCAACAAGAAAAACAATCCCATCATAACTTTTCTTATCATACTTCGACTTTTCTCAATTCCTTCTCCAAGCCACTTGAACAATGAAACTGACCATGCTTGATTAATAGAGGTTCCAACTAGTAACATAATTGATCCTACTTGATAGCCAACAGCATAAACACCAGCCGCACCTTGACCTAACATATATGCAATTAGATAACGACTTGATACTGCCAGGCTGACGCCACCTAAAGCATGAGGAATTAATGGTAAACCAAATTCGAAAATGTCTACAATTCTTTCTCGCATTAAAAAAGGAGAAAGCAACTGATCTCTCCTCATCAGGCAAATCCCATAAAAACTAAATATGAGAAAGGCAAAACTGCTTGCAATCAAACGTCCTTTATAGCCCATGGAAAAAAAAGACACGAAAATTAATGACAAGCCTAAATCGAGAAATAATGTCCCAATTGAGAAGACTCCAAACATTCTTACCTTATGCTGCGTCTGCAGGAGCCCTGCCAAATAAGTATTTATAGCTCTTGCTAATACAAAAACCGGCAAGAGCAAGATAAACTCACCACCGAAGCTATTATAAAATAGTTCAGCTGCACTGAAACAAAGCAAGAAAAAAAACAATATACAACAACACAATACTGTCAAAAATAGTGCCGCAGTATTAACCTCAGCAATATAACCTTTGCTAGTTTTATAAAATCGTGCACCTACTAGTCCTGGCGAGTTGAATAGTACCAAAGGAACCAACACCAACACAGAAGCATCATACAACGAAAGAATGCCATAATCTGAAGGAGTTAAAGCGTGCGTTAAAAGCGGCAATAGCAAGAAAGGAGACACCACTCTAATTATATTGACTAAAATGAAAGCAGAAAAAATTGAGAAAATTTTTCTCACGCCCTTACCCTTTACCTTCTACAAATCTATCTTATTATAAATTTTGCGTATAGCTTCCCCATAGCCTGCGCAAGCCGAATAAATAATCGTTTATATATTTTGTATCGATTCAGTATGTTTCAGCACTTTGTTATCAACACAGTAGAGCATTTTAGTCACACGCATATAGCATTTCTTTTAACATCTGATTTGCTGCCGGTTCAATTTATCGCCTGTGATCTACGCCAATCACGCAGTGGCTTGGTACAGTTATTAACCAATAGTATTACAAATGTAAAATATATAATAGTCGGGATTCCAAAAAGGTTACCAATCATAGAGTTTAAAAGCCAAGGAAATATCACCAACGCGAGGAAGTTGACCAAAACAATTGCTTTAATATCACTCCCGTTGCAAATGGCCTTTTTTGCACTCCGTAGCATAAAGGCCGTTATAAGCCCAGAAATAATTGCAAACACCCAGGAAAAACTCTCCCCAAAAAAATAGACAGCCTCCCCAAAGTTTGTTACTGTAAGATTAAAAGCACCAGACAATGCCTCCTCTGGTTTTGGATAAGTTAAATACCCTATATATCTAGTCAAATTTACTTTAAGAAAGTTAAACGAGTCAACGGGCTCACCAATTAAAAAAGATGCCGCTTTATTACCTAAAGCATACAGCAAGGTATATATTGCATCCGGCCCGCCATCTCTAAAATTATTCCATACACCAACTGTTCCTGACACGGCAACAACTGTACCACGTTGTATTAAATAATTTAGGGCGTCTAAAGTATCTAACCCCATAAAATAGGTTGCCGAAAATAACATAAAAGCAATTGAAAGAGCTAAAACAAAAAAAATCTTTGTCACCCCTAACCTCGGAGCGGCTAAAATTAATCCAGGAGTCGAAATCAGAAAACAAGTAAATTTAAACCCAGTCAAAAAGCCACAAATGAAGCCGAGAAAAAAACAAAGAGCAAACCATAATCCTATCTTTTTACTCCTTGATTTCACCCACATTTGCGCTGAAATTGCGACACATGATGCAGGGAAAAATAATGAAAAAAGAATATAAAAAAAACCTAACCCTCCTAAAGTTGATCTAAACTCTCCACGACCAGTCTCACCCGTCAGCATATTGCCGACGCCATAAACAAACATCATGCCAATACAAAATATCAAAATGCATATGCAACGCTTTATTATTTTTCTTGCCAACCACTCCGGGTATATGGAAAATACAGTTAATTTTGCCTTGTTATTTAAATTAAACAACAAAACTATTGCAAAAAATATGAGCAGGTAAATAGAATATGGCCATATAGCACTATTTGCATCTCCATATATAATGCGCTCGCCACTCGATTCAAAATAGAAGAGGCCAACATAAGGAGCTATTAAATAAATTATAAGTAGCGCATAAGCAATTTCCATAAGCAGCCTCCCTAACGTTACGAACTACTTTTATTATTCAGACCAAAAATATGAGCAAGTTTTTCTTCCGCCAAATCCCAATCTTCTTGAGTGTCAATATCTATAGACATTTCTTCTGGGCTCAGAATCGCCCTCGATTTAGATAGAATAAATGAACGACTATCTCGTAAAGCATCAGGCGTTATAATATAAATTGAACCATCAAGCATGTATGCGGGTGGTAGGTCTTGTGAGGCTTTTCCCATTAAATCCATTCCCATGCACGGATCTAAAATACCATCAACCTGATAAAAACACCATGCCGGATTAACTAATGCTGGCACGACTGATAGTACTGATTGTGCTCGCGTTGAGAATAACATTTCTATTGCATTTTTTAGTAGCTCAACAGTTCTAAATGGAGATGTGGGCTGCAAAAGCATCAAGGCATCAACATTTGTAATGTTACTTTCATACCAGTTCAATGCATGCAGTGCAACATCTACTGATGTTGCCGAATCGGTAGCCATTGAGGCTGGGCGCAACCATGGAACTAAGGCACCATTTTTTTTTGCCTCCTCTGCTATACTAGAATCATCTGTTGAAACCAATACATCACAAAATAATTCACTCGACAAGGCAATATCTAATGTCCAATTAATCAGATGCTTACCACCTAATAATTTCATATTTTTCCCTGGCAATCGCTTTGAACCACCACGAGCAGGTACTAATGCAAGAACTTTCGCTTTAGACACTCTGTTCCCCATAATCATTTTAATCAACGGTAAAAAAGAAACCGATCAGTTGGCTTATGATCAGAAATAAATTTCTCTCTCAATGCCTGGTATTTATCCTGATTAAAAGCAGTAAATCCAATTAAAAATGGATAGGTAGCAGCTGAAAATCCACTCTTAAAGAAAAGCAATGGATTATTCTTTTCCGAATCCGTCCCCCCACCAAGATATAAGAATGAGCAACCCTGCTCTTGGCCTAAATGTGCAGCTGCATCTAAAAGCAGATTTGTTGCACCTAAATTTCTACCTGCGGGTGTAGTAGCAGACAAGTGGTATTCCATAACATTACCATCCTTCAAAAAAATGCCTGCAGATAGCCAATCATCATCACAATGACAAATCAAGAGTGTTGCGCATTTCCAAGTGGAGAACCCTGAAAAGTATAAATCATTAAATAAATAGAATTTATCTGCAGCAATAGCCCTCATACCATCACGGTAAAAATGAGGGAAAATCTCTCTCAACTCTCTTTCACTTCCAACTCGCACGTTTAAACCATTATTTATTGCTTTTCGAACAGCTGTTCTACAACGTGTACTATAAATTGAGCGAATATTAGGACCAGTCAGATCAATTGCGACAGTTAGCCTATCTACAACTATCGTCCCTCCATAACTGGAAGAAACGCCACCAAGAGGATGAAAACGGACAAACTCAGCCAACCATCCCTGACGTGCACAGAATTCTACATATAAATCCCAGACCATATTTAGAAAAACAGGATCATCGCAATTACTAATTGGCCCCCCATAACCATATGGTGATTGGAGGTCGATCACCTCACCCGCCATGGCTGCAGAACAATGCACACTATGCATCCAGAAGACATCCCCCTGCCGAAAGCCGATATAGGTCGCTAGCAATCGGGTATCCCGCAATGCATCTAAAAGAACATAATAAGGCGATAACGTTGCAATTCTTTTATGTGCCGGCAGAGAGTCGAACCATTGGCAAGCTTCATCAAAGGAAAGCAGCTTCATCATTGGGCAATACTCGTTTGAGCCACATCGAAATCTTCTGGCCTTCCGATATCCAGCCAATATTCGCGGATCGGGAACATCGAGACATTGCGCTGATCTGCAATGATCTGTTTAATCAAATCAGGCATGTCTACGCGCATGGATGGTAATACACGTGCAATTGCTTGCGGCGTAACAACATAGATACCAGCATTGACAAAAAAGCGATGCTTTGGCTTCTCGACAATGGATGTGACCGTCACATCGTTGCCTTCCACAACGCCAAACGGGATTTGCACATCGTACTCGCGTACGCAGAGCGTCAAATCCGCCGCATGCTTTTCATGAAAATCGAGCAAGGCATTAAAATCGAGGCGGGTCAAAATATCGCCATTCATCATGATGATTGGCAAATCATCCGTCCCAGGCAACAAACCCAATGCGCCGCCTGTCCCCAAAGGCTGATCCTCTTCGATATAAACTATCGTTACACCCCATTTAGAGCCATCGCCAAAATAGTTCTTGATAGTTTCCGGCAGATAATGAACGGAAATATAAAACCGGTGGAAGCCCGCAGCGATGAAGCCTTCCAATATGGTTTGCAACATCGGTTTGCCACCCACCAGCAACATCGGTTTCGGGCAGTTGTCAGTCAATGGCCGTAAGCGTTTTCCGAAACCACCAGCCATCAAAAATACCCAATTGTCGCGGCGCGGGCGCTGCAGAACCTCCTGGTAGGTTTCCAGGCCAACCACTCGATCATCGTGATCCAGCAAAGGGATATGCAACAGGGAATGCTGTTCCATCAGGTGACGCAATTGTTCGCGGCTAGCGCTGGCGAGCGCGACCCGGGGCTCGCGGTGCATGATGTCCGCAACGGCGGCGGTCATGAAATTGACATGGCGAAGCAACGCCCTGCGCACGTCTCCATCCGTCAGGGTGCCAAGTAGGCGTCGCTGCTCATCAACAACCAGCACCAATCGCAAGCCACTGTCATCCAGCACTCTCAACGCTGATTCAGCAGGCGTATCAGGAGACAGCAGTACCTTTTCCCAATCATGCGCCATGATTACTCCAATCCGGCGTCCAGTTTTTCGTCGGCGCGATAATCCCTGGTGGCTGGTTTACCGATGAAATCCCAGAAACGATACGGCGACACGCCATCGCCTGGCCGTTTGCATGTCAGGTTGCTCTCCGTCCAAATCTCGCCTCTCTTCACCGCGGTAGCCGCGACCAGGCTTCTCCGCGCGATCGTTCTATTGCCGATCTCGTCAGCGCTTGGACGCTTGCAGCCGTCGCCGATCGCAACCGTTACCTGGCGGATGCCTTCCACCATGGCTTTGAGTTCATGCGGCTCAAGAGAAGCCATGTGATCCGGACCCGGCAAATTGCGGTCCAGGGTGAAGTGCTTTTCAATCAGAGTCGCTCCTCGCGCGACCGCGGCGATGGGAATCGCATAGCCAGGCGTATGATCCGACAAGCCGACAGGAAGTCCGAAAGCGGCGCCGAGCGTATCCATCGCTTTAAGATTCACTTGAGCAAACGGAGCCGGATATTCCGTCGTGCACTGCAGGATCGTGACCTTTTCCCTCAGGACAGCTTGGCCCGCATCGCTCGCGAAGGCATTGCGGAATGCAGTCTCGGACGGCGTTTCGCTCAGTCCGAGGAAACCGAAGGCCAGCACGCCCAAAGCCATTTCAGCCTCGCCCAGCGTGCTCATACCGGTAGAGACGATGACGGGCAAGCCGTAGCCCGCGATTTTCAGCAGGAACGGCGCATTGGTCAGTTCTCCGGACGGCACCTTCAATTGCGGCACGCCCAGTTCGCGAACCAGCAATTCGGCGCTTTGCACGTCGAATGGGGTAGACAGGAACAAAATGCCGCGCTTTTCACAATGCTGCAGCAATTGGATATGATCCTCAGCCGACAATTCGAGCTTGCGAACCATATCTAGCTGGCTTTCGCTGGTACCGGTCGTCGTCTTTTGATACTCGGCTTTCGGAGCATCCATGCTGATCACGGCGCCGGATTTGAAAGTCTGGAATTTCACCGCGTCGGCGCCAGCTTCCTTGGCCGCATCGATCAACTCAAGGGCCACTTTCAAAGAACCATTATGGTTCACGCCTGCTTCAGCAATAATAAATACGTGGTTCAATTCAATTCCTCAGCAATAAATTCGCCGATCATGCTCGCCACCTTGCGCATATCTGCCGGTGCATAACGCTGATCAAGCGGTATAGATAAAATACGGGCGGACAACAATGTATCCGCCTCTGGCGCGTCAGACTCCAGGTCCCAATGCACCGGACAGAAAACTCGCCTATCTCTCAAAGCTGCGCGCAACTTCTGCCTATTTGTCGCGGATACAACAACTGGGTAGGCCAATGGTATCTCATCGACAGCCAATTCTCTGAACAATGGAGCAACGCCGCGCAGCCCCGCCAAGCCTTGCGCCAACGCAAACCAGTTCTCTCTGCGCGCCGCCATGGCGACGTCGATATCCGCCTCGCCCAGCAGACTGGCAGCCAGCCAAGAAGCCTGCCGCGGCACCACGTCATCCAGCCGGCTTTCGGACTCATCTATCCATTGCAGATAGCGCTCTTCGCCTATGCCGCGCGCCCTCAACTGCTTTGCCGCCATTCTCTGGCTGATGAACGCTTCGTCGCTTGCAGCCAGGTCTAGACCATCCAGGGCATAAACAGAGGCCAAGGTCGCGCCGTCAGGCGTGGGCCACCATTTGCGCAGACTGCTGATCGCGAAATCCGCCAAACGCCCGACGCCTGCGGTATAGGGAGACTGCACACAGTCTTCCAGCACGGCGAAATCGCGGGTGGCATGTGCGGATAACCAGTCTAAGGCGGCGCGATTGCGCAAGCCGAAGTAATGGACCAGCAGCACGAGATCGCCCGCCTGCGGGGTCGGCGGCGGCGAGAAAATCTGCTCGGAGGGACGATGACCGTAATAGGCAAGCGCATGCCCCGCCTGCCGAACCGCCTGCGCGACGCTGTGGCAAACGTAGTGCGGCAGCCAAACAGTGAAATCGCGACCGGCCCGGCCGGCCCAGCACTGGAGCGCCAGCTTCAACGCCGAGCGGCCCGTATCGCAGCGCAAGACATGCGGCTTCCCGAAATCCGGCCATGCCGCGCCTGCGCGCGCCTGGCCAAACATTTCGGGACGAATTTCCATCTCGCCACCTATGCTGCGCTCACAAGTCATGGAAGCTCTTTTTCAAGTTTGCCGGCAATGGAACGCTCGACAAAATCTGCTTCATGCGCGCGGACGCGCCGCATTCGCCATACAAGGAAACCGTTTGCGGCAACGCGCCGGCGAAGTCCTCGGACAGAGCGCGCTGGATAGCGGCGTAAATCTGCTGCTCGTCGTCCGGGCAATCGATGATCGAGGCTGCCTTCAATCTGCCATCCTGGCGCGGCCCGATGTTCACGGTAGCCACCTTGGCTGCCGGTGCCTCGACGATTCCGCTCGAGGAATTGCCGATCACCACATTGGCAAGCCGCATGGCGCTCAAATAGCGCAACTGCCCCATGGAGACGAAACAACGCGCGCGCTCCGCATTGCTGCGGCACCACTCTTCCGCCATCGCCGCCAATTCGCGTCCGCCCGCATCCGCGTTAGGCTTGGTCATGATGACCGTCGCCTGCGGAAAACGATCCAGCGAGGCCAGCACCTTGCGGAAAGACACTTCCGGCGACTCGTCGCCCAGCGTCGCCGGATGATAAGTCACCATGAACAGCGGCTGGCGCAATGGCATGCCCATTTCCGCCTCAAGCTGCTCGCGGCTCATCAGGGGCAAGTTGCTGATGGAGTCCAGCCCGGGATCGCCCGTATTGAAAACGCGCTCCGGCGACTCACCCAACTGGATCACTCGCTGGCGATACTCTTCCGTCGCCACGAAATGCCACCAGGACGCCTTGCTGATCGCATGGCGAATCCAGTCGTCCACCGCGCCCTCGGTCACCTCACCGCCAGAAATATGCGCGACGGGAATGCCCATCAGCGCCGCGGCCTGAGCTGCAGCCAGAATTTCATAGCGATCGCCGAGCAAGACGACGATATCTGGCCGCAGTCGCTGAAATGCGTCTGCACATCCGATCATGCCCAGTCCCATGGACTTCGCCATGCCGACGGCCGAGTCGCTCGCCAACTGGCTTTCCACGATCGCATCCACCGCGAAGCCATCGGCGTAAATCTCATTGATCGTTCTGCCGTATTCAAACGCCAAGTGCATGCCTGTCGCCAGAATTTGCAGCTCAAGGTTCTCATCGGCCTGAACGGCTTTCGCCAACCAGCGCTGCAAACCATATTCCGCGCGGCTGCCCGTTACAATGCAAATCTTGCGCAGGCTCAATGGACGCTCCCCGTCACGCTACTGGGCAGATTGACCACGCGGTCCGCTAGCCATTCTGCATTGAGCAATTCGCCATGCAGGCAATGCTGGTACAGCGGGAGCCGGCTCATCAATTCCCAGATTGGGCGGGTCATCACGCCGTTCTCGTTGGTGGCCTGCAGCAAAGCGTCTCGTTGCGCGCGATCAACGCAGATCACGGCGTTCAGCCAATAGTTGGAGCGGCAGTCGTCGGGCTCGGCCACAAACTGCAAGGAACTACCAGCCAACAGTTCCTGGTACGACTTCGCCAAGGCGCGCTTGGCCTGGACGAAAGTCTCCAGCTGTTCAAGCTGCGCGCAACCAAGCGCCGCGTTCAGGTTAGGCAGACGGTAGTTGTAGCCCACCTCGTCATGGATAAACTCGTATGGGTGGGGAATCTTCGCCGTCGTCGTCAGATGCTTGGCGCGCTTGCCCAGTTCCGCATTGGTGAGGATCATGCCGCCTCCACCGGTGGTGATAATCTTGTTGCCGTTGAAGCTCAAGGTGCCGACAACACCTAGCGTCCCGGTATGGCGTCCCTTGTAGAAGCTGCCCAGGGACTCCGCCGCGTCTTCGATCAAAGGGATATGCCAACGCTGGCACACCTCACTTAAGCCATCCAGATCCGCCGGGTGGCCAAAGGTATGCATGGGCACGCAAGCGCGGATTGCGCGCTGGTCCGCGCGATGGCGGCACACCAGATCGTCTGCGACAAACGCGTTCTCTTGCAGCCATTGCTCCAGCGCGACGGGCGACAAGCCCAGCGTGCGACGATCCACATCGATGAACACCGGCGAGGCGCCGCAATAACTGATCGCATTGCAGGTGGCGATGAAGCTCAAGGGCTGTGTAATCACAAGATCGTTCGGCTGCACACCCACCAACTTCAGAGCCATGTGAAGCGCCGCCGTTCCGTTGACCGCAGCCACCGCTTTCGGGCTGCCGGTGTAGCTCGCCATTTCGTTCTCGAAACGATCGACAAAAGCGCCTACGCTGGAGACGAAGGTCGAGTCTATCGTTTCTTCCACATAGCGCTTCTCATTTCCCGAGAAAATCGGCGCATGCAGGGGAATAAATTCATCGGTGCGGTACTGTTCTCGTACAAATCCAATCAGAGCGTCGAAATTCATAATGATCACACATTGTAAATATCAGACTTGTACTTGGCGAGATTCACCGGATTGGTGAACCATTCTATGGTCTTAGCCAGACCGCTGCGAATGTCATGCTGAGGCATGAAACCCGTCAATTGATTGATCTTTCTGTTATCGCACCAGAGCCGGAACACTTCAGATTTCTCAGGACGGATACGCTGCTCGTCGGTCAAGAACTCAACGTCGCTATTCATCAATTCACGAATCAAATTTAAGGTATCACCAACTGAGATTTCGTAATTAGATCCAATATTGATGGTTTCGCCAATCGCCTGTTCACAATTCGCCAACGCCAAGAAGCCCCTGCAGGTATCTTCAACGTAATTAAAATCGCGAGTTGGGGTCACATCACCCAGCTTTATCTGCTTTTTGCCGTTCGCAATCTGACTAATGATGGTCGGGATCACTGCGCGAGCCGATTGGCGAGGGCCATAAGTGTTAAACGGCCGCGCAATGGTCAAGGGCAGATCGAATGCGTTATAGAAGCTCATTGCCATCGCATCGGCCCCGATTTTCGACGCGCTGTAAGGCGATTGGGGTTGCAGCGGGTGCTTCTCATCGATAGGCACGTATTGCGCAGTTCCATACACCTCACTAGTAGAGGTATGGATAACCCTGCTGACGCCATTATCAAGCGCGGCTTGGCATATGTTCAGCGTACCCTTTACATTGGTATCGACATAGCTATCAGGAGCAACATAAGAGTAAGGAATGGCAATCAGCGCGGCTAGATGATATACAGTATCGATGCCCTTAGTAATATGCTTGCAATAGTGGGGATCGCGGACATCGCCATTCAATACTTCAATTTCCGGGAGGCAATCCACATCCTCCAACCAGCCCCAGTAATTGAACGAGTTGTACTGCGATAACGCTTTGACCTTATAACCCTGCTTTACGAGCATTTCGGTCAGATGGGAACCAATAAAACCGTCGGCACCGGTAACGAGAACTGTTTTCATCAAACACCACGCAGGTAGATATTTTTATACAAATAAATAAAATTAGCTGCACGCAGCATGCAAGCACGATGCGATACAGCTTCATAATGTTTGCACGACAGACCGGGTTTCCCTGATGAGAAACCGTCTCGTGCGTCGTCCCGCGACCAGCCACCACCAGCCGGGCGGCCTGGCTGAGGCTAGCCCCCCGCCTTCTCTAGTCAAACAAATACGCGCACAACGACTCCGCAGCCTGACGCCCCTCGAACACTGCGCGCACAACAAGATCCGCGCCTCGAACTTGATCCCCTCCGGCAAATACTTTGGGATTGCTAGTCTGGTAAGGGTACTTGCCTCCTCGGGAGACTTTGGTTCTACCGGACCCATTTTCAGTTCGTACCCCGCAGGCGTCAAACCAAGCAGCCGCTTCGGCTTGAAACCCGAACGCTATGATAACGTGGTCGCATTCTAAGACCTCCCCCCCCCCCGGCACAAGTTCAACAGCGCTTCGCCCCTTGGCTCCAGCCTCGCTCAGCCGAGTCTCGCCCAGCTTCACAGCCAGGGTGCCGCCTATCATCGGCTCAATCGCCAAAGGCTGCCGGTTCCACAAAAACTCCACCCCTTCTTCGCGCGCGTTGCTGACTTCTCGTCTGGAACCGGGCATATTGGCCTCGTCGCGACGGTAAGCGCAGATCACACGTTTCGCGCCTTGTCGGATCGCAGTGCGGTTGCAGTCCATCGCAGTGTCCCCGCCACCCAGCACCAATACTCGCTTGCCCTTCATCGAGATGGCTGCTTCGTCTACAGGCAAGGTTCCCATAGACTGGCGCACATTATTAATCAGATAGGGCAAAGCCTGCAGCACACCCTTGCTGTCTTCTCCAGGAAAGCCCCCCCGCATGGCCTTGTACGCGCCCATACCCATAAACACGGCATCGTGCTTAATCATAAGCTTGTCAAAGCTGATGTCCTTGCCGACCTCAGTATTCAGCACAAACTCCACCCCCATTCCTTCCAGTATCTCTCTGCGGCGGTGGACAATGCTTTTTTCCAACTTGAACTCCGGAATACCAAAGGTCAACAACCCGCCGATCTCCTCATAGCGGTCATACACCACAGCCTTGACCCCATTGCGCACCAACACGTCGGCACAGGCCAGGCCCGCGGGACCAGCGCCGATGATCCCCACAGTCTTATCCGTCCAAACCACCTTGGACATGTCGGGACGCCAACCCGCCTTGAATGCCTCGTCGGTAATGTACTTCTCTATGCTGCCGATGGATACTGCGCCGAAGCCCCCCTGATTCAAGGTACAGGCCCCCTCACACAGCCGGTCTTGCGGGCAGACCCGGCCGCAGATCTCGGGCAGGCTGTTGGTCTGATGCGATAACTCCGCCGCCTCGAACAGGCGCCCCTCCTCCACCAGCTTCAGCCAGTTGGGAATGTAGTTGTGCACCGGGCACTCCCACTCGCAATACGGATTGCCGCAGGACAGGCAGCGGCCGGCCTGGTCGGCGGCATCCACCGCGTGCAGCGGCTGGTAGATTTCCTTGAACTCGACCTTGCGCACCGACGCTTCGACCTTTTCGCCTGGGTTGCGCGACAGCTTCATGAACTGGAATACATCGGACATCTTGTTCTCTCCCATCGGGATAGGCGGCGCTTCCTGCGCCGCCAGGTATTGAGTTGCCAGCGGCGCTTAGTCTTTGAGCAGGCTTTCCAGCTTGGCGGCCTTGGGCTTCACCAGCCAGAAGTAGTCGACGTAGTCGTCGAAGTTCTGCAGCATCGCGCGGCCGGTTTCCGAGCCAGTCAGCTCCACGTGCTTGGCGATCTTCTCCAGCAGGTAGGCGCGGTACATGCCCATCGCCTCGCCGTTGATCAGGTGGATGTCGATCAGCTCGTTGTTGTAGCGATAAGCGAACTTCTCGTTCGGGTCATAGACGAAGGCGAAGCCTCCGGTCATGCCCGCGCCGAAGTTGTAGCCGGTCTCGCCCAGCACGATGACGGTGCCGCCGGTCATGTATTCGCAGCAGTGGTCGCCGGCGCCTTCTATCACCGCCAGCGCGCCGGAGTTGCGCACGCCGAAGCGCTCGCCGGCGATGCCGGCGGCGAACAGCTGGCCGCCGGTCGCGCCGTACAGGCAGGTATTGCCGATGATGATGGACTCGCTGGCCTGGTAGCCGGCATCTTTCGGCGGGTAAATGGTAACGCGGCCGCCGGCCATGCCCTTGCCGACGTAGTCGTTGGCGTCGCCTTCCAGTTCAAGGTGGAGGCCAGCCGCGTTCCACACACCGAAGCTCTGGCCGGCGCTGCCGGTGAACTTCACCTTCAGGCAGCCGAACGGCAGCCCCGCCGCGCCATGGACGCGGGCGATCTCGCCGGACAAGCGCGCGCCGATCGAGCGGTGAGTATTTTCGATCGGATAGGCCAGCTCCAGCATCTGCTTGTTGTGAATAGCGGGCAGCGCTTCCTGCAGGATCCGCTCGGCCAGCTCGCCCTTGTCAAAGGACGGATTGCTGTCGGAAACGCAGAAGCGCGGCTCGCTGTCCGGCACCGTGCCTTGCGACAGCAGCGGGCTCAGATCGAGACGGCCCTGGCGCTCGCTCTCTCCTTCCAATACATCCATCAGGTCCATGCGGCCGATCAGCTCCTCCATGCTGCGCACGCCCAGCTTGGCCATCCATTCTCGGGTTTCGCGGGCGATGAACAGGAAGTAGTTGACCACCATGTCCGGCAGACCGGTGAAGTACTTGGAGCGCAGCTTGATTTCCTGCGTCGCCACCCCTGTGGCGCAGTTGTTAAGGTGGCAGATGCGCAGGTATTTGCAGCCCAGCGCCACCATCGGTCCGGTGCCGAAGCCGAAGCTCTCCGCGCCCAGGATGGCGGCCTTGACCACGTCGAGGCCGGTTTTCAGGCCGCCGTCGGTCTGCACCCGCACCCGGCCGCGCAGGCCGTTGGCGCGCAGCACCTGCTGCGCCTCGGACAGGCCGAGCTCCCACGGCGAGCCGGCGTACTTGACTGAGGTCAGCGGCGAGGCGCCGGTGCCCCCGTCGTAACCGGAGATGGTGATCAGGTCGGCGTAGGCCTTGGCCACGCCGGCGGCGACGGTGCCGACGCCGGGCTCGGCCACCAGCTTCACCGACACCAGCGCGGACGGGTTCACCTGCTTCAGGTCGAAGATCAGCTGCGCCAGGTCTTCAATGGAGTAGATGTCGTGGTGCGGCGGCGGCGAGATCAGGCTGACGCCCTCCTTGGCGTGGCGCAGCCGCGCGATCAGGCCGGACACCTTGTCGCCGGGCAACTGGCCGCCCTCGCCCGGCTTGGCGCCCTGGGCCACCTTGATCTGCAGCACCTCGGCGTTGACCAAGTAATGCGGCGTGACGCCGAAGCGGCCGGACGCCACCTGCTTGATCTTGGACATCTTCTCGGTGCCATAGCGCGCCGGATCCTCGCCGCCCTCGCCGGAATTGGAGCGGCCGCCCAAGCGGTTCATCGCGATGGCCAGCGCCTCGTGCGCTTCCGGGCTCAAGGCGCCCAGCGACATGCCGGCCGAGTCGAAGCGCTTGACGATGGCTTCCACCGGCTCCACCTCGTCCAGCGGAATCGGCTCGCCGGCCAGTTTCAGTTGCATCAGGTCGCGCAGCATCGCCACCGGGCGGGTATTCACTGTCTCCGCGTATTGCAGATAAACGCCGTAATCGCCGTTCTGCACCGCCTTCTGCAGCAGCTGCACCACGTCCGGGTTGTAGGCGTGGTACTCCTCGCCGTGCACGTACTTCAGCAAGCCGCCCTGGTTCAAGCCGCGCATCGGGTTGAACGCCAGCTTGGCCAGCTTTTTCTGTTCCGCCTCGAAGTCGGCGAAATTGGCGCCGGACACGCGCGACACCGTGCCCTTCAGGCACAGCTCGATCACTTCCTGGTGGATGCCGACGGCCTCGAACAGCTGCGCGCCGCGATAAGAGGCGATGGTGGAAATGCCCATCTTGGACAGCACCTTGAGCAGGCCCTTGTTGATGCCCTTGCGGTAGTGCTGCAGCGCCTCGTTGGCCTTCAGCGGCACCTCGCCGCTGTTCACCAGGTCGATGATGGTCTGGTAGGCCAGGTAGGGATAGACGGCGGTGGCGCCGTAGCCCAGCACGCATGCCATCTGGTGGGCGTCGCGCACCGCGGCGGTCTCCACCACGATATTGGTCTTGCAGCGCAGGCCGGCGTCGATCAGCGCGTGGTGCACCGCGCCAGTGGCGAACAGCGCGTGGATGGGCAGCCGCTCGCCGGTGGCGTGGCGGTCGGACAGCACCACCACCACGGTGCCTTCCTGCACCGCTTCCACCACGTGGCGGGTCAGACAGGAAATCGCTTCGCGCAGCGTGGTTTCGGCCGGGTCGTAGCACAGGTCGAAATTGGTGGCCTTCAGATACGGCTCCGGCCGGGTGGTGACGCGGGTGAACTTCTCGTGGCTCAGCACCGGGCTGCGCACTTCCAGCCGCTTGGCGTGCTCGGCGCTTTCCTCGAACATATTGCGCTCTGGGCCGAACACGGTGTTCAGCGACATCACCACCGCCTCGCGGATCGGGTCGATTGGCGGGTTGGTCACCTGGGCGAACTGCTGGCGCAGGTAGTCGAAGGGCGCGCGCACCTTCTGGCTCAGCACCGCCATCGGCGTGTCGTCGCCCATGGAGCCGACCGCCTCCTGGCCATCGGCCGCCAGCACGCGCAGGATCTGGTCGCGTTCCTCGCGGCTGAGGTTGAACAATTTTTGCAGCCGCGCCAGCTCCTCCTTGGACAAGGGCTCGACGCCGGCGTCATCCTCTATCGACAGCTCCAGGTACTTGGCGCTGTCCTTGATCCACTGCCGGTAGGGTTTGGCGCTCTTCAATTGCGCGTCGATGTCTTCCGGCATCAGCAGCTCGCCGTTCAGCAAATCCGCGGCGAACAGCTGGCCAGGCTTGACGCGGCCCTTGCGTACCACGTCCTGGGCGCGGTAGTCCCATACGCCCACTTCGGAGGCGATGGTCAGGATATTGTCGCGGGTCAGCACCCAGCGCGCCGGGCGCAGGCCGTTGCGGTCCAGCATGCAGGCGGCGTAGCGGCCGTCGGTCAGCACGATGCCGGCCGGACCGTCCCACGGCTCCATGTGCATGGAATTGAATTCGTAGAAGGCGCGCAGATCCTTGTCGGTACTGTCCACGTTCTGCCAGGCCGGCGGCACCAGCAGGCGCAGCGCGCGGAACAGCGGGATGCCGCCCATCAGCAGCCCTTCCAGCATATTGTCCAGGCTCATCGAGTCCGAACCATCGGTCTGGACGATGGGGCGCACCGCGTCCATGTCCAGGTGCGGCGAGGCCATGATGCGCTCGCGCGCGCGCGCCCAGTTGCGGTTGCCCTGCACCGTGTTGATCTCGCCGTTGTGGGCAAGGAAGCGGAAGGGCTGGGCCAGCTTCCACTGCGGCCAGGTATTGGTGGAGAAGCGCTGGTGGAACACCGCCAGGCTGGATTCGAAGCGCGGGTCGGCCAGATCCAGGAAAAAACGCGGCAGGTTCTCGGGCGTCACCAGGCCTTTATAGGAGATGGTGTGCGGCGACAGCGTGGGCAGATAGAAACAGGAGTCGTCGCCGCGGTTGGCTTTTTCCGCCAGGCGGCGTCCCATGTAAAGCCGGCGCTGGAAAGCCAGCTCGTCCATGCCGAACGGACAGTTCACGAACACCTGGGAAATCGCCGGCAAGGACGCCAGCGCGGTTTCGCCGCAAGCCGAAGTATCGACCGGCACGGTACGGAAACCGGCGACTTCCAGCTGCTGCGCCTCCAGATGCTCGCGCAGACGCGCCAGGCTGCGCTCGCCCGTGGCGCGGTCAGGGTGGTGGAATACCAGGCCGGCGGCGTACACTGACTTCAGCGCGATGCCGGCCTCGGCCGCCACTTCGCGCAGAAAGCCGTCCGGTTTCCGGAACAGCAGGCCGCAGCCATCGCCCGACTTGCCGTCCGCCGCCACCGCGCCGCGGTGCGTCAGCTTGGCCAGCGAGGAAATGGCGGTGGCCACCAGCCAGTGGCTGGGCTTGTCGTCCAGCTGGGCGATCAGGCCGAAGCCGCAGCTGTCCTGTTCGAATTCCGGTTTATACAATGTGCCCTGCAGGCGGCTCTGTCTGTCCATTTCTCTGCCCGTTTATACCTTGTAGTGATGCGTTCGATTCTACGGGCAAGATTGCGCCAGCCGCAAGCCAGCTTGGCGCAGCGCAACAATCATTTGATTTCAATCAGTTGAAGCGCAATGACTTGTTTTCATATGTAATTCCGCTACCTGATTAGAGCGCGTTTTTTGATTTTTTGAGACAAAAATTTTCAAAAATACGACAGTTTTTCCTACTCAAAATCAGATACAAAGAAGCCATTACGGCAATATTTTGTATTTTGTTAGACAAAATTCAAAAAATCATGAGCAAAGACGAGCAGTCGCAACAAACCCTGCAATTCGTCCGCCAGCTGGCGGAACAGGCGCTTTCGCGCTCCGCCGGCGCGCCGCTGATGGCCGGAAACCGAGTGCGGCTGCTGTACGACAGCGTGGAAAACTTTCCCGCCTGGGAGAACGCGCTCTCAGAATGCCGGGATTCCATCTTTATCGAAATGTATATATTCGCCAATGACCAATTTGGCTTGAAAATCCGTAATATCCTTATAGAAAAAGCAAAACAAGGCATCCAAGTTTGCCTGTTGTATGACTGGCTGGGCAGCTGGCGCGCGCACTTGTCCGGCTTCCTCAAGCCGCTGCAGGAAGCCGGAGCCGAGGTGCGCGCCTACCATCCCCCCAGCCTGGGCGGCGGGCTCACGCTGTTGGGGCGCAACCACCGCAAGATGATCATCGTCGACCGGCAAGAGCTGTTCGTTTCCGGGCTGTGCATCAGCCAGAGCTGGCAAGGCCAGCCTGAAAAGGGACTGGCGCCATGGCGCGACACCGGCCTGGCGCTGAGCGGCCCGCTGCTGGCGCCGGCGCTGGCGGCCTTTGCCGACAGCTGGGCCAGTTGCGGCGAGCCGCTGGACGCGCGCTGGCTGGTTCCGGCCGACACGCAGCCCGCCGGCGAGGCCGCCGCGAGGTTGATCGCCACCACGCCTTCCACCGCGCGGATGATGCGGCTGGATCTGTTGGTGGCCAGCTTCGCCCGCCGCACGCTGTGGCTGACCGACGCCTACTTCATGGCCACCAGCCTCTATCTGTCGGCGTTGAAGCAGGCGGCGCGGGACGGCGTCGACGTGCGCCTCCTGGTGCCGCGCTCCAGCGACATCCGCTGGATCGCCGCCGTGTCCCGCACCCAGTACCGCCCGCTGCTGGAAGCCGGGGTGCGGGTGTTCGAGTGGAACGGGCCGATGATCCACGCCAAAACCGCTGTCGCCGACGGCCGCTGGGCCCGCATCGGCTCCACCAACCTCAATCTGTCCAGCTGGCTGGTCAACCGCGAACTGGACATCGCGCTGGAGGACGAGGGCCTGGCCGGAGAACTCGCGGAACGCTTCCTGCAGGACCTGGAACAGTCGACCGAGATCGTGCTGCGCCAGGAGCGGCGCAAGCCGGTGCCGCGGCCGGTCAGCAAGCAGGAACGGCGGATGCGCGGCACGCCCAAGGAAATGGCGCTCAGCGGCGCCAGCGCGGCGGCGCGCCAGGCGATGCGCATCGGCGACGCGCTGGGCTCCGTGGTGCGCGGCAGCCGCATGGTGGAAAGCAGCGAGGCCCCGGCCTTCCTCAGCATAGGCGTCGCCCTGTGCCTGCTGGCGCTGGCCATCGCCTACTTTCCGTGGCTGGCGGCCGCGCCGTTGGTCGCGCTGCTGGCCGCGGGCGGCCTGGCCGTGGTGTTCAAGGCCTGCGGGCTATATCTGGAAAAACGGAAGAAAAAACAACAGTCGAGGCTGGCGGAGTGCAGCAGCGGAAGCGACAAGCCGACGCCGGACGACTCTCAATGAAAACAGCCGCTTAGCATATGGGCGCAGCTGTTTACGGCGCGCCAGCCGCCCTGGCCGGCGCCGGCAGATAGTCCTGATCGCGATTTTTCCGCGATCCATTCCGCAGCGCACAACAACATGACAGGCAAAAGGTCTACAATGCGCGCTTCTTGGGATGTTCTCCAGGCCGGCTGACGTGAAGCAACCGACGGTTGCCAGGTACGGACCGCGGCGCAAAGCGACCCTGTTTTAGATCGGCTGCCCTGCCCTCGTTTCGACGCACCGCCCATAGCCGGACGCGGCGGCGCGTCTTCTCCAGGCAAGGCCCAGCCCACTATTTCGCGCCTCAAGGCCAGCCTCCAGGGCGGCGGCGAAGACCCGTTCTTCAGCCCGTGCGTACAGATCTGCGCCCCACGCGCACCTAGCGACATTGCCGCGGCAAAGTCCGGTGACGCACCGGCCCCGCTGCAGTGTCCGAGTTAACAGCAACAAGGACTCAAGGTATGCGTTTTCACTTCCCCATCGTGATCATCGACGAGGACTTCCGCTCGGAAAACACCAGCGGCTCCGGCATTCGCGAACTGGCCGCCGCCATGGAGGCGGAAGGCATGAGCGTGATCGGCTACACCAGCTACGGCGACCTCACCTCCTTCGCCCAGCAGCAAAGCCGCGCCGCCGGCTTCATCCTGTCGATAGACGACGAGGAATTCCAGACCGAGGACACGGCGCAAGAAGCGCTGGGCAATCTGTACGGCTTCGTCGCCGAAATCCGCCGCCGCAACCCGGACATCCCGGTCTACCTGTACGGCGAGACCCGCACCGCCCGCCACATCCCCAACGACATCCTGCGCGAGCTGCACGGCTTCATCCACATGCACGAGGACACGCCGGAGTTCGTCGCCCGCCACATCATCCGCGAGGCCAAGAGCTATCTGGACAAGCTGGCGCCGCCGTTCTTCCGCGCGCTGGTGGACTACGCCTACGACGGCTCCTACTCCTGGCACTGCCCCGGCCACTCCGGCGGCGTCGCCTTCCTGAAGAGCCCGGTCGGCCAGATGTTCCACCAGTTCTTCGGCGAGAACATGCTGCGCGCCGACGTCTGCAACGCGGTGGACGAGCTGGGCCAGCTGCTGGACCACACCGGCCCGGTGGCGGCGTCCGAGCGCAACGCGGCGCGCATCTTCAATGCCGACCACCTGTTCTTCGTCACCAACGGCACCTCCACCTCGAACAAGATCGTCTGGCACAGCTGCGTCGCCGCCGGCGACATCGTGCTGGTGGACCGCAACTGCCACAAGTCCAATCTGCACGCCATCATCATGACCGGGGCCATCCCGGTGTTCCTGATGCCGACGCGCAACCACTACGGCATCATCGGCCCGATCCCGAAGTCCGAGTTCCAGCCGGACAATATCAAGAAGAAGATCCTGGCCAATCCGTTCGCGCGCGAGATGCTGGAAAAGCACCCCAACCGCAAGCCGCGCATCCTGACGCTGACCCAGTCCACCTACGACGGCATCCTGTACAACGTCGAGGAGATCAAGGGCCTGCTGGACGGCGAGGTGGACACGCTGCACTTCGACGAAGCCTGGCTGCCGCACGCCTGCTTCCACGACTTCTACCGCGACTTCCACGCCATCGGCGAAGGCCGGCCCCGCTGCGAGGACAGCCTGGTGTTCTCCACCCAGTCCACCCACAAGCTGTTGGCCGGCATCAGCCAGGCCTCGCAGATCCTGGTGCAGGATCCGCAGAACCGGCAGCTCGACACCGCCTGGTTCAACGAAGCCTACCTGATGCACACCTCGACCAGCCCGCAATACTCGATCATCGCCAGCTGCGACGTGGCCGCCGCGATGATGGAGCAGCCGGGCGGCCAGTCGCTGGTGGAAGAATCGCTGGTGGAGGCGATGGAATTCCGCCGCGCGATGCGCAAGGTGGACGAGGAATACGGCCGCGACTGGTGGTTCAGCGTATGGGGCCCGGACGATCTGTCCGACGACGGCATCTGCGACCAGACCGACTGGACGCTGCGCCCCGACGAGCGCTGGCACGGCTTCGCCGGCATCGAGGACGGCTTCAACATGCTGGACCCGATCAAGGCCACCGTGCTGACGCCGGGCCTGGACGTGGACGGCAGCTTCGAGGAAATGGGCATCCCGGCCGCCATCGTCACCAAGTATCTGACCGAACACGGCGTGGTCGTCGAGAAAACCGGCCTGTACAGCTTCTTCATCATGTTCACCATCGGCATCACCAAGGGCCGCTGGAACACGCTGATCTCGCTGCTGCAGCAGTTCAAGGACGATTTCGACAAGAACCAGCCGATGTGGCGCGTGATGCCGGAATTCGTCGCCAAGCATCCGCAGTACGAGCGCGTCGGCCTGCAGGACCTGTGCCAGCGCATCCACGGCCTGTACGCCAAGCACGACGTGGCGCGGCTGACCACCGACATCTACCTGTCCGACATGGAGCCGGCGATGCGCCCGGCCGACGCCTTCGCCAAGATGGCGCACCGCGAGATCGAGCGCGTGCCGGTGGACCAGCTGGAAGGCCGCGTCACCGCGGTGCTGCTGACCCCCTACCCGCCGGGCATCCCGCTGCTGATCCCGGGCGAGCGCTTCAACAAGACCATCGTCGACTACCTGCGCTTCGCCCAGGCCTTCAACCGCGAGCTGCCGGGCTTCGAAACCGACGTCCACGGCCTGGTGGCGGTGGAGGTGCAGGACCGCAAGGTGTACTGCGTGGACTGCGTCAAGCAATAAGACGGGCAGCCGGAAACGACAAAGGCGGGAGCGATCCCGCCTTTTTTCATGCCCAAACGCCTTACAGCCGCACGCGCCAGGTATTGCGCCCGCCGGCCTTGGCTTGATACAAGGCTTCGTCGGCCCGGCCCAGCGGCGCCGACAGATCGTCGCCGGCGCGCAGCAAGGACATCCCGATCGAACAGGTGTAGGAAAACCCCGGGTCATCCGCCAGCGGCCGCGACGACTGCACATCGGAAAGTATGGTCCGGATCAAGGCCTCCGCCTGCTCCAGGCCGCTGCCGGGCAACAGCAGCAGAAACTCCTCCCCGCCCAGCCGGCCCAGGCTGTCATGCGGTTTCAGCAAGGGCTGCAGCCTATGCGCGAAATCGCGCAGCACCGCGTCGCCGGCCAGATGGCCCTTCAGGTCGTTGATCAGCTTGAAGTTGTCCAGATCCAGGATGGCCACCGCGGCCGCCTGGCACGCTCCGCCATGAAACTGCTCCACCAGGCCGTCCATCTGCTGCAGGATGTGGCCGCGGTTGCCGATGCCGGTCAGGGGGTCGGTCAGCGCCGCGCGCTGCGCCATGTCGCGCGCCTGCCTGAGCTCGCGCTCGCCGACGCGCAGCTCGGTGATCTCGCTGCCGACGCACAGCATCCAGCCGCCGGTCTGCGTGGTCTCGGTCATCCAGATCCAGCGGCCGTCGGCCAGGTCGGTCTCGAAAGCGCGGAAGGGCCGCTTGGCCCGGCGCGACTTCGCCGACGCCAGCCAAGCCTCGAAGTCCCGGGTGCTGATCTGCGTGCCCTGGCGGTTTTGATAATTGCGCCGCATCAGTTGCTCCCAGCTGACGCGCTCGTCCGCCGCCACGCCCAGCGCCGCGCAGAACGCCGGATTGGCGTAGCGCAGGCGGTCGCGCTCGTCGAACAGGGAGATCAGCAACGGGCAATCCCGTTGCAGCGACATCAGGCGGGAGGCGATGTCTTCGTCTTCATCGGCAGGCTTCATACACTGGCATCCGGCGGCATCCGGGCCGATCTCCATCGGCCCGCCGCCGCCCATTGCGGACGGCGGTCATAAGCCATGGTAGAGCAAAACCGGGCGGGATTAAGCGCTGTCCTCCGGGTCAGAACAGCTTATTTCTGCCCCGCCGCCAGCAGGCGCACAGCCAGCCCGCCAAACACCGTCGCCAGCAGGTATTGCGGCCAGCGCCCGCTCGCGCCGCCGGCCAGCATCCGGCCCATGCGGCTGCTGGCGACGATCACCAGCGCGTTGACGACAAAGCCGACCGCGTTCAGTACCGTAGCCAGCAACATAATCTGCAGCGCCACCGGACCGGCCTGCGGCTCGACGAACTGCGGAAACAGCGCCAGCACGAACAGCGCCATCTTGGGATTGAGCAGATTGGTGGTCAGCCCCTGCAGCGCGATGCGCGCCAGCGGCCGGTTGGCGGCGGCGGGATCGGCCGCGCGCAGCACGCTGTTGCTGCGCAAGGTGGTCCAGGCCAGGTAAAGCAGGTAGGCGGCGCCGGCGACGCGCACCGCGTCGTAGGCCACCGGCACCAGCACGAACAGCTGGGCCAGACCCAGCGCCGCCAGCAGCGCGTGGCAATAGGTGCCCAGCTGGATGCCGAACAAGGTGGCGAAGCCGGCGCGCAGGCCCTGCCCTGCGCTGCGGCTGGCGATCAGCAGCATGTCGGGGCCGGGCGTGGCGGCCAGCGCGAGACAGGCGAGGGAGAACAGCAGCAGAGTGGACAAGGTGGGCATGCGCGGCGCTCCGCAAACGGTGAGGAAGGGATTCATCATACCGATATCATTCCGGCGCGAACAAGCATGCCGCCATGGTTTGATAGGCGGCGGCGTTTAGGGTATATCTACTTGTCCTGATCAGGAGAGTGAATGGACTTCCCCACCCTGCATACCCCGCGGCTGGTACTGCGCGAAATCGCGATGGACGACGCGCCTGCGCTGCTGGACATCTTCGGCGACGCCGACGCGATGCGCTGGTACGGCACCGACCCGCTGGCCACCCTAGAGCAGGCCCGGCAGATGGTGGAAAAATTCGCCGGCTGGCGAAACCTGCCCGCGCCCGGCATCCGCTGGGGGCTGGCCCTCCGCGAAGACGGCCCCTTGATCGGCAGCGTCGGCTTGTTCAAATGGAACCCGGGCTGGCGCTGCTGCACGCTCGGTTATGAGCTGGCGCGCAGCCGGCAAGGACAAGGCCTGATGAGCGAGGCGCTGCGCGCCGCGCTGGCCTGGGGCTTCAAGCACATGGCGCTGAACCGGATCGAGGCCCAGGTTCATCCGGACAACCAGGCTTCGCTGACGCTGCTGGAACGGCTGGGTTTCAAGGTGGAGGGCCGGGCCCGCCAGGCCGGCTTCTGGCTGGGCCGCTATCAGGACCTGGTCAATCTGTCGCTGCTGCGCGAGGAAAGCGCGCTGGCCGCGGCAATCTAGGAGAAAACCGATGCACCATTACCCGCTGTTCCTGCTGATGGCCAGCCTGGCCATCCTGACGCCCGGCCCCGGCGTGCTCAACTCGCTGGGCAACGCGCTGCGTTTCGGCCTCAGGGGCAGCCTGCCCGGCATACTGGGCGTCGCCTGCGGCAGCTTCATCGTCGCCGCGCTGTCCGCCACCGGCCTGGGCCTGCTGCTGGCGACCTCCGCCCTGGCTTTCACCGCGCTGAAATGGCTGGGCGCCGGCTACCTGTTCTACCTGGGCATCAAGCTGCTGCGGGCGCCGGCCTTCCGTTTCGACGCGCCGGAAGCCAAGCGTACCAGCCCCTGGCGGCAGTTCGCCGCCGGCATGCTGCTGCAGTTGAGCAACCCCAAGTCCATCTTTTTCTTCCTGGCCATCTTCCCGCAGTTCATCGCCGCCGGCAGCGCCCATTACACCAGCGACTTCCTGCTGCTGGTCAGCAGCTACAGCGCGCTGCTGGTGCTGATCCACAGCGCCTACGCCTTGCTGGCTCACTCGTTGCGGCGCTGGCTGGACAACGAGCGCGGCGGCCACCTGATCAACAAGGCCAGCGGCGCCAGCTTCCTCGTGTTCGGCTCTCTGCTGGCCACGTCCAACCGCTAAGTTTTACCAGCCGTTTTCCAGCACGATATGGCCCGGCGCGTTCTGCCGGGTCATCCGGTAGCCCATCTTCATCAGTTGGCGGTGGGTATCCTCCACCATTTTGGGATTGCCGCACAGCATAAAGCGGCTGTGCTCGGGCGACATCTCGATGCCGGCGCGCGCCGCCAACTCGCCGCTCTGCAGCAGCGCCGGCACGCGCTGGCTCAGCATGCCCTCGGGCGCATTACGCGTCACCACAGGCAGGTACTGCAGCTTGCGGCCATGCTCACGCCACAGCGGATGCTCGCGCAAGGCGGCGATCTCGTCCTGGAACGACAGCTCCGCCGCCTCGCGGACACAGTGCGCCAGCACGATGCGCTCGAAGCGTTGCCACACTTCGGGTTGTTTCAGAATCGACAGATAAGGCGCGATGCCGGTGCCGGTGGCGATCAGCCACAGATCCTCGCCGTCCGGCAGCCGCTCAGCCTGGAAAAAACCCATCGCCCGCTTGTCCAGCATCACCTCCGCCCCCGGCTGCAGCCTGGCGAGGCGGGAACTGAACTGGCCCTCCGGCACCACGATGGAATAGAACTCCAGGAACTCGTCGTATTCGGCCGAGCACATCGAATACGCGCGCCACGCCTGGCCGCCGTTCTCCAACGGCAGGCCCAGCCGGGCGAACTGGCCGGCCGCGAAGCGAAAACCGGCGGGCCGCGTCAGCCGGAAGCTGATCAACTTGTCGGTCCAGCGCTTCATGTCGGTGATGGTTTCAACGGTGTATTTCTGTTGAATCTCGGCTTCTAGCGCGGCGTCCATCTTCACTCCAATTGTTGAGTAATTTACTCAACAATTATGCTCTCGCCTCTTCCTGCTTGCCAAGCCAGTCCGCCAACTGCGGATGCAAGGCTTGTTCCCGCAGTGCTTGCAACGTCATCGGCAGCAACCCCGCCATTTCCGGCCCCAGCCGCCAGGACTCGGGCAGCGGCGCCTGGTACAGCGCGCAGCGCTCGCCATCCAGCCGCATCTCGCCCAATGGGCGCAGCGGCAAGCCGGCCACGCCCATCGTCTTCGTTGCGCATCGCTGGCGAACTCCCATCAAAAGCCTCATGCTAACAGTCCATTCGCCACCCTGGAGATCGACACATGACCATCGCCCTCGCCTTGCACGGCGGCGCCGGCACCCTGCGCCGCAGCGACATGGACGCCGAATTGGAGCGCGCCTACCGCGCCGGCCTGGAACAGGCGCTGGAGGCCGGCCACGCGGTGCTGCGCGGCGGCGGCGCGGCGCTGGATGCGGTGTGCGCGGCGGTCTGCGCGCTGGAGGACGATCCACTGTTCAACGCCGGCCGCGGCTCGGTGTTCAATCTGGACGGCAAACAGGAAATGGAAGCGGCGGTGATGGACGGCATCCGCCAGGACGCCGGCAGCGTAGCCGGCCTTTCCGGCGTGCGCAACCCGGTGCTGCTGGCGCGCGCGGTGATGGAGCGCACACCCCACGTGACGCTGGGGTATGCGGCGGCGGAAGATTTCGCCCGCCGGGCAGGATTGGAAATGCGGCCGCCGGAATACTTCCACACCGACAAGCGCTGGCAGGCGCTGCTGGCGGAAAAGGAGAGGCTGGCCAACGGCGGCTCGGACGAGGACATCTCCGAAGACCGCAAGCACGGCACCGTCGGCGCGGTGGCGCTGGACGCGCAAGGCCGGCTGGCGGCCGCCACCTCCACCGGCGGCCGCACCGCCAAGTGGCCAGGCCGCATCGGCGACACGCCGGTGATCGGCGCCGGCACCTGGGCCGACGCCTATTGCGCGGTGTCGGCCACCGGCCACGGCGAATACTTCGTCCGCGCCGCCGCCGGGCACGAGATCTCGGCCCGGATCCGCCACCTGGACGAAACCGTGGCCCAGGCTTGCGACGCCGTGGTCTACGGCCAGCTGCTGACCATGGGCGGCACCGGCGGCGTCGTCGCCGTCGACCGCTACGGCCGGGTGGCGTTGCCGTTCAACTGCGAGGGCATGTACCGCGCGGCGATAGACGGCGCGGGCTTACGCACCGTCGCCATCTACCGCGGCGAAGACTAGCGGTAGGCGGCCTGCCACTCCGCCTGCAGCTGGGCGATCAGTTCCGCCGCCGGCATCTCGCGCGCGTCGGCGACGCCCTCGCCCGCCCACAACGACATCAGTTCGCTGCGGCCGGCCTTGGCGGCGGCCGCGCGCATGGCGCCGGTCAGCGCGTTCATCACTGGATAAGCCGGCAGCCGGTCCTGCCACTGCGCCATCTCTGCCATATAGCGGTTGTCCAGGCCGCGGGCGTAGCGGCCGGAAAACGCCCGGGTCAGCCGGGTGGATCCCGGCTTCGCCGCAGCCAGCGCCTGTTTCCACAACGGCGAGATGCCGGACTCCGGGCAGCGCAGGAAGGCGGTGCCCAGCTGGCAGGCGACCGCGCCGTGGCGCATCGCGGCGGCGATGTCCCGGCCGTGCATGATGCCGCCGGCGGCGATCACCGGCAGCGGCAGGTTCTGCGCCAGCTCGTACGCCAGCGACAGCATCGGCCGCAGCGATTGCCGCTGCTCGCCGATGAAGGTGCCGCGGTGGCCGCCCGCCTCGCGCCCCTGCGCGCACACCGCGTCCGCGCCCAGCTGAGCCCAGGCCAGTCCCTCGGCCAGATTGGTGGCGGTGCCGACCACCAGAATCCCGGCGCCGCGCAGCGCGCGCATCTGCGCCGCGTCCAGGATGCCGAAAGCGAAGCTGGCCACCGCCGGCTTCAACTCAAGCACCGTCTCCAGCTGCTGGTCGAAAGGCTGGCAGTAGCTGGCCGGGGCCACGGGCTCGCCCAAGCCCAGCTCGGCATGCCAGGGCTTGAGCAGATCCAGCGCCAGCGCCAGCTCGCCCGAATCCGGTTGCGGCGGCCCCTGGACGAATAGATTGATCCCGAACGGCTTGTCGCTCAAGGCGCGGATGCTGCCGGCCTCTTCCCGGATCTGCGCCGGGGACAGCATCGCGCCGGCCAGGAAACCCAAGCCGCCGGCCTCGCCCACCGCGGCCACCAGTTGCGGCGTCGTCGCGCCGCCGGCCATCGGCGCCTGTATTACCGGAAGTTTCAGTGGCAATGGCTGCCATTTCGCCGCCGACATCCGCATTCTCCTTGTTATTGGATCTTGCCAGCCATCCGGGCCCCGCGCCCGGACCGTTCAATCGCGCAGCGCCTGCTCCAGGTCCGCCAGGATGTCGTCCAGATCCTCGATGCCGATCGACAGCCGCAGGCCGCCCTCGACAATGCCCAGCGCCGCCTTCTGCTCGGCCGGCATGCCGCCGTGCGACATCGTGTAGCTATGGTTGACCAGCGACTCCACCCCGCCCAGCGACTCCGCCAGCGCAAACAGCTTCAGCCTCTGCGCGACGCGGCTGGCCGCCTCGCGGCTGTCGTCCTGCAGCCGGATGCTGATGATGCCGCCGAAGCGCCGCATCTGCCGCTTCGCCAGCTCATGCCCCGGATGCTCCGGGAGTCCGGGGTAGAACACCTTGGCCACGGCCGGCTGTCCGGCCAGCCAGACCGCCACTTTCTCCGCGCTGTCGCAATGGCGCTCCATCCGCAGCGCCAGCGTCTTGATGCCGCGCAGCGTCAGGAAGCAATCCTGCGGCCCGGGCACCGCGCCGGCGGCGTTCTGCAGGAAGCGGATATCGTGGTGCAGCTTGTCGTCGCTGACCGCCACCAGGCCCAGCAGCACGTCGGAGTGCCCGCCCAGGTACTTGGTGGCCGAGTGCACGACGATGTCGGCGCCGAGCAGCAGCGGCTGCTGCAGATACGGCGTGGCGAAGGTATTGTCCACCGCCACTTTTACATTGTGGCGATGGGCGATCGCGGACAGCGCGGCGATATCGACCATGCCCAGCAGCGGATTGGTCGGCGACTCCAGCCACAGCAGCCGGGTGGCCGGCGTGATCGCCGCCTCCAGCCGCGCCGGGTCGGACAGGTCCACGAAGCTCACCTTGATACCGGCCGGCTGCATCACCCGGGTCAGCAGCCGGTAAGCGCCGCCGTACAGATCCGCCACCGCGATCACCTCGTCGCCCGGCTTCAGGCAGGCGCGCAGCACCGCGTCTATCGCCGCCATGCCGCTGGAGAAGGCCAGGCCGTGCCTGGCCTCTTCCAGGCTGGCCAGGCAGTCCTGCAGCGCGCTGCGGGTCGGATTGCCGGTGCGGGCGTAGGCGTAGCGCAAATCCTCGCCGACATGGTCGAAGGCGAAGGCCGAGGTCTGGTACAGCGGCGGCATCACCGAGCGGTTGTGTTCGGCATTGTCGTAGCCGACATGGATGGCGCGGGTAGCGAATTTCACGAAAATCCCTCTAAATCATGAGCTTGGGCCAAATTGCCCGACAATCAAACCCTAACTCCTTGCAAATCATGCATTTGCCATGCTCATTTCATCACGATGCCAAAATTTCAGGGCAATTGCGAGCAAATATCGGCAAATTGTCCTGATTTTCGCCAAGCGAGCGCCGTTTTTTACTTTACAGCGGCCGCCAATAGGGCTATTTTGCTGCGTTTCGCATTAAAACCATCGTTTGCATGAAGCTAGAACGCGTTTTTGACATCCTGTCCCACCAGCTGGCCAACCATCCGCGCCCGGACTGCCTGTCGGCGAAATCCGGCAAGGCCTGGCGGCAATTGTCGACGGCCGAGGTCCGGGACACCGTCAACCGCGTCAGCCTGGGCCTGATGGAAATGGGCATCCAGCGCGGCGACAAGGTGGCCATCGCCGCCGACAACAGCATCGAATGGGTGCTGGCGGATATCGCGCTGCAACAAATCGGCGCGGTCAGCGTGCCGCTGTACCCCACCATCACCCTCGATGATGCACGCTATATCCTGGCGCATGCCGAGGTCAAGCTCGCTTTCGCCGGCAGTGCTGCATTGCAACGAAAACTGCACGAGGCATTGGGCAGGCTGTCCTGCCCGATCTACGGCCTGGCCGACATCGACGGCGCGCCGTCCTGGCGCGAGATCGCCGAGCGCGCGCGGCCGGAACGGATGGCCGAGCTGGACGCGCTGCGCGACGCGGTGCGCGCCGACGACGTCTATACCATCATTTACACCTCCGGCACCACCGGCCGCTCCAAGGGCGTGATGCTGAGCCACCGCAACGTGCTGAGCACCGTGGTGGCCACCGCCGCCTTCACCGGCCTGCCGCAGGGCCGCTGCCGCGCGCTGAGCTTCCTGCCGCTGTCGCACATCTTCGAGCGCGCCGGCGTGTTCTACTACCTGTACAGCGGCACCGGCATCTACTTCGCCAGCGTGGAATGCCTGTCGTCGGCGCTGGCCGACGTGAAGCCGCATACCTTCAGCTCCGTGCCGCGCGTGCTGGAGAAGGTGCACGAGAAGCTGGTGGGCAAGGCGCGCGACCTGACCGGCGCCAAGCGCCGCATCTATCAATGGGCGCTGGCCCGCGCCGAAAACTTCGACCCCAACCGCCGCCGCTCTCCGCTGGACGCGATCCAGCACGCGCTGGCCGACAAGCTGGTGTACAGCAAATGGCGCGCGGCGATGGGCGGCGAGCTGATCTCCATCAATGTCGGCTCCGCCGCGCTGCAGCCGCGGCTGGCGCGCATGTTCTGGGCCGCCGGCATCGCCGTGGCCGAGGGCTACGGCATGACCGAGAGCTCGCCGGTGATCTCAGCCAATCCGTTCACCGCCCGCGGCGTGCGCATCGGCAGCGTCGGCCTGCCCCTGCCCGGCGTGGAAGTGCGCCTGGCCGACGATGGCGAGATCCTGGTGCGCGGCGACAACGTGATGTCCGGCTACTACAAGGAGCCGGAACAGACCTCGGACGCGCTGCGCGACGGCTGGCTGCACACCGGCGACATCGGCGTGCTGGAGGACGGCTACCTGCGCATCACCGACCGCAAGAAGGAAATGTTCAAGACCAGCAACGGCAAGTACATCGCGCCGCAGGCGCTGGAGAACAAGCTGAAGGAATCGGCCTTCATCGACCAGATCATGGTGGTGGGCGACGGCCAGAAGTACGCGGCCGCGCTGATCGTGCCGCTGTTCGAGAAGCTGAAGGAATGGTGCGCCGAGCACGGCATCTCCTACACCACCGACTGCGAAATGAGCCGCCATCCCAAGGTGGTGGAGCTGATCGACCGCGAGGTGAAGCGCTTCAACCGCTATTTCGGCAGCTGGGAGCACATCAAGAAGTTCTCGCTGCTGGACAAGCCGTGGTGCGTGGACGCCGGCGAGCTGGCGCCCACCTTGAAGCTGCGCCGCAAGGTGATCACCGAGCGCTGCCGCGCCTTGATAGACGGCATGTACGGCATGCCGGAGCCGGCGTAAACGAAAAGCCCCGCATCGCGGGGCTTTTTCCTATGCCAGCTGTCACGCTCAGCGCTGGTGCGCCAGGTTGAGCCGGTTTTCCACGTGGCGCTGCAAGCGCTCGAACAAGGCGCTGAGCAGCCAATAGATGGCGGCGGCGGCCAGGTACAGCGGCAGCGGCTGGAAGGTCTGGGCGATCACCTCTTTCGTCGCCAGCATCAGCTCGGTGACGGTGATCACCGACACCAGCGAGGTGTCCTTGATCAGCGAGATCAGGCTATTGGACAGGCTGGGCACCGACAGCCGCAGCGCCTGCGGCGCGATGATGTGGCGCATCGTCTGCCACCAGGTGAAGCCCAGCGAGAACGCCGCGTCCCACTGCCCCTTGGCCACGCCGGCGATGCCGCCGCGCAGGCTTTCCGACAGGTAGGCCGCCACGTTCAGCGTCAGGGCCAGCACGCCGGCCGGCACCGGGTCCAGTTCCAGGCCGACGCCGGGCAGGCCGTAATAGATGACGAAAATCTGCACCAAGAGCGGCGTGCCGCGCATCGCGCTGACGTAGAACGCCGCCAGCTGCGACAAGACCGGCAGCTTCGCCACCCGCACCATCGCCACCGCGAAACCCAGCGCCAGGCCCAGCACCATCGCCACCAGCGCGAACAGCAGCGTATGCGCCGCGCCCTGCAGCAGCACCGGCAGCGCCGCCTCGAACAGAGCCATCCACTCGCCCATCTCTTCCCTTCCTTAAAAACCGACGCCCCCGCTAATGCAGGGGCGCGCGGTCGATGCTATCACAAAGCGGCTTATTTCTTCGCCGCGGCAGGCGCCTTGGACACGTCGATGCCGAACCACTTCACGGAAATTTTCCGGAAGGTGCCGTCGGCCTTCATGCCGCCCAAGGCCTTGTCGATTTCGGATTTGAATTGCGGATTGCCCTTGGCGAACGGAATCGCCATCGCCGCCACCTCGCCCACCGGGGCGCCGGCCTTCAGCGGCAGCTTGGCCTGCTTGATCGCGAACGGAATCAGCAGGCTGTCGTTCAGCGCCGCGTCCAGCCGGCCGGTGGCCAGATCCTGCAGGTATTCCGGCGCGCCGGGGTAAGTCTTCACCTGCACGCCGGCAGCCGCCTTGGCCATGTCGGCGTAGTTGCTGCCCTGGCCGACGCCGAGCTTTTTGCCCTTCAGGTCGGCCAGGTTCTTGAAGTCGCGACTTTCATTCTTGCGCACGATCAGCTGGGCGCTGGAGTAGGTGTACGGCTGGCTGAAATCGAACACCGCCTGGCGCTGCGCGGTCACGCCGACCTGGTTGACCACGATGTCGAATTTGCCGCTCTGCAGGCCGGCCAGCAGCCCGCTCCACTCGGCGGTAACGAATTCAGGTTTCACTTTCATCCGGCGCGCGATCTCGGTGGCGATCTCGACGTCGAAACCGGTCAACTGCTGCTTCGCGTCCTTGAAGTTGAACGGCGGGTAGGTACCCTCCAGCGCGATCTTCAGCGCGCCACGCTGTTTGACCGTGTCCAACAGGTCCGCCGCGAAGGCATGGCTGCCCACGGCTGTCAACAATAGTACGGCCTTCCATTTCTTCATATCAATATAACCTTTTGCAATATAAATGATAAAAATAATTTAACAAAAGAATATCAGTAAATATTGATGCAGACCAGCCGATTAAACCTGATTGATTCGCAGCCATATAAAAAGCCCCATCAGCATATGCCAATAGGGCAATACAACTTATAAACAGACATCACTTATCATGCCGCAGTGTTCTTGGCAAATCGATTGCTTAATTCACGCCATTGCCGCTTGCAGACAATAAGGGCTATTGCGAGCATCAAGCCCACCAATCCAGCCAGCAAAACTATCAGCGTTCGCTTTGGACCCGACTTTTCCAATGGCGCGCTTGCTTTCAAAACGATCTGAACATCCTGATCCGCCAACGATTTGGCCAAACTGACCTGCCGTTGCAGCTCAGCAGCCAGCGCCCGGTGAAAATACAAGTCCCTCAAGCCTGCCAATTGCTCATTGGACATTTGACGGACTTTCGGGTTAGCCAACTCGAGACTGGCCCGCAACTGCATCACGGAGGACTGCAAATTGGACACAGCTCCAGAATTTCCGGCAGCCTGCACATTCTGAAAAGCAAGCTGCGCCTCCAGCGTCGCGAATCCGCTGATGAGCTGCATGCCCTCTCCCCCCAGCGCCGCCTCCTGGTCTGGCACCAATTGCGCCACCTTCCGAGACAACTGGCTAACCTGCTCGGACTCCACGTCTAGTCTTTTCTGCAAAACGAAGTAACGCTTGCTTTGCTCAGTCAGATTGCCATCGAGGATATGCTGCCTGGTCAAATCCGCCAAATAATTTCCAAGCCTAGCAGCCTGCTCGGCATTGCGATCTGTTGCCGAAATTTCCAACAACCCATCCTTGCCGGCCGTAGTTTTCACCACATTGGACAAGGCCAACAAAGCGCTACGGTTATCTTCCACAGCGTAGTATCGCTGCAACTGGAACTTTTCTACAGCCTGTTCCAATAAACTCGTGCTCTGCACAATGTTGACGCCGCCAGCCGCTCCTACCGGCGCAGGAATATTCACCAACGCCTTCGCCGTATATTGATCTGGCATCGCCAAGCTAATACCCGCAGCAAGCACGGCAAGCAATAGCGGCACCGCCAGCAGCAGACGCCATTGCTCCTTGGCCACAAGGATAATATCGAACAAATTCAACTCATCGGGTGCTGACTGCCGTTCCAAAATACACTCCCCATTATCCACCCAGACGAGAAATGCAATCACGCACCCCTCGTCCATCGTCCTCTTACTTATTTGAAGAGGCCTTATATCGTTCAGTCTGATGGTTAAACGTTGAACAGGAAGTTCATCACGTCGCCGTCCTGCACCACGTAATCCTTGCCTTCGGCGCGCATCTTGCCGGCCTCCTTGGCCTTGGCCTCGCCGCCCAGCGTGACGAAGTCCTGGAAGGAGATTGTTTGCGCGCGGATGAAGCCGCGCTCGAAGTCGGTGTGGATGACGCCGGCGGCCTGCGGCGCGGTGTCGCCCACATGGATGGTCCAGGCGCGCACTTCCTTCACGCCGGCGGTGAAGTAGGTTTGCAGGCCCAGCAGCTTGTAGCCGGCGCGGATCAGGCGATCCAGACCCGGCTCTTCCAGGCCCAGCGTTTCCAGGAACTCGGCCTTGTCGGCGTCTTCCAGTTCGGCGATCTCGGACTCGATGGCCGCGCACAGCGCGACGACCGGCGCGCCTTCCTTGGCGGCGTACTCCTCCACCTTGGCCAGCAGCGGATTATCGCTGAAGCCGTCTTCGGCCACGTTGGCCACGTACATGGCCGGCTTGATGGTCAGCAGGCACAGCGGCTTGATCAGCGCCTTGTCCTCGTCGGACAGGCCCAGCGAGCGCGCCGGCTTGCCTTCGTTCAGGTGCGGCACCAGTTTTTCCAGGATGGCGATCAGCGCGCGCGCGTCCTTGTCGCCGGCCTTGGCCTTCTTGCCTTCGCGGGCGATGGCTTTCTCCACGGCGGACAGGTCGGCCAGCGCCAGCTCGGTCAGGATGGTCTCGATGTCGGCGATCGGGTCAACCTTGCCCGCCACGTGCACGATGTTCGGATCATCGAAGCAACGCACCACGTTGACGATGGCGTCGGTCTCGCGGATGTTGGCCAGGAACTGGTTGCCCAGACCCTCGCCCTTGGACGCGCCCGCCACCAGGCCGGCGATGTCGACGAATTCGACGATGGCCGGCTGGATTTTCTGCGGGTTGATGATCTTGGCCAGCTCGCCCAGGCGGTGATCCGGCACCTCGACGATGCCTACGTTCGGCTCGATGGTGCAGAACGGGTAGTTGGCGGCTTCGATGCCGGCCTTGGTCAGCGCGTTAAACAGGGTGGACTTGCCGACATTGGGCAAGCCGACGATACCGCATTTCAGACTCATGACTGTTTTCCTAAACTTTCGTATTTCAATCCATTATGGCGGCAGCCGGTCCGACTGCCAGCCCGCGATCACTTGGCTTCGGTGTGCAGCGCCTTCATCGCCTCGGCCATCTTCCCGGAAACGGCGCGCGGCAGCTCGCGCAGCGAGGCCAGAACGGCCTCGTCCAGCGCCTGCTGCTCCTCGGCGCGCGGCTTCTTCAGCACGAAGTTGGCTACTTCCTTCTTGTCTCCCGGATGGCCGATGCCGAGCCGGAGGCGCCAGAAAGCCGGCGAGCTCAAACGCGCCGCGATGTCCTTCAGGCCATTGTGGCCGCCGTGGCCGCCGCCCTGCTTGAAGCGGGCGACGCCGGGCGCGAGATCCAGTTCATCGTGCACGACCAGGATCTCGTCCGGCAGTATCTTGTAAAAATGCGCCAGCGCCAGCACGGCCTGGCCGGACAGGTTCATATAGGTCATCGGCTTCAGCAGCCAGACGTCCTGTCCTTCGATTTGGATCCTGGCGACATCGCCATGGAATTTGCCTTCGCTGCGCCAGTTGCCCTTGAACTGCCAGCACAGTTCGTCCACCAGCCAGAAACCGGCATTGTGGCGCGTCTTTTCGTATTCGGGGCCCGGGTTGCCCAGGCCGACAATCAGGCGGATGCCGGACATATCGCTCATTCCAATGAAAAAAGCCCGCTGCCCGCCACCTGGGCGCACAACGGGCTTTTCACCGTCACCGCGCGCGGCGACGGCAGCAGGGATTACACACGAGCGAAGTCGATGTGCAGCACTTGCTGTTTGTACGGGTGCATCTGGAACGCGGCAACCTTAACCTGTTCCTTCTGGCCGTCGATCACCAGTTCCAGCACCGAGGTGTGGAAGTCGGCGTGCTTGACGGCGTGGTACAGGGTGTTGTGATCCAGTTCCAGGGAAACGGCATCCTTGCCGGCGCCGTAAACCACGGCCGGCAGCTTGCCAGCGCGGCGCAGGCGGCGGCTCGCACCCGTACCCAGGTCAACGCGCTTGGCGGCGATCAGTTCGTAAGACATGTCAAAACTCCAGTTTCAGATTAAAAGCACCCGGCCCGCCGCGACCAGCGAGCCAGATGTTCACGGCAGGCAAGCGCCCGTCGCAACCAGTTCCTCATTGAAGAGGTAGGACACCGATTCTTCGTTGTTGATCCTGCGCAGCGTCTCCGCCAGCAGGCCGGCGATCGAGGCGACCCGGATGTTCGGGCAGGCCTTGGCCGCGGCGGTCAACGGGATGGTGTCGGTCACCACCACCATGTCGATGTCGGAATTCTTGATGCGATCCACCGCCTGTCCGGAGAAGATGGCGTGGGTCGCATAGGCCAGCACGCGCTCGGCGCCGCGCTCCTTCAGAGCGCTGGCCGCCTTGCACAGCGTGTTGGCGGTGTCGATCATGTCGTCGACGATCAGGCAGGTACGGCCCGACACGTCGCCGATGATGTTCATCACTTCGGCCACATTGGCTTTCGGACGGCGCTTGTCGATGATCGCCAGGTCGGTGTTCAGCGCCTTGGCCACCGCGCGGGCGCGGACCACGCCGCCCACGTCCGGGCTGACCACGATCAGATCGTCGAAGCGCTGGGCGCGGATGTCTTTCAGCAACACCGGGGTCGCATACACGTTGTCCACCGGGATGTCGAAGAAGCCCTGGATCTGGTCGGCATGCAGGTCGACGGTGAGCACGCGGTCGATGCCGGCGCTGGTCAGCATATTGGCCACCAGCTTGGCCGAGATCGGCACGCGGGCGGAACGCGGACGGCGATCCTGGCGGGCGTAGCCGAAATACGGAATCGCCGCGGTGATCCGACCGGCGGAAGCGCGCTTGAGCGCGTCGGCCATGGTCAGGATTTCCATCAGGTTGTCGTTGGTCGGCGCACAGGTGGATTGCAGAATGAAAACGTCGCGGCCGCGAACGTTTTCCAGCAGTTCCACCGCCACTTCGCCGTCGCTGAACTTGCCGACATCGGCGCGTCCCAACGAAATATCCAAATGTTTGACTACGTTCTGAGCAAGTTCCGGATTAGCCGTACCGGTAAATACCATCAAACTGTCGTATGCCGCCATGATTCGCTTTGCCTTAGCTGGATAAAGAAAAAGCGTGTAAGGCTCTCTTACACGCTTTTTTCATGCTCTCTCTTATTCGGAGAAAGTCCTGGCTGGGGAGGTAGGGATCGAACCTACGAATGCCGGAATCAAAATCCGGTGCCTTACCACTTGGCGACTCCCCAGTAACCTTATTCAGCGCTGTCGAACAGGGGGTGGACATCCAGTCCTTCCGCTACAAATCCCTGATATTTTTGCGACAACACCCGGTAAACTTTATCGGCTTCGTCTTTCGACTCGAATTCCAGGAACACGCAGGATCCGGAACCAGTCATCAGCGGCGAACCATATTTTCTCAACTCGCTCAGTACTTCATTCACCGCTGGAAATCTTTTCTCTACAACGCTTTGCAGGTCATTTCTGCGCTGCTGCGTTGTTTCGAGGATTCGCATTATGCCGACGCGTCCTATCTCTGTCAACACGGTTTGCGAAAAATTTCGGAATACCTCAATGGTCGACACATGGACCTGTGGGTGAATTACCAAATACCAGGCGGGCTTCAGCGGGATCGGCTCCAACACCTCGCCGACGCCGGTGGCCAACGCGTTGCGGCCGAAGATGAAAACCGGCACGTCGGCGCCCAGCTGCAGGCCCAGCGCCTGCAAGCGCTCGCGCGGCCAGGCCAGCCCCCACAGCCGGTTCAGCGCGATCAGCGCGGTGGCGGCGTCGGAACTGCCGCCGCCCAGGCCGCCGCCCATCGGCGTGCGCTTCTCCAATTTGATGCTGGCGCCCAAACGGCAGCCGCTTTCCCGCTGCAGCAGGCGCGCGGCGCGGACCGTCAGGTCCTGCTCCGGCGGCACGCCGTCGGTCGGCGTCAGCAGAACGATCTGGCCGTCGTCGCGGACGGCCAACTCCAGCGTATCGCCGAAATCGATGAAACGGAACACCGTTTCCAGCAGGTGGTAGCCGTCGGGCCTCTTGCCGACCACGTGCAGCAGAAGGTTGAGCTTGGCCGGAGCCGGGTAGGAATGAAACGGATGCTGCATGTCGATCTTGATCTGTATTGAATGGTATCGGGACGCGGCGCGCGCGGCTCACTGCCAGCTCTGCACCACCACCTTGACGGTCAGGCCTTCGCGCTGCATCTCCACCCGCTTGGGATGGTCGCTGTCTACGTCGGCGTCGCGGATGAAACGGATGTGCCAGCCCTGCTGCTCCAGATTGCCGTCGGCGTCGACCCGGCTCTCCACGCCGGGCGCCGGCAGGCCGCGTATCCACCATACCAGGTTGGACAGCGGCAGCGGCCAGCCCATCACCTGCCGGGTCAGGCTTTCCACGTCGTCCGCCTGCCAGCGCTTGCCGTCGGCCAACAGCGTGACGCCGCCGGGATCGCGCAGCACCTTGGCCACGGTGTTGCCCAGCGGCGAATTGATCGCCACTTCGTCCCGCGGCGGCAGGTGCCGCCAGTCGAAATTGGCGACGTGGCCCTTGCCGTCCAGATTGGCCGACAGCCGGCCGCTGACGCTGAAGGGCGCGTCTGCGGCCGACTCCAGCGCCGGCTTGGGCCGGAACAACGCCTCGTTGGCGCAGCCGGCCAACAGCAACGCCAGCGACAGCAGCAGGACGCGCCGGATCAAGGCTTGGCTCCCAGGCGCCGCATCGTCTCGGCGATCACCTCATGCCCGGGGTGCTGCGCCAGCTCCTTGCGCCACACCGCCAGCGCCTCGTCGCGGCGGCCTTGCTTCCACAGCACTTCGCCCAGGTGGGCGCCCACTTCCGGGTCCTGCATCGCGGCATAGGCCTTTTCCAGCGCCTTGCGCGCCGCGTCCAGCCGGCCCAGCTTGTATTGCACCCAACCCATGCTGTCCTGGATCACCGGATTGTCCGGTTCGGCCTTCAGCGCTTTTTCGATGTAGCCGTAGGCTTCCTGATAGCGGGAGGTGCGGTTGGCCAAGGTGTAGCCCAGCGCGTTCAGCGCCTGAGCGTCGCCGGGCTTGTCCTTCAGTATCAGCCTCAGGTCGCGCTCGGCGTTGCCGGCGTTGCCCAGCATGTCGGACACCAGCGAGCGCTCGTACAGCAGCTCGCTCGAGCGCGGCTGGCGCTGCAGCGCCTGGGTCAGCAGATCGTAGGCGCGGCGCGGCTGCTTGGCCTCGCGCGCCAGCTGCGACTGCAGCAGCGCCAGCGAGACTTTTTCCTGATCGGTGCCGCCCAACCCGCTCAGCCGGCTCAAGGCCTCGTCCAGACGGCCATCGGCGGCCTCCAGCATCGCCAGCCGCGATTGCGCGGGCAGGTATTGCTGCCCCGGCCCCACCTGGCGGTACCAGTTCCCGGCGCGCTCGGCGTCGCGGTCGTCCTCTGCGATCTGGCCCAGCGTATAGCGGACGAAGTCCTGCTCCGGATACTGGCGGGCCAGCGCGCGCTGCAGCCTGTCGTCCGCGGTCTTCAGATCCCGCATCTGGTAGGCCAGCAGGCCGGTCGCGTACAGCAGGTCGGGGTTGTCCGGATGGGTCTTCAGCAAGGCCTCGAAGGCGGAGCGGGCCTCGGGAAAACGCTTGGCGCCGACCAGCAGCCGCGGATAGGCGATCTGCAGCTCCAGTCCGGCGTCCGGGCGGCGCGCCAGCTCCCGCTGCAGAAAATCGGCAGCCTCGTTGATGTCCTTGCGGCGCAGCCTGTCCACCTGCCAGGCCACCGGCAGGTCCCACTTGGGCGCGATGCCGGCCAGGCGATTCAATTCGCGGTCCACCGCCGCCTGGTCGTTATTGTCGGCCGCGGCGGCCAGCACCGCGAAACGGGCTTCGGGCAGATCGGGGTAACGATCGGCCAATTCCTGCACCAGCCGATAGGACGGGGCCGAACCGCCGTCCTGCCGCGCGCTCAGCCTGGCCAACTGCACGAAGATCGCGGGCGCGCGCTGCGGCTCCAGCCGCAGCAGCTCTTCGATCAGCGGTTTGCTCTCGGCCAGCTTGCCGCCGCGCATCAGCGTGATGAACAGCTGCTCGCGCGCCGGCAGGGACTCGGGATCCAGCTCTATCCACAGTTGCAGCGCCTCGGTCGCCGGCTTCAACTGGCCGGACAACAGGCAGAATTCGGCGGCGCGCTGCGCCATCCGCGGATCGCGGGTTTCGCGCGCCAGGTCGAGGTAGGTCAGGCCGGCCGAGCCGGCAGCGCCGCGGCGGGCGGCGATCTCGCCCGCCAGCACGCCATAAAGGATTTCCGGCGACAACGCCACCTTGGGCAGCTTGGCCTCGTCCGGGCCGGACTCGGCCGCCGGTTTGGTTTCGGGCTGAGCGGGCTGGGCCGCCGGAGGCTTGACGCCGGCGCAGGCCGCCAGCAGCAACGCCAGCAGCAACGGTAAGGATCGTTTCAGCGGTTTCATTCGCATGGATTAAGTTGCCTGCTCAAAGCCTGTTGAACGCGTAGAATAGCATGACCGGTTTTCATCTTTGCACCATTTACCAAATCCGCTCCGCCCATGCCTGAACTGCCAGAAGTCGAAACTACCCGCCGCGGCGTCGAGCCGCACCTGGAAGGCCGAACCCTGCTCGGCGCCGTCGTCCGCAATCCCAGCCTGCGCTGGCCGGTGCCGCCCGACCTGTCCGAGCGCGTCGCCGGGGAAAAGGTGCTGGCCGTGCGCCGCCGCGCCAAATACCTGCTGCTGGAATGCGAAAGCGGCACCCTGCTGATCCACCTGGGCATGTCCGGCAGCCTGAGGGTGATGCCGGCCGGCGCGCCGCCGCAAAAACACGATCACCTGGACTTGCTGTTGGGCGAACAGGTGCTGCGCTTCCGCGATCCGCGGCGCTTCGGCGCGGTGCTGTGGCATCTCGGCCCCGTCGAGATGCACCCGCTGCTGCAGGCGCTGGGGCCGGAGCCGCTGTCCGACGCCTTCGACGGCGCGGCGCTCCATCAGGCCATCCGCCGCCGCGGCAGTCCGATCAAGCTGGCCATCATGGACAACCACGTGGTGGTCGGCGTCGGCAACATCTACGCCAACGAATCGCTGTTCCACGCCGGCATCAGTCCCGCCCGCGCGGCCTGCGATCTGTCCCGCGCCGACTGCGACCGCCTCGCGGCCGAGATCAAGGCCGTGCTGCGGCGCGCGATCGACGCCGGCGGCAGCACGCTGCGCGATTTCGTCGACAGCGAGGGCAAACCCGGCTACTTCCAGCAGACCTATATGGTGTACAACCGCCAGGAAGAGCCCTGCCGCCTCTGCGGCACGCCGATCCGCCAAATCCGCCAGGGCCAGCGCAGCACTTACTATTGCCCGCTGTGCCAGCCGTGATAGAGTGGCGGCCTGTCATCCCTCAGACTTGAAACCGTAACCATCTTGAAGTCACACGCCACCACTACATTCGCCACCCGCTGCGGCCGCGTGACGCGCCTGCTCGGCCATCTGGCCGTGGGGGTGTTCATCGTCGCCACCCGCTATTCCCGCCTGGCCCAGGCCGAGCGCGCGGTCGTCACCCGCCGCTGGGCGCAGCACGCGCTGAAGATTCTCGGGGTCAGCATCAAGGTGCAGGGCGTCAATCCGGGCTTTTATCCGCCCAACACCCTGCTGGTCGCCAACCACGTGTCCTGGCTGGACATCGTGGCATTGAACAGCTGCACCGTGTCGCGCTTCGTCGCCAAGCGCGAAATCCGCAAATGGCCGCTGATAGGCTGGCTGGCCTACGTGGCCGGCACGCTGTTCATCGACCGGGGCAACCGCCGCGACGCCAGCCGCGTCAACCAGATCCTGGCCGAGGCGATGCAGAACGGCGGCTGCATGGCGGTCTTCCCCGAAGCCACGACATCCGACGGCAGCGGCCTGCTGCCGTTCAAGGCCTCGCTGTTCGAGGCCGCGCTGCTGTCCGGCGGCACCGTGCAGCCGGTATCGCTGCGCTACCAGCGGCCGGACGGCAGCCTGCTGCGCGAGGCCGCCTACATCGACGACATCTCGCTGCTGCAGAGCATAGGCAAGGTATTGAGCGTGCCGCAGATCGAGGTGGAAATCAGCTACGGCCAGCCGCTGAAAGCCGGCGAAGCCGGCCTGGACAACCGCTTCCTGCTGGCCGAACAGGCCCGCAGCGAGGTGGCCCGCGGCCTGCGGCTGTCGCTGGAAGAACAGCCGCAACCGGTTCCGGCGGCGGAAACCGGCGCCTGAACGCTCAGCGCGACAGGCGCTGGCTCAGGCCTTCGTAGAGATCGTCGCCCAGCCGGGTATAGCCGGGCGCGGTGAAGTGGACCATGTCCGGGCGGCCCAGCTGCTGCTGCCGCCACGTCCGCATGCTGCACGGCCCGCCCATCGCCAGCTGCCAGTCCCAATACAATAAATGGTTGTCGCGCGCCAGTTGGCGCTGCGCCTGCTGCACCGCGCTCAGCATCAGCGGCCGTTGCGGGCCCGAGCATTCGCGGCTGACCGCGCCGCCCTTGCTCCGCGCAGCGTCCGGGGCACCGAGGAGCAGGATGGCCGCCTGCGGCAGCTGGCTGCGCACCAGGTTGACCGCGCCCTGCAGCGCGGCGCGGTATTCGTCCAGGTCCAGCTTGGCGTCGAAAGCCTCGTTGGTGCCGTAGGCCAGGATCACCAGGTCGGCGTCCCTCGCCGCCAGCTGCCTGCCCCAGGCTGCGCCCCAGCTGCGCCACAGCGCCAGTTCGGCGCCGTTGCTGCCCACGGTGTCCAGCACCACGCCCGGCGCCAGCTTCTCCAGCTCGTAGCCGCCCACTTCCGGCGCCGGCAGGCTGTCCGCGCGCAAGGCAAACGGCAGCTTCAGCTTCATTTCCACCCGCTGCCAGCCCGCGCCGGCGCCGACCTGCGCCCGCCGCGCGCCATTGCCGTCGTCGACGGTCAGCGCCTGGCCGTCGGCGCTCTGCCGCAGCCAGATCCGCACTCGCCACAAGCCATTGTCCTCGGCGCGCGGATGCACGGTGATGGACGCGCCGGCCCGCTGGGCGATGCCGACGTAGCCCCCCAGCGGAAAATCGGAATCGGCGTCGCGGCGGCTGTTGCGCAGGGTCCAGCCTTCGCTGCGGACATAGGCCAGCGCGTTGCGCTGTCCCGGCACGTTGACCGGCGGCAGCCAGCCTATGCCGGCGTCGCCGTAACGCGCCTGCAGCCTGGCGCGCAACTCGCCGCTGAAGTAATCGGCGGCGGTGTGGGAATCGCCGAACTGGATCACGCGCACCGGCGGCTGGGCGTCGCCCTGCAGGTTGAAGCGGGCGGCCAGCCGCGCCAGGTTGGGCTCGCCGAAATCCTGCACCGGCGCGGCTTGCGCCTGTGCCGCCAGCGCGGCAGCGATCACCCAGCGCGACGCGCGCAAGATTGCCTTGAATGTCATTCGAACCTCAATTCCGCCAACACGCGGCGCGCCAGCAGCAGCTGGCCCTGGCGGGTGAAGTGCACGCCGTCTGCGGTGCGCACCGCCACCTCGCCCTGGTCGGGCAATGTCATGAATTTGTTGAAACTGTCATCCTGGCTGCCCAGCGTCTCGCGGGTGGAGATGAAACGCCCGCCGCCGGCGGCGACTTCCTCGCGGTACAGCCGGTTCAGGTAATGCACGCCGTCGTTCAGTTTGTCGCGGCTCATATTGGGCAGGCCCAGCCACAACACCTTCACCTTGCGCTTGCCGGCGCTGGCGAGAATGCTGCGTATCCGCTCGCGGTAGCGCTGCTCCCAATCTGGCGACGCGAAGCGGATGTAATGATTGCCGTTGACCATGTCCCAAGTATCGTTGGCGCCGACGAACATCACCAGCAACTGGGTTTTGGGATTGGCCGCCAGCTGGCGCTCTATCGTCGCCGGCCAGTTGAAGAAGTCTGGATAGGTCAGACCGGTGCTCTGCTTGCTGATGTCTATCGCCTTGACCTGGTGCTGCCGGAACAGCGGCGGCAGCAAGTGCAGCGCCACGCCCTGCATCATCGAGTCGCCGGCCAGCAGCACCGGCAGCCCTTCCTGCAGCGCCAGCCGGGGATCCACCGCCTTGACGGCGGCGACAGCGGCCGACGCCTGCGGCTTGGGCGCCGCCGGCTTCGCCGCGGCGGCCTGCGCGCTCGGCTTCGGTTTCAGGCAGCACGCGTTCAGGCTGTCTATCATCCGCCGGTCCCAGCTGCCCACTTGCTGCTGCAGCGCTTCGCTGTGCCGCCGCAAACCGCCGCCCAGCGAGCCGCCCTCGCGCCACGGCGACAGCGCGTCCAGCCGCTCCAGCAGGCTGGGCGCGTGGAAAGTCTGCCGCCAGTAGGCGTTGACTGCGGCCTGTTCCAGCCAGAACAGCAGCAGCATGGAGCTGAGCAGGATGACGAGGATGCGGCGGTGCGGATAGGCGGCGAGCATGGCGAAGGTCGGATCGTCAGAATTGGTAATAAATGAAGGCGGGAATGCCGGACGGCGCCAGCGAGATCACCAGCAGCGCGATCGCGCTCAGCAACAGCGGCTTGCCCCACCACGGCAGCACCGCCATCCGGCCGAAGCAGCGCTCGGGCAGCGTGGACAGCGTCGGCAGCGCCGCCAGCCACAAACCCAGCAGCAGCAGCAGGCCCGGCGCGTTCAAGGTCAGCTCCTGGCCTGACGGCGCGAACATCGCGCGCAGGAAGTCCATCGCCTCGTCCAGCGACTGCGCGCGGAAGAACACCCAGGCCAGGCACACGTAATGGAAGGTGATCAGCCGCGCCAGCCATGGCGACGCGCTGCTGACGGCGTCGCGGCGCCACAGCTTGTCGCCGATGTTGAGCGCCACCACGCCCAGGCCATGCATCGCGCCCCACACCAGGTATTTCAGACTGGCGCCGTGCCACAGGCCGGACAGCAGCATCGCCGCCAGCAGGTTGATCTGGGCGCGGGCGAAGCCGCCGCGGTTGCCGCCCAGCGGGATATAGACATAGTCGCGGATCCAGCTGGACAGCGAGATGTGCCAGCGCCGCCAGAAATCGCGCAGGTTCAGCGCCAGGTAAGGCGCATCAAAGTTGCGCGGCAGCTGGATGCCCAGCAGCAGCGCCAGCGCGGTGACCAGGTCGGTATAGCCGGAGAAGTCCAGGTAGATCTGCAACGCGTAGGCGTAGAAGGCCGCCCACACCTCCAGGCGGTGGAAGGTGTCGGGCGCGGCGAACACCGGATCCACCCAGGCGCTGGCCAGCCAGCCTGCCAGCCACAGCTTCTTCAGCAAGGCCAGAATGATCAGGCCCAAGGCGCGGTCCAGATGCGCCACCTGGCGCCGGACCGGGCTGCGCAGCTGCTCCAAGAGGTCGCCGGCGCGGCAGATCGGCCCCGCCAGCAAGGTGGGGAAAAAGGCCAGGAACAGCGCGAACTGCGGCAGCGCCGCCGGCCGGATTTCCTTGCGGTACACCGACACCAAGTAGCTGACCGACTGGAAGGTATAGAAGGAGATGCCCACCGGCATCAGGATATCGAGCGCGGGCAGCATCGCCGTCACCCCCAGCGCATTGAGGCCGGCCTGCGCGCTTTCGCGGAAAAAGTCGAAATACTTGAACAGCGCCAGATTGCCCACCGCCAGCGCGAGCGAGGCCTGCAGCCAGCGCCTGGGACGGGCCGACGCCGTCATCCTCCGGCTGAGGCCGTGCTGGATCAGCGTATAGGCGGCGAGGATGGAGGCGAAGCGCCAGTCCAGCTTGGCGTAGAACAAATAGCTGGCCAGCAGGAGCAGAAGGTTCTGCATGCTGGGCATGCGGCGGCAGCCCCAGTAGACGGTAAAAAAACCGACGAAGGCCAGGGCGAATTCAATCGACAGATAGCTCATGCTAAGGTAACAAGCTGGCGGAGGCGGCAATTATGACAACAAGCCCCGCCGCATGCCAGCTCCGGTAAAAATTTATTTATCTGCCTGTTGCAAGCGCGATTTCGCGGTAAGCCTGGCAAGGCAGCGAGAAAAGCTGTTTGTCATCCAGCCGGAGCGCCGACAGGCTGCCGCCCCATAAACAGCCGGAATCGATCGCCAGGATGTCTTCGTCCAGATGCACGCCCAGCGCCGACCAGTGCCCGCAGACGATGGGCGTGCCGCCATGGCGGCGGTTCGGCGCCTCGAACCAGGGCACCAGATTGGCCGGCGCGCCTTCCAGCTCGCCCTTGTAGCTGAGATCCAGCTCGCCGTCGCGGGTCAGGAAGCGCATCCGCGTCATCACGTTGACGATCAGCCGCAGCCGGTCCACGCCTTTCAGATCGTCGGTCCAGCGCGTCGGCTTGTTGCCGTACAAACGGCCGAGGAATTCCCGGTAGCGGGTGCCGGACAGGCCGAACTCGACCTCCTCCGCCAGCCTGAGCGCCTTGGATATCGTCCATTCCGGCAGCAGCCCGGCGTGCACCATCGCGTAGCCGTGCCCCTCCAGCATCATCGGCTGGCAACGCAGCCAGTCCAGCAGCACCTTGCCGTCGGCCGCGTTGAGCACATCGTCTATGGTGTCGTCGCGGTGGATCTTGCCGAAGCCTTCCGACACCGCCAGCAGGTGCAGATCATGATTGCCCAGCACCATCTCCACCTGGTCCTGATGCTGGAACACCCAGCGCAACACCTCCAGCGATTGCGGTCCGCGGTTGACCAGGTCGCCGGTCAGCCACAGCGTGTCCTTGCCGGGATTGAAATCGATCAGCCTCAGCAGCTGCTGGAACGGCTCGAAGCAGCCCTGGATGTCGCCGATTGCGTAAATGGCCATATTGTTCCCTTGTCAGGCGGATCGAGCGCGCCTCATCCGCGATAAGCCATGATACCCCATGCTACAATGCATGGCCTTGATTACCGATTTGCTGCGCCCGTCCGGGCCCGACCGCCATGTCCGCTCCCCTGCTCAATCCGCCGCAACGCGCGGCCATCCATTATCTCGACGGCCCCTTGCTGGTGCTGGCGGGCGCCGGCTCGGGCAAGACCCGGGTGATCACCTACAAGATCGCCCACCTGGTGCGCGAGGGCGGCATCCCGGCCCGGCACATCGCCGCCATCACCTTCACCAACAAGGCGGCGCGCGAAATGCTGGAGCGGGTCGGCAAGCTGATGAGCTCGGCGGAGATCCGCGGCATCACCGTCTCCACCTTCCACTCGCTCGGCATGCACATCCTGCGCCAGGAAGCGCCCCATCTGGGCTACAAGACCCAATTCTCCATTCTTGACGCCTACGATGCCGGCAAGATCATCGCCGACATCCTCAACACCACTTCCAAGGATGAGATCCGCAAGGTGCAGAGCCAGATCTCGCTGTGGAAGAACGATCTGAAAACGCCGGACGACATGCTGCTGGCGGCGCAGGATCAATGGGAAAGCGTCTGCGCCAAGACCTACCTCGCCTATCAGGACACCCTGACCGCCTACCAGGCGATGGACTTCGACGATCTGATCCGGCTGCCGGTGCAGCTGTTCCGCGAACATCCGGAAGTGCTGCTCAAGTGGCAGGGCAAGCTGCGCTACCTGCTGATAGACGAATACCAGGACACCAACACCTGCCAGTACCAGCTGGTGAAGCTGCTGACCGGCGTGCGCGGCCTGTTCACCGCGGTGGGCGACGACGACCAGTCCATCTACGCCTGGCGCGGCGCGAACATGGAAAACCTGCGGCTGCTGCAGCAGGACTTTCCGGCATTGAAGGTGATCAAGCTGGAGCAGAACTACCGCTCCACCGCCCGCATCCTGCGCGCGGCCAACAGCGTGATCTCCAACAACCCCAAGCTGTTCGAGAAACAGCTGTGGAGCGAGCTGGGCCTGGGCGAGCCGATACACGTGGTGCAATGCAAGGACGAGGAGCACGAGGCCGAAACCGTGGTGCAGCGGCTGCTGGCGCACAAGTTCGAATGCCGGACGGAGTTCAAGGACTACGCGATTCTCTACCGCGGCAACTACCAGGCGCGCATCTTCGAGCAGGCGCTGCGCAATCAGCGCATCCCCTACCAGATGGCCGGCGGCCAGAGCTTCTTCGACAAGCCTGAGATCAAGGATCTGCTGGCTTACATGCGGCTGATCGCCAACCCCGACGACGATCCCGCCTTCATCCGCGCGCTGACCACGCCCAAGCGCGGCGTCGGCGCCGGCACGCTGGAAAAACTGGGCGCCTGGGCCGGCCAGTATGGCAAAAGCCTGTTCGCCGCCGCCCACGACGCCGGGCTGCGCGTCCAGGTGCAGCAGGCCCAGCTTGCGCCGCTGGAGCAGTTCTGCGACTTCATCAGCCAGCTCCAATACCGAGCCACCCGCGAGGAAGCCGGCAAGCTTTCGCTGGAGCTGCTGCAGGCCATCGGTTACGAAGCCTGGCTGTACGACAGCGAAGACAGTCCCAAGATCGCCGAAACCAAATGGAAGAACCTGCTGGAAATGGTGGCCTGGCTGGCGAAGAAGGGCGAGGCCGACGGCAAGAACCTGATCGAGCTGACGCAGACCATCGCGCTGATCACCATGCTGGAAGGCCGCGACGAAGGCGAGGTGGACGCGGTGAGGATGTCCACGCTGCACGCGTCCAAGGGCCTGGAATACCCGCACGTGTTCCTGGTCGGCTGCGAGGAAGGCATCTTGCCGCACAGCGAGTCGGTGGAAAACGGCATGGTGGAAGAGGAGCGCCGATTGATGTACGTCGGCATCACCCGCGCCCAGCGCAGCCTGACGCTGAGCTATTGCGTCAAGCGCCGCCGCGCCGGCGAATGGCAGTTCATCGAACCGTCGCGCTTCATCAGCGAAATCGACGGCGAAGACCTGCGCCATTTCGGCAAACCCGGCGCCGAACCGCTGGTCAGCAAAAGCGAAGGCAAATCCCGGCTGGCCAATCTGACGGCCATGCTGGCCGGCAAGGACAAATCTGGCGAGATGCCTGACTGAATCGGCAAGAAAAAATGGCGCCGCGAGGCGCCATAAAGAAGAATGAGGAACATCTCTGGGTGAAGCGAGGCTGGGGAACCTCACCTGACTGAAGGGCTGGAAAGCCAATCGGTCAATCAGATGAACGCATAATGCCCGATATCGCCCAGCGTGCCACCTGTCCTTTTTATCAAGTCATAAACATTGACATTCCACATTACCCCAAATGCATTAAAAAAGCACCCAATGCCGATTGGGTGCTTTTTTTACATCAAGCGCTGCTTATTTTGAATTATTGACCATGTATTCGATAGCCGAGCGGAATTCCGCATCGCTGCCGGTATAGCCGCCCTTCGGCGGCATCGCGTTCAGGCCCTTGGTGGCGATTTTCACCACTTCATCCATGCCCGGCTTCAGACGCGCGGCCCAGGCAGCCTTGTCGCCGAACTTCGGCGCCCCGGCGACGCCCGCGCCGTGGCAAGCCACGCACACGCTGTCGTAAATCTTCTTGCCCACCACGGCCGGATCGGCGGCCGCCGCAGCGCCGGCCGCGCCGCCCACCGGCGGCTCGGTGAACTTGGCGCCGCCGGCATTGCCCATATAGGCGACGGCGCGCTTCACTTCGTCATCGCTCAGGTCGGTCGCGCCGCCCTTGGCCGGCATCGCGTTGAAACCATGGAGCGCATGATTGACCAGCATGTCCCAGCCCTTGGCGATGCGCGGCCCCCAGGCGCCGGCGTCGCCGAACTTGGGAGAGCCGGCCAGGCCGGTGGCGTGACAGGACATGCAGATGCCCTTGTAGACCTGTTCGCCGGTGCGCATTCCCGGCGGCGCGTCGCTGGCCTTGGATTCGCCGACCGGCTTCAGGCGAGCGGCCACGGCCTCCTTGGTCATCACCTCGGCATCCACGTTGAAACCACTGGTAGCGAGCTTGGCCAGCAGCCAAATCGCCACGACAAGAAAGACAACGATGCTGACCAGAACCTTCACGATCTGGCCAGGGGCCATTCCGTTCTCATTACTCATCCCAAGCCTCGCCTGAAAAAATGACAATTAAAACTGGTTAATTATACGGTATGCAAGTTCACAAGGCAAAAAACCATACTCTGGACTCGGATTAGATGTTTGCTGTATGATGCATCCACTTGATCTCAAGTGTCAGCGCACCCGTAGCTCAGTTGGATAGAGTGTCAGTTTCCGAAGCTGAAGGTCACAGGTTCGATCCCTGTCGGGTGCGCCAATCAAAACAAACACTTGCGTCACCGCCCGCCCTTCCGGATTTCCTTCCCCTCCCCTATCATTCTATTTTCATAAAATCAGCTGTCATTGCCTTGTTTCATCGGTTTTCCTTCCCCGCTTCGCCGTTTCACAGCCATCTCTCTCCGCAAACGTCCGAGAATGCGCCAGACGGCCATGAGCGCCAGCGCGCGCAAGCATCCGAGCGCGCCTCTCTCTCCTGCGCCATGAAAAAAAACCCTCCGGCATGCCGGAGGGTCTTGTCGTCGTCAGCCCATCAGGGACAGGCTCGACTCCTCGTCGCCGTCCTCCTCGCCGAGAAAACCGCCGCTCTGATGCGCCCACAGCCGGGCATAGAGGCCGCCCTGAGCCAGCAACTGCTGGTGCGAGCCCTCCTCTACGATCTGGCCGCGATCCAGCACGATCAGGCGGTCCATCGCCGCGATGGTGGACAGGCGGTGCGCGATGGCCACCACGGTCTTGCCCTCCATCAGCCGATACAGGCTGCCCTGGATGACCGCCTCCACCTCGGAGTCCAGCGCGCTGGTCGCTTCGTCCAGCAACAGAATCGGCGCGTCCTTCAGCATCACCCGCGCGATGGCGACGCGCTGCCGCTGGCCGCCCGACAGCTTGACGCCGCGCTCGCCGACATGCGCCTCGTAGCCGACGCGCCCCTTGGGATCGGTCAGCGCGCGGATGAAATCATCGGCTTCGGCCCTGCGCGCGGCCTCAATCATCTGCTCGTCGCTGGCGGCCGGCCGGCCGTACAGCAGATTGTCGCGCACCGAGCGGTGCAGCAGCGAGGTGTCCTGGGTCACCATGCCCACCTTGGCGCGCAGGCTGTCCTGAGTGACGCCGGCGATGTCCTGGCCGTCTATCAGGATGCGGCCGCCGTCCAGGTCGTAGAAGCGCAGCAACAGGTTGACGATGGTGGATTTGCCGGCGCCGGAACGGCCGACCAGGCCGATCTTCTCGCCCGGCCGTATCGTCAGATTCAGCCCGCTGATCACTTTTTTGGCGCCGCCATAGGCGAAATCGACATTGTCGAAGCGGATTTCGCCGCGCGGCACCTCCAGCCTGGCCGCATCCGGCCTGTCCACCACCGCTACCGTGCGCGACAGCGTGGAGATGCCGTCCTGCACTGTGCCGATGTTCTCGAACAGGCTGGACATTTCCCACATGATCCAGTGCGAAATGCCGTTCAGCCGCAACGCCATCGCGGTGGACGCCGCCACCGCGCCGATGCTGACCTGGCCTTGGCTCCACAACCACAGCGCGGAACCGGTGGTGACGCCGATCAGCAGCATGCTGGTCAGCTGGTTGACGACTTCGAAGCCGCTGACCAGCCGCATCTGGCGGTAAGCGGTGGACAGGAACTCCTGCATCGCGCCCTTGGCGAAGCGCGCTTCGCGCTGGCCGTGGGAGAACAGCTTGACGGTGGCGATATTGGTGTAGGCGTCGGTGATGCGGCCTGTCATCAGGCTGCGCGCGTCGGCCTGCAGGCTGGCCGCCTTGCCGAGCCTGGGCACGAAGAACCACAAGGTCGCGACGTAAAGCGCCAGCCAGGCCAGGAAAGGCAGCAACAGCATGGTGTCGAAATGGCCCAGCACCGCGATCATGGTGACGAAGTAGATGACGACGAACACCAGGATGTCGGTGACGATCAACACGGTGTCGCGCACCGCCAGCGCGGTCTGCATCACCTTGGCCGACACCCTGCCGGCGAACTCGTCCTGATAGAAGCTCAGGCTCTGGCCCAGCAAATGGCGGTGGAAGTTCCAGCGCAGCCGCATCGGGAAATTGGAGAACAGGCCCTGATACTTGCTCATCGCCTGCAGCGACACCAACAATACGCTGCCGAGCAGAATGCCGGCCAGCATCAGCAGATGGCCACGCTCGCGCTGCCACAGCTGATCGGCCGGCACCTTGGCCAGCCAGTCCACCACCGAGCCCATCATCGAGAACAGCAAGGCCTCGAAGGCGCCGATCAGCGCGGTGAGCAGGGTCATGCACAGAATCAGGCCGCGCATGCCTCGGGTACAGAACCAGACGAAGGAAAAGAAGCCGCTCGGAGGCTGGGCGGCTGGCGCGTCCGGATAGGGGGATATCCGGCGTTCGAACCAGGAAAACATAAAGATCGCTCCATTGCCGGCGGCCGGGGAGGCGCCGGATAGGGGGTTTAGTGGAGCGATGACGGTAGCCTATATTGAGCTGATCCGCAACGGGAAAGTTTGCCTGCGGCCATTCCCGCGCACAAAAATAGCCGGGCGCGGCGAAACCCGGCCATGGACCTCAGGTCTGCGGCTCCAGCCTGATGTATACCTCTTCCAGCTTCTCGGACGTGCGCGTCTTCAGGTCCACCTTGTGCACCTCGGCCCTCAGCCTGCCCTTGTACACATGCAGCATCAGTTCGGCGGCCCTGCGCGCCTGCTCCTGGGTGGGATGCAGCGGTCCGCTGTCGTCGATGCCGAAATCCGGTGAAATCAGTTTCAACCGATACATTGTTATTTTCTCAAGGAAACGGCGCTGCAGAATTTTTTATACGGAATGCATTTCCGTGTTTTGATTCTACATGAGTTTACCTGAGAGGAAACCACCAAGACTGGATGTAAGAGAAAACCGAGTTTTATTTACAATTCAATGCAAAATTGATAGCAAATTCGGGTAATTCCAGAAAATGGCTGAAACAGGCGAATGAGAAAACCGCATAGGATAAAGCTGAAAAGGAAAAACCCGGCTCTGCCGGGTTGTTTCGTCGAGCGGGGATGACGCGCATCGCCGGTTCCGACCGCCTCGGCGGACAGCGGTCAGGCCGGCACGCCCACTTCCCGGCCCAGCTCGTGCCGGACGCGGGCCAGGGCGTCGGCCATTTTCTGATTGTCGCGCCCCCAATAGCCATGCCGGCACAGGCAGTCCATGCTGACCAGCGCCGCGTCTATCATGAAGCGCTCAGCCACCAGCAGCTGTTCGACCTCGGAAAACGGCAGCAGCAGGTGTTCGGCCACCTCGCCATCCTGGCAGGCCGGCGACTCCCCCGGCGCCAGCCATAGATCGTAGGCGTACAGCCACTCGCGGTGCAGGCCGCGCGCCACCGGACGCTGCGCCAGCAGCAGCGACGACGGCTTCAGCCCGTCCACCCGTTCGCGCGCGACGCCGGCCTCTTCCCACGACTCGCGCTGCAGCGCCAGCTCCAGCGTCTCGCCGGCCGCCACGCCGCCGCCGACCAGGTTGTCCATCCGGTTGGGATCGACCGCCTTGTGCGGGCTGCGCCGCCCCACCCACATCCTGGTCTCGCCGTCTTCCATCCGGCACAGCCCATTGACGTGCACCGCGCGGCTGGTCAGGCCCAGCGGGCGGAAAGCCGCCCGCTCCAGTTCGAAATAGGGGCTGCCGTCCTGACGGAAGGCGGTGAAATTCTCGTTGCGCCAGCCGTTGAGCCAGCCGGCCTGCTGCCAGCGCCTGGCGGCATGGGCCAGCGCATGGCTGATGCTGCGGTAGCTGCCCTTCACCTTGCACTTCAGGCCCTGGAACGTCTCTTCGAACAGCTGCGGCTCATGCTGCAGCAGGCGCTCTTTCCATTGGGCGTTGACGCACCCCATACGCTCGGTGCCGATGAATAGCGGCGTGAACTGCTGCGCATCGAAGCGGCTGACCTTGTCCAGGTAGCCGAGTACGGCATCCACCTGCATGACGACTCCCCCTGCATGGTTCCGGGAAGGCTGCATATTAGGATGTCTGCCGACGCTTGACTATCCTTCGTCGCACAAAGCCCACGACTGTTGCATTCCGCGCGATTTCAATGCAGCCGGTCACCCAGGCCGGAATCGCGGCGCGGCGCCAGCTCCGCCCCGCGCAGCCATGCTTCGGCGTCGCCCACCGCGGCGAAACGCAGCTTGGCGCGGGTGATGGCGGTATACAACAGCGCGCGGTTCAGCAGCGCGCCGGCCTGCTGCGGCAATTGCAGCCACACTTCGTCGTACTCCGAGCCCTGGCTCTTGTGAACCGTCATCGCGAACACCGTCTCGTGCGCCGGCAGCCGTCCGGGCGCGAACTCCCGCCAGCCCCCGTCGGCGGACGGAAACAACACCCTCAGGCCTGACGGCCGCTGCAAGGCGAAGCCGATGTCGCCGTTGAACAGGCCCAGCCCGTAATCGTTCTCGCCTATCATCACCGGCCGGCCCGGATACCAATCACGTCCAGGCTGCTTGACGCCGGCGGCCTCCAGCTCCCGCTCGATGCGGCGGTTGCAGTCAGCCACCTGGCGCCGCTCGGCGGCCAGCAGCATGAAGGCGGAAAACGCGCGCTGCGCCTCGTCCGCGCCCGCGCCGGCCGCCACCGCGTCCAGGTAGCCGCGCCGGCGCGCGAGCAGCTCGGCGTCGTCGGCGGCGTCCTGGCGCCAAACGTCGGGCCAGCCGGCGTCGTCCAGCACATGCAGCGAACCCTGCCCTTCGCCGGCGTTGACCCGACGCGCCAGCTCGCCGATGCCGGAGTCGGCGCCGAAGCGGTGGCTGCGCGTCAATAACGCCACGCAGTCGGTCAGCGCGCCGCCGGGCGCGGCATCGCCTTGCAAGACGGCGCCGGCCACCCGCTGCAGCCACTGCGAGGTCTCGTCGCGATAGGCGATGCGGCCGCACAGCTCGCCGAGCACGGCGCCCGCCTCCACCGAAGACAGCTGGTCGCGGTCGCCCAGCAGGATCAAGCGGGCCTGCGACGGCAGCGCCGCCACCGTGCGCGCCATCAGCGACAGGTCGATCATCGACGCCTCGTCGACCACCAGCACATCCAGCGGCAGCGGATTGCTTGCGTGATGGCGCGGGGCCTCGACGCCGGGACGCAGGCCCAGCAGCCGGTGCAGCGTCTCCGCCTGCGCCGGCAACTGGCGGCGCACCGCGTCGTCCGCGTCCAATCGGTCGCGCGCCGCGCGCACCGACTCGGACAGCCGCGCCGCCGCCTTGCCCGTCGGCGCGGCCATCGCCATCACCAGCGGACGCGGCGACATCGCCGCCAGCAGCGCCAGCAGCCGCACCACCGTGGTGGTCTTGCCGGTGCCGGGTCCGCCGGAGATCACCATCAGCCGCTGGCGCGCGGCCAGCGCGGCCGCCAGCTTCTGCCGGTCCGGCTCGCCGTCGCCCGCGCCGGGAAACAGGCGATTCAGCCAATCGGCCAGCCTGGCCTCGTCCTGCGGCGGCAGCGGCTGGGCCAATCGCTCCAGCCCCTGGACCAGCCGGTCTTCGTCGTGCCAATGGCGGGCGAAGTACAGCCGCCCGGCCTCGTCCAGGATCAGCGGCGCGTACTCGCCCGGCCGGCCGACCAGCGGACTGCCGCGCAGCGCCGCCGCTTCGCCCCGGTGCGCCAGCGGCAGACAGACATGGCCGGCCAGGTTGGCGTTGCTCAATTCGCCGATCAGCGCCAGCACCCTGTCGTCGACGTCGGGCGCCAGGCGTTGGAACAGCCGGGCCAGTTGGCCGGGCAACAGCGGGGTATCGGTTCTCATCGATGGGACTTCCGGAAAAACGGCGGCGCGCTCAGCGGCGGGCGAACAGCGGCCGCAAGCGGCCCTGCTCGTTCAGTTGCTGGATCGCCTGGTTCAGCCTGGGCAACAGCTCGCGGTATTGCGGGTGCAGCCGCAGCGACACCGGCAGGCTGCCCACCGATTCGCCCGGCAGACAGCGCCGCCCTCGTCGCGCCGGCTCCAGTACTGCGCGCGGCGGCGCTCCAGCACCACGGCCTGGACGCGTCCCTGGCGCAGCTTGTCCAGCATCTCGTCCTCGTTGGCAGAGCCGTCGCGCAGCAGCTTGCGGCTGCCGAACGCGGCTTCCAGCGACGGGTAGCGCTGGCCCAGCAGCGTGCCGATGGTGCCGCCCTTGAGCGAAGACAGCGGCGCGGGCCGCTTGCCCTTGCCCGGCGGCAGGCACAGCACGAATTCCTCGTCGGCGACAGGCTGGGTGTAAAAGCCCGCCACCGGCGACAGCGCGCGCCAGGAGGGGTGGACGCCGACCTCGACGTCCAGCTTGCCGACCTGGAACAGCTGCTCCAGACGCTGCGAGGGGTAGTAGTCGAGCTGGAAGCGGATGCCGCTTTGCTGGGCGATCAAGGCCAGCGCGTCGCGATAGGCCAGCGCCAGGCCGCCGTCCACGGTCGTGCGCAGCGATTCGCCGCTGTCGTTGGCCACGCCGGCGCGCAGCGTGGTTTCCGCCAGCGCCGGCAGGCACAGCAACAGCATCAGCCCCCACCACAGCCTATTCACCCAGCCTGGCCTCCAGCGCGTCGCAGATGGTGGACAGTATCTTGATGCGCGCAAAATATTTGTTGTTGGCCTCGACCAGCGTCCACGGCACCTTGCTGGTGCTGGTGCGGTCCACCATGTCGCTGACCGCCTGGCGGTAGAGGTCCCATTTGTCGCGGTTGCGCCAGTCCTCGTCGGTGATCTTGAAGCGCTTGAAACCGGTCTCCTCGCGGCCCTTGAAGCGGGCCAGCTGCTCTTCCTTGCTGATGGCCAGCCAGAACTTCAGCACGATGGCGCCGTTCTCGGTCAGCTGGTGCTCGAAATCGTTGATCTCGTAATAAGCGCGCATCCAGTCCGCCTCGGGAGCGAAGCCTTCCACCCGCTCCACCAGCACCCGGCCGTACCAGCTGCGGTCGAAAATGGTGATGCCGCCCTTGCCGGGCAGGTGCCGCCAGAAGCGCCACAGCCACGGCTTGGACTTTTCCTCCTGCGTCGGCGCCGCCACCGGCACCACCCGGTAGCGGCGGGCGTCCAGCGCCTGGGTGATGCGGCGTATGCTGCCGCCCTTGCCGGCCGCATCGTTGCCCTCGAACACCAGCACCAGCGAATGCGCGCCGAAGCGCGGATCGCGGGTCAGCTTGTTCAGCCGCCCCTGCAGCTGGTCCAGCTTTTTCTGGTAGCTGGCCTTGTCCAGCTTCTGCTCCAGCTCCAGCGTGTCCAGCACCAGCTTGTTGTCTATCGGCGCCAGCAGCGGCGGCGCCTCCACCCGGTCGGTGGCCAGCACCGGCTGGCCGATGCGGTTGCGTATCGCCTCCAGTATGGTGTTGCCCACGGTCAGGCTGCGGTAGTTGGCGTCCTCGCCGTCGATGACGATCCACGGCGCGTGCGCGGTGTTGGTCAGCCTGAGCATGTGCTCGCCGTACTTGCGGATCTTGTCGTAGCGCTCATAGTGCTCCCAGTCGGTCTTGGTCACGCGCCAACTGGTGGCCGGATCCTGCTCCAGCGTCTTCAGCCGCTGTTTCTGCTTGTCGCGGCTCAGGTGGAACCAGAACTTCAGCACCACCACGCCATCCTGCGTCAGCATGCGCTCGAAGCGCAGGATGTCGAAAATCTGCCGATCGAAGGCGTCGCGGTCGCTGCGGCTGAACACCCGGTCGAACAGGGTATCGGAATAATAGGAGCCGAAGAACATGCCGATGCGTCCGGTGGCCGGCAGCTCGTTCCAATAGCGCCACATCCACGGCCGGGCGCGCGCCTCGTCGTTGGGCTTGTCGAAGGCGACGGTGTCGATCAGGCGCGGGTCCAGCCACTCGTTGATCAGATTCATCGTTTCGCCGCGGCCGGCGCCGTCGAAACCGTGGATCAGGATCAGCACCGGGAATTCGGCCGACTCCTTCAGATCGTACTGCACGTCCAGCAGCGCCTCGCGCAGCGCCGGCATCATCTTGCGGAAAGTGTCTTTGTCTATGCTGTGGCCGATCTCGGCGGATTCAAACATGTTTCACTTCCTTGTCCACTTGCTTAGCTTAGTTGCCATCCCCGGCCGCCATCATTGCGTAGAACTACCAGGGCCTCTCTTGGTTCCGGATCCCGCCAGCAACGCGTCCAGCGCGTCCAGCAGCGCCGTGGACGGCATATCGGCCCACACGCCGCAGCCGGGCTCGCCCATGCCGCGCAGGAACAGATAGCGCACGCCGCCGAAACGGCCGTCCCAGTCCGCGCCGCGCGCGGCGAAGTAGCGCCGCAGCGCCACCAGGTAAATCAGGTACTGCAGGTAATAATGCTCCCGCGCCACCGCGTGGACCAGACTGTCGTCGCGATAATCGTCGCAGGCGTCGCCCAGATGGTTGGACTTGTAGTCGATCAGGTAGACGCGGCCGCCGGCCTCGCACACCAGGTCGACGAAACCTTTCAGAAAACCCTGCACGCTGGCGAAATCCAGCCCGGCGGCGGCGCGCCGGAACGGTTCGGCCAGGCCGTGCGCCGGCTTTTGCAGCGCGGCGATCAGCGCCGCCACGTCCAGCTTCTTCACCGGCAGCGTGAACTCCAGTTCGATCAGCCGCTTGTGGTCGGCCACGTCGCGCAGCCGCGCGCCGGGGGCGATCTCCGCGTTCAGCGCGCCCAGGATCAGGTCGCAGCCGGCATCCAGCCACTCCTCGCCGAAGCCGTGCCGCGCCAGCGCGCGTTGCACCGCCGCGCGGATGTCGTCCTCTGCGTCGCCGAAGCCGATGTTCTCGAAAATCTCGTGCAGGCAGACGCCGGCCTTGGCCCCGCGCGGAAAGCTGAAGCGGTCCCGAACCGGGTCCGCCGCCGGCTCGGCCGGCGCGGGCGCCGCCGCGCGGTCGTAGTCCGGCGCTTCGGCCAGATGGCTGCCGGCGTCATGGGTCAGCGAGGTGAAGCTGGCGATCTTCCACGGCGCGTACAGCCTGCGCTCGAACGGCAGCGCGGCGTAGGCGCGGCCGGGATCGCGGCCGCCGGCCAGCGCCTGCCGCCCCTCGGCCTCCAGCCAGCGCGCCGCGCCGCCGCGCTGGTCGAGAAAGGCCCGCAGCTGCGCCGCCACGGTGCCGCCGTCCAGCTCCAGCGCCTCCAGCGCCGCCAGGTCGCGCGCGCCCGGCGCGTGCAGCAGCCAGGACAGCGCCGCGGTCTTCAGCTCCCGCACCCAGCCCCAGGAGATGTACTGCCGGTATTGGGCGCGGGTCAGCGCCACGTACAGCAGGCGCAGCTTCTCGGCCAGCATCTCGCTCCGCGCCGCTTGCCGGATGCCGTCGTCGGCGGCCGCCTCCGGCGCCAGCCACGGCTCGTCGCCGTCGTGATAGCTCCAGAAGCCGGCGCCGCGCCGCTCCAGCGCGCCGTTCCACAGGAAGGGGCAAAACACCACCGGATACTGCAGGCCCTTGGAAGTATGGACGGTGACGATCTTCACCAGCGCGGCGTCGCTCTCCAGCCGCAGCACCGCGTCCTCGCCGCGCGGCGGATCGGCGACGCGGGCGGCGAACCAGGCCAGCAGCGGCGCCATGCCCTGGCGGCCTTCGCTCTCCTGCTGGATCAGCTCGGCCAGGTGGCCGAGATTGGTCAGCCGCCGCTCGCCGTCCGGCAGCGGCAAAAGCCGCTCCGCCGCCCGTTCGCGGGCGAAATAATGCCGCCAGGCGGCCATGAAGCCATGCTCGCGCCAGCGCTGGTGGTCGTCGGCATTCTTCAACAGCTGGCGCTCCCAGCGCGTTTCGTCTTCCAGTTCGGCCTGGATCCGCGCGGCGTCGAGGCCGGCCAGCTCGGTGGCCAGCGCGCGCCGCAGCCGGCCCTCGTTGGCCGGTTCGGCCCAGGCGTGCAGCAGGGCCAGCATCTCGCCCGCCTCGCGGCTGGCGAACACGCTCTCCTGGGTCAGCGCCACGCTGGCCACGCCGCGCGCGCGCAACTCGCTCCGCACCCGGTCGCCCTGGCTGTGGGTGGCCACCAGCACCGCGATGTCGCCGCCGGCCAGCCGCCGCCGCGACGCGCCCTTGACGATGGCGGCGCGGTCCTCGCCCGCCAGCGTCAGCAAGCGGGCGATCTCGTCGGCGCAGGCTTCCGCCGCCGCCAGCTCGGCCGCCTCCTTGCTCAATTCTTTTTCGCCGGCCGGTAGCCACTGCGCGTTGAACGGCGCGCGGTCGTCGTCCACCTCCAGCCGGCCGCCGGACGAGGGACTGGCCGCCACCGGCTGGTAGGCGATGCCGTCCAGCAAAAAGGGCAGCTCGCGGCCGAACAGCGCGTTGACGGTAGCCACCAGCGGCTCGTCGGAGCGGCGGTTGGTATCCAGCGTGTACTGGCGCTCGGCGTCGTGGCGGGCGGCCAGGTAAGCGAAGATGTCGGCGCCGCGGAAGCTGTAGATCGCCTGCTTGGGGTCGCCGACCAGGAACACCGGCCGCGCCTCCTCGACGAAGCAGCGGCGGAAAATCCGGTACTGGGTGGGGTCGGTGTCCTGGAATTCGTCGATCAGCGCCACGGAGAAGCTGTCCGCCACCTGCGCCGCCAGCAGCGGGCCGGTCGCCGGATGGTCCAGCGCCGCGCCCAGATCGGTCAGCAGGTCGTCGAAGCTGCGGCTGCGCTCCACGCCGCGGCGGCGCGCCAGCTCCTCGTTGGCCCAGGCGATCAGCTCCAGCTTCAGCCCGGCCAGCGAGTTGGCCACCTGGTCCATATAGACGTCCCAGGCGGCGAGCCAGGCCTCCATCCGCTCGAACAAGGGATGGGCCGGCGCATCGCAGCCCTTCTTCATGCCCTTGGCCAACGCCTCCGGCCGCAGCTTGTCCAGCAGCTTGCGGCTGTCGCTGTCCAGCTCGGGCAGCGCGTCGGGCTGCGCCAGCCAGCCGCGCAGATTGTCGGCGGCACGCGCCATCGTATCCGGCCGGTAGATATTGGCCTTGAAGCCGGGATGGGCGAGGAACAATGCCAGACCTTCCTCAACCTGCTCTGGCGCGGAGGCCAGCAGTCTCCATCGCTCACTCGCCACCCATCTCGCGTTCTCCAGCCGGACCGCGTCCGGCGCGCGCAGCTTAAGATAGGGTTTGGACAGATAGGGACGGATCTCGGCCAGCCAGGCGTCCGGCGTCTCGCCCCGCTCCACCAGCACCTGGGCCAGCAGCGGCGCGGCGACGATGCGGCGGCGCCAGAAGTCGTCGACGATCTCGGCCAGCCGCGCGGCGTCGTCCTCGACCAGTTCCGCCTGGAAGGTCTGGCCGCTCTCGAAGGCGGCGTCGGTCAACACCCGCTGGCAGAAGCCGTGGATGGTGTAGATGGCGGCGGCGTCGAAGCCGTTGACCGCGGCGGTCAACCGCTGGCGGGCGACGTCGCGCGCCGGCCCCTCGGGAAAGCGCGCGGCCAGCGCCCGCAGGAAGTCGTCGCCGTCGGCCTTGCCGTCCAGCAGCGCCAGCATCTCGGCCAGCCGCCGGCGCAGCCGCTCGCGCAGCTCGGCGGTGGCGGCCTTGGTGTAGGTGACCACCAGTATCCGCTCGATGGCCGGCGGCGGCGCGCCGTCGCGCTCTTCCAGCAGCAGCCGGGCGAACAGCGCGGCGATGGTCCAGGTCTTGCCGGTGCCGGCCGAGGCCTCGATCAGGTTGACGCCTTGCAGCGGGCAGTTCAGCGCGTCCAGCGCCTGCGGCGCGTTCATGCCTCGCCTCCCTGCAGGCGTTCGGCCAGCGGCAGCAGCAGCGTCTCCGCCAGCTGGGCGAACAAAGGGTCTTCCAGCGGCGACTGGTGGCGGAAAGCCAGCGCGATCGCCGGCTCGTCTTTCTGCGCGACGCCGTCGCCGAGGATGAAATTGGGCTCCCACTTCTGCCAGGCGGCGGCCAGCGCCTTGTCCGGCTTGTCCGGGTTCTTGGCCAACGCCTCGGCATAGGCCCAGCTGGTGCGGCCGAAGAAGGGCAAGGGCTGCGCCTGGCCCTGCTTCCAGCGCGCCAGCCACGGCACGAGCAGGCCGGCGGCGTCGATCTCGTCATGGAGCAGCGTGCTGCCGGCGTCGTCGTAGCAGGCGCTGTGCGGCGCGATGCCCGCCGGCCGCGACGCGCACAGGATCAGATGGCTCAGCCACAGCGCGACGCGCTGGGCGGCGTTCATCTTGCCGACGATGAAGTCCAGCCGGCCCTCGGGCCTCAGGCCATACAGCTCGCCCACCAGCGTGAAGCCGGCGATCTCCAGGTGAACCGGCTGCGGCGGCAGCGCCTCGCCGCGCAACGCGCCCGGCAAGCGGCCGGCCAGCCGCACGCTGGCGCGCCCCTCCTCCTGCAGCCAGGCCTGTCCCAGCTCGCCGCAGGGCAGCAGGCCGGCGGCGGCCACCCGCTGCCGCACCGGCTGCGGCGGCTTGCCGTGCAGCATCGCCTCCACCAGCTGGCGGCGCAGCGCGTGGCTGGCGTCGCGCGCCATCGCGAACGGCTCCCGCGCCGGCTGGGCGTCGCCGCTGTAGGCGACCCGCAGCGCCAGCCGGTCGGCCAGCCAAGCCCGCGCCGGGTTCTGCCAGAAGCGGATGAAATCATGCAGATTGACCACCGTCGCCGCGCCCTCGTCCGGCAGCGGCGCGACGAAAGGCGCGGGCTCGGCCGGCGGCGCGGCCAGCGCGGCGGCGAAGGCCGGCTCGAAGCTGGCCAGCCGCGCGTCGCCGCCATCGAAGGCCTTGGGCGAGAACGGCTGCAGCGGATGGCGCAGCGTCAGCCGCGCCGCCATGTCCTCGCCGCACATCGCCGACAGCGTGTCCAGCAGCTCCGACACCAGCGGCGACGGCGGCAGCGGCTCGCCGCTGCGCGCCGACTGGCCGACATAAGACAGGTACAGCCGGCCGCGGGCGGACAGGATGGCCTCCAGGAACAGATAGCGGTCGTCGAAGCGGCGCGAGCGGTCGCCGCGGCGCGGATTGCGCGCCACCAGGTCGAAGCTGACCGGCCGCTCGTCGCGCGGGTAGGCGCCGTCGTTCATGCCGATCAGGCACAGCGCCTGGAACGGTATCGAGCGCATCGGCACCATCGCGCAGAAAGTCACGCCGCCGGACAAAAAGCCCTGGGCCGAAGACGAGGACAGCTTGCGCAGCAGCCAGTCGCGCGCCACCGCCAGGCCCACCGGCTGGCCGAAGCCGGCCAGGTCCGCGTTCTCGGCCAATTCGGCCAAGGCCTCGCGCAGCAGCTCCAGCGCCGCCTCGTCGTCGCCTTCGGCCAGGAACAGGCGGTCGCAAGCCTGGTGGAAGCGTTGCGCCCATTGCTGCGGCGCGGCCGGCTGCGACCACGCGTCCGCCAGCGCGTCCAGCGCGTCGTAGAAGCCGGCGAAGCGCGCCAGCGTCTCGCCCAGCTGCCCTTGGGCCGCGGTGTAAGGCAGCAGGCCGGCGAACAGCCCGGCGTCGTCGCCGGCCAGCGCCGGCGGCAGCACGGTGCCCAACAGCAGGCGGTCCAGTCCCCAGCGCCAGGTATAGGCGGCTTCGGCCGGCAGGCCCAGCGACGCCTTGTGCGCGGCGTCGCGCCCCCAGCGGATGCCGGCGTCGCGCACCCAGTCCTGGATGAAGGCGAGATCGGCGTCGGCCAGATCGAAGCGCGCCAGCAGCGCCGGGCAGTCGAACAGCGCCAGCACCTCGTCGGCGGCGAAGCGGGAATCGGCCAGCTTCAACACGGCGGCGAAGGTGGACAGCAGCGGCTGCTCGCGCTCGACGCGGCGGTCGGCGATGCTGTACGGAATGTTGGGCGCGTCGTCGCGGCGGCCGAACACCGCGTCGATGTACGGCGCGTAGGCGTTGATGTCCGGCGTCAGCACCGCCACGTCGGCCGGGCTGAGCTTGGGGTCGGCGGCGAACATCGCCAGCAGCCTGTCCTTCAGCGCCTCCAGCTCGCGCATCGGGCCATGGCAGGCGTGCACTTCGATCGAGGCGTCGGCCGGATCGAAAGGCCGCGGCAGTTGCGACGGATCGTTGAGCTGCAGGATGTCGCGCTGCAGCCGGGCCAGCAGGCCGTCGCCCTTGGGCGCGGCGAACAGCGGCTTGGCGTCCAGCTCGGCGTCCTCGGCGATCAGCTCGAAGAAGTCCCTGCCCTGCTTGCCCAGCGACGACAGCAGCGGATGGCCCTGGGTGGCGAACAGGTCGCCGGCCTGCCTGAGCTTCAGCAGCCGGCGCGCGTCGACGATGTCGCCCCAGTAGGCCTCGCATGGGTTCAGCGTGAACAGGCAGACATCGGTCAGCTGGGACAGCCGCTTGACCAGCGCCAGGTACATCGGCGCCAGGCTGGCGATGCCGAACAGCGTTACCCGTGGCGGCAGGTGCTCGGGCTTCAGATCGGCGAAGAACTGGTCCAGCATCCGCACCCGGTGGCGGCCCGGGTCGCTTTCGGCCAGCCGCCGCCACAACGAGGCCTGCCAGGCCTCGTCCTCGCCCAGGCCCAGCAGCTCGCCGGCCTCCCAGGCGCGAATCCAGTCCGGGCGGAACACCAGATATTGGTCGAAGATGTCGGCGATCTTGCCGGCCAGCTCGAAAGCCGCGGCCTCGCCGCCCTCCAGGTAATGCAGCACCGGGCCGAACGGCTCGCCGGAAAGCGACGGCAACAGCGCCAGCAGCCTCCAGGCCAGCACTTCGGGCACGAAGGCCGATTTGCGCGGCAGATCCGGCATCACCTTCTGCATCAGCCGCCAGGCGAAGGCCGCGGGCAGCGCGAAATCGATGTTGGCGGCGATGCCGGCCTTGCGCGCGACGTCCAGCGTGATCCAGCGCCCCATGCCCCGGCTCTGCACGATCACTGTCTCGGCCGCGAACGGGTCGGCCAGCGGCATCGCCTGGGTCATGCCGCAGAACAGCTCGCCCAGTTGCTCGAGACGGTTGGATTGGTAGAGAAACAGCATGGGATGGGTGCGCGCGCCTGGATGCGGATTATGGCCGGATTGTAGCATCGCGCGGCGGCCGGCCGGCGAACCGGCGGCGATTGACGCCCGTCAATGCCCGTCACCCGCGGATGGCATTCAATACGGCGATGATAATGACATTGCGCTTTTCCGTTCCGCCCCGCCTTCCCGAGCGCGCTACAAAACGCCGCGCGCGCCGTGTACCATGGCCGGCATCGGCGCGCGCTGCGCCTCAACCGTCGGACCGACATGTACCCCTACCTGATCGTCAAGCACGCCCACATGGGCTTCGCCTACCTGTCCATCCTGCTGTTCGCCGCCCGCGGCGCGCTGGTGCTGGGCGGCCGCGGCCACTTGCTGCAAAACAAGCCGCTGCGCATCCTGCCGCACGTGATCGACACGCTGCTGCTGGCCTGCGCGATCGCGCTGGTGGCGATGGGCGGCTGGCCGATCCTGCAGAGCCCCTGGCTGCTGGCCAAGATCGCCGGCTTGGTCGCCTACGTGGTTCTGGGCAGCATCGCGCTGCGCGGCGCCACGCCGCGGCGGCGGGCGGCGGCCTTCGTCGCCGCGCTGGCGACGGTGCTCTACATCGTGCTGGTGGCCAAGACCAAGCTGGCGCTGCCGCTGCTCTGATCCGGCCCGCCGGCTTGACTGCGCCGGCCGCGGCTTCTAGGACACAGTAGGGACGCGCGATGCAGCCCCCCAACCCGTCCCCGGAGTCCGCCGCCAGATGAACCGCGATCTTCCCGCCTCTTTATCCCCCCGCGGTTTCTCGCTGCTGGAGTTGCTGATCGCGCTGGCGGTGGTGGCCATCCTGGCCGGCGTCGCCGTTCCGTCCTACCAGAGCTACATGCAGCGCAGCCGCCGCAGCGATGCGCTGGACGCGCTGTACCAGCTGCAGCAGGCCCAGTTGCGTTACCGGGGCTTCAACGCCGGCTACGCCGCCAGGCTGGCCGACCTGAAAACGCCTTACGTCGGCGGCGCCAGCGCCCAGGGGCATTACCAGCTCGAAACAGGCATCAGGCCCGGGGACAACCCGGCGTCCGACTTCTACGTCCAGGCCACGGCCAAGCCCGGCGGCGCCCAGGCCGGCGACCGCGATTGCCAGACCCTCACCCTCACCCAGCGGCAGCAGACGGTCAGCCTGACGCCGCCGGCCTGCTGGGGGCGATGATGCGTCGCGCGCAGCGGGGCGTCACCCTGATCGAGCTGATGGTGGTGCTGGCTCTGGCGCTGGTGCTGCTGACCCAGGCGTTGCCGGCGCTGGGCCGCTGGATCGCCCGCCAGCAATTGCAGGGCGCGCTGGACGATATCGACCGCGGGCTGCAGCTGGCGCGCAAGAGCGCCTCCACCCGCCAGAAAAAGATATGGGTGACCTTCAGCCGCGACGGCGCCGCCTGGCTGCTTCGGGTATCGGAAAGCAGCGCAAAAGATCAATGCGACACCGTCCGCGATCTGCTGTGCGTAGGCAGCGCCGAGCATGCCGGCATCGCGCTGGACATGGCCGATCCGCTGCCGCTGCAGCTGGTTTTCACGCCGCTGCGCGGCCTGCCGGAAACCCCTGGCGGCGCGCTGATCGGCGGACTGCGGCTGCGGCTCAGCCGCTCCGGCTGCCGGCCGGCGGATCTGCAGTTGCTGCCCACCGGCCTGGTCATCGTCGGCGAGGCCCGCTGCCCATGAAATCCGCGCGCGGCATCAGCCTGCTGGAGCTGCTGGTCAGCATGACCATAGGCCTGCTGCTGCTGCTGATCGTGTCCGGCCTGCTGGTCAGCTTGCTGGGCGAGCAGAGCCGCGAGCGCCGCCAGGCGCAGCTGGGCGCGATGATGGACGCGTCGCTGTCGCTGATGGCGATGGAACTTCGCCGCGCCGGTTTCTGGAACGGTTCCGGCGCGGAAGAAGACAATCCCTACCGCGAACTGTTCATCGAGCGAGACGGAAGCTGCCTGCTCTACGGCTACGACAATCCGGCCACGCCCTCCGTCACGCCCAGCCTCCGTTACTTCGCCTTCCGCCTGAGCAATCAACGCATCCAGCGGCGCAGCAGCGGCAAGGCCGACTGGAACTGCGACGCGCCCAGCGGCTGGGACGACCTGAGCAAGCCCGACATCGGCGTGGTCGACATGCTGAGCTTTCGTTCCGAAGCCGGCGGCAGCGCGATCGGCATCGCCGTCAGCGCGCGCGCGGCCAAGGGTTCCGGCGAAGAAAGGCTGGACATCCGCACCAGCGTGACGCTGCGCAACCAGCCCGAGGTCAAGGGGCCATGAAGCGTCGATCTGCGGGGCTGACCACGCTGTTCGCGGTGCTGACCTTGCTCGCGATCGCCAGCCTGGTGCTGCTGGCCGCCTCGCGCCAGCTGGTGTTGATCCACGCCAACGCGCAGAACCAGCACCGCTACCACCAGGCGCTGGACTACGCCGAGGAAGGGCTGCGCCAGGGCAGCCTGGCGCTGGCGCAGGGCCGCCCGCTGCCGGCGGACAACCCGCGCTTCGCGCTCAAACAGCAAACCATCCCGCCCAACCGGGTACGGCTGCGCAGCACCGGCCGCTACGACGGCCACCTCGTCACCGTGCAGCGGGACTTCCTCCAGACCGACAACGGCGGCGGCTCGAACCAGGCGCTGACCCTGGTCGGCAATCTGGACCTGAGCGGCGCGATCAACCTGATTGGCGACAAGCCGGTGGAGATGACGGTGGACGGCACGGTGACGCTGAGCGGCACGGTGGACGGCATCGCCGCCCTGCAAAGCACCGGCGACATCATCGTCACCGGTTCGCAAACCATAGGCACGCTGTACGCCAACGGCAATATCGAGCTGAGCAACGGCCGATATCAGACGGTGAAGGCGCTGGGCAACCTGACCCTGCGCGGCGACGCGGCCATCAGCGAGCTGGCGCGGGTCAACGGCAAGGCCGCCTTCCTCAGCAGCCCGGGCGTCAGCCCCGCGGTGGCCCAGGCCGAAGTGAAGGGCGACGTCGACATCGCGATGGGCGGCGCCCGCTTCGGCAAGCTCGACACCGAGGGCAGGGTCGACATCCGCCAGGTAGGCTCGCTGGACGCGCTGCGCGCCGAGGGAGACCTGAACGTGCAAGGCTGGGGCGCGCCCCTTGCCGCCACCGTCGCCGGCAGGGCCAGCTACAATGCCGGCAACCCCGACATCCGCATCGCGTTCCAGCCGGGCCTAAAGCTCAATCTGCAGCCGGTGCCGCGGCTGGAGCTGAAACGGCCGCGGCTGGACGCCTACGACTACCGCGGCCAGGCCCATTACGTGTTCACCCATGCCGCCGACGGCGGCGTACGGGTGACGGTGCGCAAGATCCACGGCCTGGCCGACGGCGAATACCGGCTGGGCCGGGATCCGGACAAGCAGCTGCCCAACTACCTGTGCCGCGCCACCGACGCGAACGGCGTCTGCCGCGCGCCCGCCACATTGATCTGCAAGGGGCATTCGCCGCAGAACGACTGCTTCGCCGGCAGCCGGCCCGGCCAGTGGAAGCTGGACGGCGTCACCTTCGCGCCGGGCGTGCTGTGGTTCGACGGCGACCTGGAAGTGGGCAACGGCACCTACCACAACACCTTCATCGCCAGCGGCGGCATCGCCACCAGCGGCCAGCACGTCAGTTACGCGGTCAACTACGCCGGCGCCGTCGGCGTCTGCGCCAATGCCGACTTTCCCAATCTTTACCCGGATGACGACTGCCAGGGCGGGGCGTTCAAGGGCCGCCCGGTAGGCAATGCGGTGCTGCTGGCCGGCGGTTACGTCAACGGCCGCTTCCGCGGCGGCGACATCACGCTGGGCTCGTCCAGCCGGGTATTCGGCAATGTCTGGGCCGGCAACCAGCTGTTTTCCAGCGGCAGCACCACCATACACGGCTATGTCAGCGCGCTGGCGCAAGCCGGCGCCCAAGGTTCGCGGCCGCACCAATGGAGCGCCAGCACCACGATAGACCTGCGCGGGCTGCCCGACTCGTTCCGGCCGGACGAGCCGCCCGACGGCGGCGGCCAGGGCGGCGGAGGCCGTTTGAAAGCCTTGCCCTACAGCTGGATGGACACATGAAAACCCGGGCCCCGCGCGGCTTCACGCTGCTGGAAATGATGATCAGCCTGCTGGTGCTGGCCGTGGGCGCGCTGGGCCTGCTGCGCCTGGAGACCGCTTTGCTGCACAGCCAGATCGCCGCCAACGACTACAACACCGCCACCAATCTGGCCCAGGCGACCCTGGAACAGTGGAAAACCGGCAAGCCCTCCGACTGCAGCCAAAGCAGCTATGCGCCGGCCGCCGCCAGCGGCACGCTGGCCCGCTTCAACTGCCGCAGCGACACCAGCGGCGACAATGCCCGGGTGGACGTGAGCTGGACCGACAGCCAGGGCGAAAACCTCACGCTGAGCCTGGCCGCGCCGAAGAGCCGCTGACCAGGCCGCGAATCCTTCGCTGCGCTTTCTTGCCGCACCGCCTGCCTGGCCTGCGCTGGCGCGTCGTGGTCCGGGTCCTGCGCGAGCTTGGATTGGCCGCCCCCGATGGCGCGACCGGCGCTCCTTGACCCAAAACAAGGGCAGCCAGGCGCCCATCTGCTACTGTCCCCGCATTTCCCCTATCTGCGACTTTCCCATGCCAGCCAGTCAGAAACTGCCGGAACTGGTGTGTCCGGCGGGCAGCCTGCCCGCGCTCAAGGCCGCCGTCGACCATGGCGCCGACACCGTCTACTTCGGCCTGAAAAACGACACCAACGCCCGCAACTTCGCCGGCCTCAATTTCGACGAGCACACCGCCCGCATCGGCATCCGCTACGCGCACGAACGCGGCCGCCAGGTGCTGATGGCGATCAACACCTATGCCCAGGGCGGCGACATCAGCCGCTGGCGCCGCGCGGTGGACCAGGCGGCGGACCTGGGCGTGGACGCCGTGATCCTGGCCGACCTCGGCCTGCTGGACTACGCCAGCCGCCGCCATCCCGGCCTGCGGCTGCACCTGTCGGTGCAGGGCTCCGCCACCAACCACGAGGCGCTGAAGCTGGCGCACGACTTGTTCGGCATCCAGCGCGCGGTGCTGCCGCGCGTGCTGACCCTGGACCAGGTCAGGAAGGTGATCGAACACAGCCCGGTCGAGATCGAAGTGTTCGGCTTCGGCAGCCTGTGCGTAATGGTGGAAGGCCGCTGCCTGCTGTCCAGCTATGCCACCGGCGAATCGCCGAACAGCCACGGCGTCTGCTCGCCGGCCAAGTACGTGCAGTGGCAGAACACGCCGTCCAGCCTGGACGCGCGTTTGTCCGGCATCCTGATCGACCAGTACGGCCTGGACCAGCCTGCCGGCTACCCGACCCTGTGCAAAGGCCGCTTCGAGGTCCAGGGCGACACCTACTACGCGCTGGAGGAACCCACCAGCCTCAACGTGCTGGCGGTGCTGCCGCAGTTGCTGGAAATGGGCGTGGCCGCGATCAAGATAGAAGGCCGCCAGCGCAGCCCGGCCTACGTCGCCCAGGTGACCCGCGCGCTGCGCGAGGCGCTGGACGCCGCCGGCCGCGAGCGGCACCGCTTCATGGTCCAGCCCGCCTGGCAGCAGGCGCTGAGCAAGGTGGCGGAAGGACACCAGCAGACGCTGGGCGCCTACGATCGCCCGTGGAAGTGAACCTGCAGCATGGATATCCGCATGAATCCCATTCCCCTGAAACTGTCGCTCGGCCCGGTGCTGTTCTTCTGGAGCCGCGACGACATCCTCCGTTTTTACGCCGAAGCCGCCGATTGGCCGCTGGACACCCTGTATCTGGGCGAAGTGGTGTGCGGCCGCCGCCAGCAGCTGCGCGGCCAGGACTGGATTTCGCTGGCCGCCGACCTTGGCGCGACCGGCCGCGAAGTCGTGCTGTCCTGCCAGGCGCTGATTGAGAGCGAATCCGACCTCAAGCGGCTGCGCAAGATGGTAGACAACGGCCAGGTGGCCATCGAGGCCAACGACCTCGGCGCGGTGCGGCTGGCCAGCGAGAAGAAGCTGCCCTTCGTCGCCGGCACCCACCTCAACATCTACAACGCCGACACGCTGGCGCTGATGCGCCGCTTGGGCGCCTACCGCTGGCTGCCGCCGGTGGAAATGGGCCGCGACACGCTGGCCGCGCTGCTGGCTGCCGCCCGGAGCCAGCAACTGGAGATCGACACCGAGGTGTTCGCCTGGGGGCGGCTGCCGCTGGCGCTGTCTTCCCGCTGCTTCACCGCCCGCCACTACAACCTGAACAAGGACGACTGCCAGTTCCGCTGCCTGGAGCACCCAGACGGCCTCAGGCTGGACACCCGCGAAGGCCAGCACTTCCTGGCCATCAACGGCATCCAGACCATGTCGGACGGCTGCCAAGCGCTGCTGCCCCACCTGGAGGAGATGCACGCCGCCGGCGCCAGCCGGCTGCGGATCAGCCCGCAGGCGCGAGACACCGACGCCGTAGTCCGGGCTTTCCGTCAGCGGCTGGACGGCCTGGCCGGCGCGGATGGCTTGCTGGACGGGCTGCGCGCCCAGGCGCCCGGCGAACTCGTGGACGGCTACTGGCGCGGCCAGGCCGGCATCCACGCCCTGGAGGAGACCCGCTGATGCGCGTGCCAGAACTGACCTTCCCCGCCGCCGGCGCCCGCCTGCTGTCGCGGCTGCCCGCCACCCCGCCCAGCTGGCTGCTGGCCTCCCTGCTCAATCTGCTGAAGCGGCGCGGCGTGCTGCCGGTCGACATGGACCTGCTCGACGGCAAGCGTTTCGAAGTGCACATCAAGGATGCCGGGCTGCGCCTGCGTTTCGCCGCCAGCGGCGGCGCCTTCACCACCAGCGACGCCGAGCCCGATCTGCGGCTGAGCGCCAACGGCTGCGACTTCGCCCGCATGATGCTGCGCGAGGAGGATCCGGACACGCTGTTCTTCCAGCGCAAGCTGGCCATAGAAGGCGACACCGAGCTGGGCCTGATCGTCAAGAACCTGCTGGACAGCGTGGACTGGAGCCAGACGCCGCTGGCGGGGATGATGGCCGTCTGAAACGGCCCGCTTGCCCCTGAGGACGCGATGGACTAGCAAGAAAATAGTCCGCCTCCCCTCAAGGGCATCATGACTCCCTGGCCGTTCAGCGCCCGCCGCATACGCAAGGAGCTGATCCTGATCCTGCTGCTCAACCTGGGCTGCTATCTGCTGTTCGTGGATTGGGATCTGTTCGAGAAGCTGGATGTCTGGCTGCACCAGCACCCGACATCCCAGCTGGACGAAGTGCTGCTGCTCAGCTTCACAATGGCGCTATCGATGACCTGGTTCGCCGTCCGCCGCCTGCGCGAGGCGCGCCAGTTGCTGAAGGCGCTGCGCCGCCAGGCCGAGCGCGACGACATCACCGGCCTGGCCAACCGCCGTCGCGCCAACCAGGCGCTGCAGCGCGAGACCGAACGCAGCTACCGCTCGGGACGACCTTACTCGGTGCTGCTGCTCGATCTCGACCACTTCAAGCACATCAACGACAGCCACGGCCATCTTGCCGGCGACATGGTGCTGCAGCGCTTCGGCCAGGCGCTGCGCCAAAGGGCGCGCCAGCTCGACACCGTCGCCCGCTGGGGCGGCGAGGAGTTCATCATCATCTGTCCGGAAACCGAACAGGCCGGCGCGCTGACGCTGGCCGAAAACATCGGCCAGCTGCTGCGCGAGACCGATTTCGGCGCAGTCGCCCGCGTCACCGCCAGCATAGGCGTGGCGACGCTGTCCGACGACGACACGCCGGACAGCCTGGTCCATCGCGCCGACATGCACTTGTACGCCGCCAAGCAGGCGGGGCGGGACCGGGTGGTCGGAGAAGGCTGCGCCGTCCGGCCATGAAAAAACCGGCGCCAAGGCGCCGGTTCTTATCGGAGGGAGATGCCGGTCAGAGCACGCCCACGCTCTGTTGCAGCGCGCTGCGCTTGGCAGACAGGTCCAGTCCAGGCAGATCCGCCATGATGTCCGGATGGTCGGCCAGCTTCTCCACCACGAAATCGACGAAGACGCGGGTGCGCGGCGCGATGTGGTCGCGGTGCGGGAAGCAGATGTAGATCGAACGCTCCAGCGACACCATGTCGGTCAACACCGGCTCCAGCTCGCCGCTGCGGATCAGGTGCACCACCTCGTGGCCCGGCAGCTGCGCGACACCCATGCCGAGGCGCGCCAGCTCGGCCACCGCCTCCATGTCGTTCAGCGTGTAAGTGCCGTTGACCTCCAGCGGAATGCGTTCGCCCTTGCGGTCGAACTCCCACTTGAACAGGCGGCCGGAAGTGGGAAACTGGAAGTTGATGCAGTCGTAACCGCTCAGTTCCTCGGGAGAGGACGGACGGCCATGCTGATCCCAGTATTCGGGCGACGCCACCACGTACAGCGGCATCTGCGCCAGATTGCGCGCCACCATGCGGCTGTCCGGCATCATGCCGGTGCGCACGCCGACATCGTAGCCGTCCTCGATCAGATCGCTGAAATGGTCGTCCAGACCGAAGAACACCCTCACCTTCGGATAGCGCTCGCAGAACTCGCCCATGATGGGCAAGATGAAGCGGCGGCCGAAAGAGTTGGGCATGCTGACGCGCAGATGGCCTGCCGGCTCGTCGCGGCTGGCCTTCAGCTGATTGATCGCGGAGTCCAGGTTGTTGACCGGACCCCGGCACTGCGCGTAGAAGCGCCTGCCGTCCTCGGTCAGGGTCAACTGGCGCGTGGTGCGGTTGAACAGTCGCACTTCCAGTTCCTGCTCCAGCCTGGCGATGCTCTGGCTGATGGCGGCAGGCGAAACGCCAAGCTTGCGCGCGGCGTCGGAAAAACTGCCGTTCTCGGCAGTGGTCATGAAGACCATCAGTGCTTTCAAGGTATCCATAAGCGGGGCGATTCCTGAAGCGATCCATGCATGTTTGCCTAACTGCTTGGTCTGGCAAACCGTGGGATCGTTCACAGAATTGGAGCTGTTTTATTTAAAACAGCTTACATCAATTCTGCACGATATTAAAGAATATAGTTTAATCTCAAATGCTATCCACCACTTTGGCCGCGTCGACTGCCAACCTTACATCCCCGATGCGCATCAGCCGGTCCCCGGACGAAGCCAGCCTGCTTAATCAATTATTTTATGCGTTCCAATTATGCGCTTTAAAGCGTTCGCTTGCCAGAATTTATTAGCTTCCGCTTACAATTTATGACGTTCACATGAACCTGAAATGCGACACCCAGCCTTGCTGGCGCCTCAGTCAAACAGGTGCAATTCTACATTAGAGAATAATGATATTAATGCAACTATCTCATTTCGCTCTATTTCGGACCGGATGCTCACACCATTCTCGCAATTCAAAAAAAGTCAAATTATTTTCCATTGCAAACATGTTTCTATTTGTAACGAATGAGGTTATGACAAATAAAATGATGAAATATCAGTAATTTTCCTAGGATTCATACTCTTACAAATTTGGTATACTCAATGACGAAAAAGCAACAATTCATATGAATTCAAATCCGCAGGGTCTTACATGCAACAAGCATGTGGGGCACTATCTGCGACACACAGAACCAAGAACAAGGAAGACCCGCTCATGGTGACTTCAAAACCCATCAATGCAAGACCGCTCCCGGCCGGCCTCACCGCGTCGCAGCAATGGACATTGCTGGAGTGGATTCACATGGCCGGGCATATCGAAACCGAGGGCGAGCTCAAGGCCTTCCTTGACAACATCCTGAGCCAGGCCCCGTCCGACCGCATCATTCTGGTATTGGGACGCCTGAACAACCAGAATCAGATCCAGAGAATGGAGAAGGTTCTGAACGTCAGCTACCCATCCGACTGGCTCAACCAGTACTCCCAGGAAAACTTCGCCCAGCACGATCCCATCATGCGCATCCACCTGGGCCAGGGACCGGTCATCTGGGAAGAGCGCTTCAGCCGCGCCAAAGGCTCGGAGGAAAAGCGCTTCATCGCGGAAGCCTCCAGCAACGGCATGGGCAGCGGCATCACGTTCAGCGCGGCCTCCGACCGCAACAACGTCGGCAGCATCCTGTCCATCGGCGGAAAGGAACCCGGACGCAACGCGGCCTTGGTCGCCATGCTGAACTGCCTGACGCCCCATCTGCATCAGGCAGCGGTCCGGATCGCCAACCTGCCGCCGGCATCGCCCAGCAATATGCCGCTATCGCAACGCGAATACGACATTTTCCATTGGATGAGCCGCGGCAAGACCAACTGGGAAATCGCCACCATCCTCAACATCAGCGAGAGAACGGTGAAGTTTCACGTCGCCAATGTGATCCGCAAGCTCAATGCGAATAATCGTACTCATGCCATAGTGCTTGGCATGCACTTGGCGATGACACCCCGCGAGTTAGTGAACGGATAAGCTCGGTTTTCGCCTGCCTCCAGTCCAGCAAGCCCGTCATCGACATCACCCCGCCATCCAGTGGGCGGGGTATGCCTACCGGCACGATGGGGAAGCCCATCATCACCAGGCGCCGGTAAAACACCGGCTCCACGACGAAATACATCCAGCGCACGCCCTGAACCTGGGACCACAGCCACGCGCCCAGATAGAGCAATCTGGCCGCCATGATGGACTCGCGCGCGCCCAGCGCTTCCCTGTCCACGGCCAGTCGGGTGATTTCCGAATATTCCGCCCCCTTGCCTATCCGCTCGCCCGGCGCCAGCAAGCGCGAGAACTCTTCCTCCAACATGAAAGGATGCTCTCCGGTAGTCAACCGTATCGCGCCGACGACCTCGCCATCCCGGCACAATACCAAGTTGTCGGAAAAATCATCGTATGCGTCCCGATCGAAACCGTCCTCGCATAAGGGCACCCACTGCAGCTGTTCCCGGAAGATTCTGTGACGGAACGCCCACAACTGTCGCAGCTTAGTTTCAGTATTGACCCACTCCAGTACCAGTCCACCTTGTTGCAGCGGAAAAAAATCTTTCATTTCAACCTCCTATTATCAGTTCGTAAAGGCAGGAGAAATTTAAGACCAGACCGAAATAACTGAATCTGACAAATAGGACAGGAAAAATTGGAGGAAACTTGTCTAGCGTAGGCGTGGAAACAACAATCGAATCATGCCCATTCCACCATCACAGTCATGATTTTTTGTTACAGTAAAGTCTTTGCCCCCTTCAGACCATGACCGCCTTCACCAGTTGCAATCCCTCGTCCGGCGAAGTGTGCTTCACCCGTCCCTCCTGGAACCCGTCCGCCCTGGAAGTCAGCCTGCGGCAACTGCGCGATGCCCAAGGCGCGTGGGCGGATTTGAACGTAGAGCAGCGAGCAAAACGCCTGCTGCGCCTGGCGGATCTCTTGTCGCAGCAGCGGGAGGCCCTGGCTGACCTGGTTACGCTGGAGGTAGGCAAGCGCACATCGGAATGCCTGGCGGAAATAGACAAGTCGGCTCAGTTGATACGCTATTACGCGGAACTGGCGCCCGAACTGCTGCAGCCGCTGCGCATCGCCACCCAGGCCAGCCGCAGCGGCGTGGCCTTCGAACCGCTGGGCCTGGTCCTGGCGGTCATGCCCTGGAACTACCCGGTATGGCAGGTGCTGCGCTTCGCCATCCCCGCGCTGATGTCGGGCAACGCCTGCCTGGTGAAGCCGGCGCCGTCGGTGCCGCAATGCAGCCAGCTGCTGCTGGACATCGTCCGACAGGCGGGCCTGCGCGTGCTAGACATCGCCTGGATTGAAACCGAGCTGGTGGAGGAAGCGATCCGCCAATGCGATGCCGTGGCGTTCACCGGCTCCACCCAGACCGGCCGCGCGATCGCCTCGCTGGCAGGACGCCACCTGAAGAAGACGGTTTTGGAACTCGGCGGCAGCAACCCCTTCATCGTGCTCGCCGACGCGGATATCGAGGCCGCTGCGCGCGACGCCGCCAACTCCCGTTTCCGCGACGCGGGCCAGAGCTGCAACGCAGCCAAGCGGATGATCGTGGTCCCGGAAATCGCCGACGCCTTCGTCGAAGCCTTCTGCGGCGAAGCCTCCAAATTGCGCGCCGGCGATCCCCGCGACCCGGCCACCACCCTGTCGCCGCTGACCCGCGCCGATCTGCGGGAGGCCCTGCACGCGCAAGTGCTGGATGCCTGTCATCATGGCTCGGAACTGAGGCTGGGCGGCCAGATGCCGCATACGCCAGGCTTTTACTATCCCGCCACCGTGCTGGATCGCGTCAATCCGGACTGCCGCGTCTACCATGAAGAAGTGTTCGGCCCGGTCGCCAGCATACTGCGCGCGACGGACGAGGCCGATGCGATCCGCCTGGCCAACGACACGCCCTTCGGCCTGGGCGCCAGCATCTACAGCGCCGACAATGAGCGCGCCTGGCAACTGGCGCGCCGGATCGAGGCCGGCAGCGTATTCATCAACCGCCACACCAGTTCCGACCTGCGGCTGCCCTTCGGCGGCGTCAAGGCGTCGGGCTATGGCCGCGAGCTGTCCGAATTCGGCCTGTACGAATTCGTCAACGTCAAAACCTACTGGCAGAAATAGCCGCGCAAAACAAAAGGGGCCTATGGCCCCTTTTGTTTTTGGCACGCCCGCAGGCGGGGCCGCTCAATGCAGCCGCGCGACACTCTGCGACAGCGGAATGCCCGCATCCTTCAGGCAGTCGGCCAGATCGCGCCAGCTCGCGTCGCGGTCGGGAGCCACGTCCGGCACCACCAGCCACGGCACGCGGGCGGCGATTTCTTCGCTGCCTTTCACGCGCAGTCCGACCTCGTAGCCCTGAATCTCCGGCTGATACTCGGCCACCGCTTCCAACTGCTCGATGCCGCCCTGGCTCGTCGCCAACAGCGCCACCGAAATGCCCAGGCGCTTGCGGTTCCAGGCGCGCATGCCGCTGGACAGGGCCTCCCACCATGGCAGCGGCGCGAACAGCTCGGCTTCGCCATACTCCATTTCGGCGGCGATCGCCTGCTGCACCAGCGGCATCGCCGCATCCAGCGCGCGGCGCGCCAGGCGGCGCGCGCGCTCCGGCGGCAGCGCGCCGCGCTCGACCAGGAATGGAATCCAGCTCATCACCAGCTGCGGCTCCGAGGTTTTGCTCGCCGCCTCAAAGGTTGCCCGCGACGACTCCGGATCCAGCGGCGCGAAATCGCAGCCGGCATCCATCACCTGCGCCAGCTGTACCAGATCCTGGCAAGCGCGCTCGTTCAGCATGTCCACGGTGAACAGGGTCGGGGAAATCCACAAAATGGACTTTTCCGGCACCTCCAAGGCGTCGGCCAGCGCCACCTCCAGCGACTCCAGCCTCGGGAAATGCCACCAGACTCCGCCCTGGCTGCGGGAAAAGGCGAACGGCAACGCCCACAATTCGAACGACACCACATTGCCGTCCTTGCGCATCACCTCGGGAAAGGCCACGGTGTCGCGCGCGCAGCCCACCAGCAATTGGCGCGCGGCCGGCTCCGCCATCAGCGACAGCTGCGCCTCGGTGAACACCGCCTGGTCGCCGGCCATCAGCGCCATTTGCACCGCGGCCGCCAGTTGCGCCAACTCCATGGGCTTGCCCACCGCCTGGCGCGCTTGTTCCGCCAACCTGCCGACCGCCTGCTGGCGCTCGGCCGGCGGCAAGGGCTTGGTCGGACCGGCGCGCATTTCGCGCGGCTCCGGGCCGGCCGCGTCGCGGTCGGCGTAAGCCTTGTGCAGGCGCTGATAAACGCGCATCGCCTCGTCGCAGATTTCCTGCAGCTCACCGACGCTGGGTTCGATCTCGTCGTAGAAATTGAAGTCGAACAGCTTCAGCCGCAGATTGCAGACATAGACGGTGAGATTCTCCTCCTCGTCGAACAACACCGCGCTGGCCAGGCCATCGCGTTCGCGGCCGGGAAAGTCGGTATCGTCATTGCCTACCAGGCGGCAGACAAAGGCGGGGGATTCGGTATGCACCAGATACTCGGCGCCCTCCAGCCCCTGCTCGTCGACGGCATCGCCGAAAATGAAGCGGTTGGGCAGGTAAGGCTCGCCCCGAATACGGGCATTGCGCGGCAGGGATTTCATCAGGCAACACTATCTACGTTTACAAGCATCTATTGTAGCGCCGCCATCCTCAGGCTAGAAGCCCGCCGCGCGATTTACGACTGCGCCGCAACAATCTGCGACAAACGGCTTCGCTGCCTGCCGCCCGCGTCGAAATTGTCCTCATCCAACCAGGCTTCCAATGCGGCGCGCCTCGCCGGCCACTCGCCATCCAGGATAGAGAACCACGCCGTGTCGCGATTGCGGCCCTTGTTGACGCGCGCTTGCCGGAACAGGCCCTCGAAGGTGAAGCCCAGCCGCAGCGCCGCCTTGACCGACGGCGCATTCTGCGCGTCGCATTTCCATTCATAACGGCGGTAGCCCAACTCGAAAGCGCGGCGCATCATCAGGTACATCGCCTCGGTCGCCTGCCGGCTGCGCTGCAATCTGGGCGAGAAATTCAAGAATCCCACCTCGATGCTGCCATCTTCCGGCGCGATGCGCAGATAACTGCACAAGCCGATCGCCGCGCCATCCGCCTGGTCGACGATCGCATAGAACTGCGGGTCGTCCCGCAGGGAATTCGCGCTCACCCACTGCAGCCAATCCTCCAGGCAAGGAAAAGGGCCATGACTGAGGTAAGTCCAGTTCGCGCCGCCTGGAATCTTATGCAGTTCGTCGAATAGTTGCTCTCCGTGCCGCGCCCTGTCCAGCGGCTCCACGCGACAGTACCGGCCCTCCAGCGTTTGGCGCGGCGGGTGACGCGCGCCTGGCCACGCCACCCGCATGCCCACCATCTGGCCGTTCGCATTCGCTTCCGCCGGCTGCGCCAACGCATCCCAGTCAACACGCATCGCACACCTCCTTGCCGCAGCCTTTGTCTCGGGTGGTCGCATAGCCGTCCCGCTTCCACCAATCCAGGCCACCCTGCAGCTCCTTCACTTTGAAACCTAGCTGGGTCAGCCTCAACGCGCCCTTGGTCGAGCCGTTGCAGCCTATGCCGTCGCAAAATGCCACCAAGGTGATATCTCGCGGCAGATCGGCGGTGTTCTCCGCGGTCATGAGCCGATGGGGGCGGCTCAATGCGCCGGGTATGGTTTCGTGATCGAACGCCTCAACACTGCGGGTGTCGATCAACAGCAATGACCGGTCGCCGCCGGCAAGCGCTTGCGCGACATCGGCGGCATCGATCTCATAGGCCAGCTTGGCCTCGTAAAACTCCTGTTGGCTGATCATGGCGCCCACTCCTTGGTTTGTTTGGCAATGCTGGTATGCTAAGCGGAAAGTCATCATGAAAATAGCTCCACTTCTCTCATTCTGACGGAACCACTTTGGACAATGATTGGATAGCCGATTACCTGAGGCCGAGGCTGGCGCGCGACAACGGCGAACACCTGTCGCGACAGCTCTACCGCCAGCTGCGCGAACTGATAGGCCAACGCCGGCTGGCTGGCGGCAGCGTACTGCCCGCTAGCCGCGCGCTGGCCCAGGCCATGCAGCTGGGGCGCAATACCGTGCTCTCCGCCTACGACCAATTGGCAGCCGAAGGCTATCTGGAAAGTCGCCACGGCTCCGGCACCTACGTCTGCGACGTCTTCACCAACAGTACCTCGCAAACCAGCCATTCCACCGCGCCTGCGCGCCCACTCTCCCAGCGCGGCCAACGCCTGACCGCAAGCAGCCGGCTGCCGGTCCGCAAGCTCGGCGCCTTCGTGCCAGGCCTGCCTGAACTGGAACTGTTCCCGCACAAGGCATGGCAACAGTGCCTCGCCAGGCAACAGCGCTCGGCGCCGCTGGAATGGCTGCATTACCAACATCAGGGAGGCCTCCCGGCATTGCAAAGCGCTCTGATCCAATATCTGTACCTGACCCGCTCGGTCCGCTGCGAACCGGAACAAATCATCATCGCCCCAGGCGCCCAAAACGCATTGACGCTGTTGGCCCAGTTGCTGGCCGACCCAGGCGATGCCATCTGGCTGGAAGAGCCCGGCTACGCTGGCGCGCAAGCCGCCATGCAGGCCGCCGGCCTCCGCTGCCAAGCCATCCGCGTGGACGAGCAAGGCTTGCGTCCGGATCCGGAGGCGGCCCCTCCCCGCATCATCTATGTCACGCCGGCCCACCAATATCCGACCGGCGCAGTGATGGCGCTGCCGCGCCGGCTGGAACTGCTGGCGCATGCCCGCCGCCACGGCAGTTGGATAATAGAAGACGACTACGATGGCGAGTTCTGCTATGCCTCGGCCCCGCTGGCCGCGTTGCAAAGCCTGGATCGGGATGGCCGAGTGATCTATCTCGGCACCTTCAGCAAGGTCATGTTCCCCAGCTTGAAGCTTGCCTACCTGGTGCTGCCCCCCGAATTAGTCGATTCTTACCGCCGCTGCCAGGCCAGGTTGCAAGGCGAAGGCAGCTATCTGCAACAGGCCGCCGTCGCGGACTTCATCGCGCAGGGGCATTTCGCCCGCCATATCCGACACATGCGCGAGCTGTACCAGCGCCGCCAGCAGCTGCTGAAGCATGCGGCAGACCAATATCTGGGACACGCCATGTCGCTTCATGGCGGCGACGCCGGCATGCATCTTCTGGCCGAACTGCCGGACGGCTTTGATGAATGGGAACTGCAGGCTGCCGCAGCCGAGCGCCTGTTGTGGCTCAGGCCGTTGGCCCGCCACTTCCTAGATACCCCATACCGCAACGGATTGGTATTGGGTTACGCCGGCATCGACGATCACGCTATCCGCCCAGCCGTGCAACAATTGGCTGACTTGCTGGAAACGAGGCTGAAATGAAGAAACCGACGCTGTTGGTCAGCGCCTGCCTGCTGGGGCAACCTGTACGCTACGATGGCCAATCCAAACCGCTCTCCAGCCCGCAATGGGAAGCCCTGAGGCAACGCTGGGACCTGATCCCAGTCTGTCCGGAATGCCTGGGCGGGCTGCCCACGCCCAGACCGGCAGCGGAGATTATCGACGGTGCCGGCGACGATGTGCTGGATGGAACAGCCCGAATCCGGACCGGCAATGGCTCCGATGTCACCCAGGAATTCATCGCCGGCGCGCAGCGCGCGCTGGAAATCGCCAGAGAAAGCGGCTGCGCGCAGGCCTTGCTGAAAGCCAATAGTCCATCTTGCGGCAATCGACAGATTTACGATGGCAGTTTTTCATCGCGCCTGCGCGAGGGGCAAGGCGTGGCCGCCAGCTTGCTGAGCCAACATGGCATCAGGGTATGGAACGAGGAGGACATTGGAACGCTGTTGAATCGGCAGGACGGTCAAGCATCAGAATAAATAGCACAGGCGTGCCGAAAGCGGCATCGTGTCATTAGAAAAGCCCTGGAAACAGGTTGAGCTACGAGCTTCCCTGCGACACGGCAATAAAAAAACCCCGCCAGGCAACTGGCGGGGTTTTTCATGGAAACGGGCAGGAAGTCGCGCGATCCGCGCGCACAATGCAAAAACCCCAGCTCGTCTGAGCTGGGGTTTTGCGTATGGGCGTCTGGCGGTGTCCTACTTTCACATGGCGAATGCCACACTATCATCGGCGCTAAGGCGTTTCACGGTCCTGTTCGGGATGGGAAGGCGTGGGACCACCTCGCTATGGCCACCAGACATAAACTGGTCAAACTCAAGAAGCCTGAACCAGAGATCCTCTCTGATTCTGAATATTCGGTATCTGATCGTGTCGCACACACGCTATCTTCGCGCCTTGGATTCTCCAAGCCACTCAAATGATAGGATCAAGCCTCACGAGCAATTAGTATCGGTTAGCTTCACGCCTCACAGCGCTTCCACACCCGACCTATCAACGTCCTGGTCTCGAACGACTCTTCAGGGAGGTCAAGCCTCCAGGGAAGTCTCATCTTCAGGCAAGTTTCCCGCTTAGATGCTTTCAGCGGTTATCTCTTCCGCACTTAGCTACCCGGCAATGCGACTGGCGTCACAACCGGTACACCAGAGGTGCGTCCACTCCGGTCCTCTCGTACTAGGAGCAGCCCCCGTCAAACTTCCAACGCCCACTGCAGATAGGGACCAAACTGTCTCACGACGTTTTGAACCCAGCTCACGTACCACTTTAAATGGCGAACAGCCATACCCTTGGGACCGGCTACAGCCCCAGGATGTGATGAGCCGACATCGAGGTGCCAAACACCGCCGTCGATGTGAACTCTTGGGCGGTATCAGCCTGTTATCCCCGGAGTACCTTTTATCCGTTGAGCGATGGCCCTTCCATTCAGAACCACCGGATCACTATGTCCTGCTTTCGCACCTGCTCGACTTGTCGGTCTCGCAGTTAAGCTACCTTTTGCCATTGCACTATCAGCACGATTTCCGACCGTACCTAGGTAACCTTCGAACTCCTCCGTTACACTTTGGGAGGAGACCGCCCCAGTCAAACTGCCTACCATGCACTGTCCCCAATCCGGATCACGGACCAAGGTTAGAACCTCAAACACACCAGGGTGGTATTTCAAGGACGGCTCCACCAGAACTAGCGTCCTGGCTTCAAAGCCTCCCACCTATCCTACACAAGTCTGTTCAAAGTCCAATGCAAAGCTACAGTAAAGGTTCACGGGGTCTTTCCGTCTAGCAGCGGGGAGATTGCATCTTCACAAACACTTCAACTTCGCTGAGTCTCAGGAGGAGACAGTGTGGCCATCGTTACGCCATTCGTGCGGGTCGGAACTTACCCGACAAGGAATTTCGCTACCTTAGGACCGTTATAGTTACGGCCGCCGTTTACCGGGGCTTCGATCAAGAGCTTGCACCCCATCACTTAACCTTCCGGCACCGGGCAGGCGTCACACCGTATACGTCCACTTTCGTGTTGGCACAGTGCTGTGTTTTTGTTAAACAGTCGCAGCCACCGATTCTCTGCGACCTCTCAAAGCTTCGAACGCGAAGTCCTACACTCTAAGAGGCATACCTTCTCCCGAAGTTACGGTATCAATTTGCCGAGTTCCTTCTCCTGAGTTCTCTCAAGCGCCTTAGAATTCTCATCCTGCCCACCTGTGTCGGTTTGCGGTACGGTTCTTGTGTAGCTGAAGCTTAGTGGCTTTTCCTGGAAGCGTGGTATCAGTCACTTCAGGTCCGTAGACCCTCGTCATCACGTCTCGGCGTTAAAGAAGGGCGGATTTGCCTACCCCTCACGCCTACCGGCTTAAACAGACTATTCCAACAGTCTGATGACCTAACCTTCTCCGTCCCCACATCGCACTACACAAAAGTACGGGAATTTTAACCCGTTTCCCATCGACTACGCTTTTCAGCCTCGCCTTAGGGGCCGACTCACCCTACGCCGATGAACGTTGCGTAGGAAACCTTGGGCTTTCGGCGAGCGGGCTTTTCACCCGCTTTATCGCTACTCATGTCAGCATTCGCACTTCTGATATCTCCAGCATCCCTTACGAGACACCTTCACAGACCTACAGAACGCTCCCCTACCACGGACACTTACGTGCCCATCCGCAGCTTCGGTTATCAGTTTGAGCCCCGTTACATCTTCCGCGCAGGACGACTCGACCAGTGAGCTATTACGCTTTCTTTAAATGATGGCTGCTTCTAAGCCAACATCCTGGCTGTCTAGGCCTTCCCACTTCGTTTACCACTTAACTGATCATTTGGGACCTTAGCTGGCGGTCTGGGTTGTTTCCCTCTTGACGATGGACGTTAGCACCCACCGTCTGTCTCCCATGCTCGCACTTTCCGGTATTCAGAGTTTGCCATGGTTTGGTAAATCGCAATGACCCCCTAGCCATAACAGTGCTTTACCCCCGGAAGTGATACATGAGGCACTACCTAAATAGTTTTCGGGGAGAACCAGCTATCTCCGAGTTTGTTTAGCCTTTCACCCCTATCCACAGCTCATCCCCTAGTTTTGCAACACTAGTGGGTTCGGACCTCCAGTGCGTGTTACCGCACCTTCATCCTGGCCATGGATAGATCACTCGGTTTCGGGTCTACGCCCAGCAACTAAGACGCCCTATTCGGACTCGGTTTCCCTACGCCTCCCCTATTCGGTTAAGCTTGCTACTGAACGTAAGTCGCTGACCCATTATACAAAAGGTACGCAGTCACGGAACAAGTCCGCTCCCACTGTTTGTATGCATCCGGTTTCAGGTTCTATTTCACTCCCCTCCCGGGGTTCTTTTCGCCTTTCCCTCACGGTACTGGTTCACTATCGGTCGATCACGAGTATTTAGCCTTGGAGGATGGTCCCCCCATCTTCAGACAGGATTTCGCGTGTCCCGCCCTACTTCTCGTACGCCTAGTCCTTGGAATGTGTTTTCGTGTACGGGGCTATCACCCACTATGGCGGTCCTTTCCATAACCTTCCACTAACACAATCCATAACACGTACAGGCTGTTCCGCGTTCGCTCGCCACTACTTACGGAATCTCGGTTGATTTCTGTTCCTCGAGTTACTTAGATGTTTCAGTTCACTCGGTTCGCCTCCACTGACCTATGTATTCAGTCAGGGATCTCCTTGCGGAGGGGTTTCCCCATTCGGACATCGCGGGATCAAAGCTCTATTGCCAGCTCCCCCGCGCTTTTCGCAGGCTTACACGTCCTTCATCGCCTGTGATCGCCAAGGCATCCACCAGATGCACTTAGTCGCTTGACCCTATCATTTCAGTAACCTAAATCACCAAAACGACGGAGCGTGTTTGTGCGACGACTGCACCGCCCCTTTTGATATGGCGACGCAGCCTTAGATACAATCAAATACCCAAGATGACGATTTGTCCGCGTAAAGAGTTAACTCTACGCTTTCATCTCGCCGTCTTATATATTCGGCTTCTTCAGTTTGTTAAAGATCGGGCGTTTTACAACGCAAACAAAATCAAACTTCTCAATTCGATTTTGTTTGCGGCGTATGGTGGAGGATGACGGGATCGAACCGACGACCCCCTGCTTGCAAAGCAGGTGCTCTCCCAACTGAGCTAATCCCCCTCTTTTTGGGTGATGCTGCGTTGCTCAGTCGCTCATGTGCATGAGCACACTTCGCTTCTTCGCGCCTTGCCTGACCCAAAAAATACTGGTGGGTCTGGTAGGACTCGAACCTACGACCCCTGCGTTATCAACACAGTGCTCTAACCAGCTGAGCTACAAACCCAGTAGTCGTTTGATACCACATCCTTTTCGATCAAAATCAAGCAGATCCAGGCGAAAGCTGACGACGTGTACATCGAGTACACGAGGAGGCTTTCAACGCAGAGCTGCGCAGATTTTCATCGAAAATGCCCTTAACTTGAATAACCGATAGGCTGTAAGTACTTGGCAATCGCCAGTCTCTAGAAAGGAGGTGATCCAGCCGCAGGTTCCCCTACGGCTACCTTGTTACGACTTCACCCCAGTCATGAATCCCACCGTGGTAAGCGGCCTCCTTGCGGTTAGCCTACCCACTTCTGGTGAAACTCACTCCCATGGTGTGACGGGCGGTGTGTACAAGACCCGGGAACGTATTCACCGCAGCATGCTGATCTGCGATTACTAGCGATTCCGACTTCACGCACTCGAGTTGCAGAGTGCGATCCGGACTACGATCGGTTTTCTGAGATTAGCTCCACCTCGCGGCTTGGCAACCCTCTGTACCGACCATTGTATGACGTGTGAAGCCCTGCTCATAAGGGCCATGAGGACTTGACGTCATCCCCACCTTCCTCCGGTTTGTCACCGGCAGTCTCATTAGAGTGCCCAACTGAATGATGGCAACTAATGACAAGGGTTGCGCTCGTTGCGGGACTTAACCCAACATCTCACGACACGAGCTGACGACAGCCATGCAGCACCTGTGTTACGGCTCCCTTTCGGGCACCAAGCCATCTCTGGCAAGTTCCGTACATGTCAAGAGCAGGTAAGGTTTTTCGCGTTGCATCGAATTAATCCACATCATCCACCGCTTGTGCGGGTCCCCGTCAATTCCTTTGAGTTTTAACCTTGCGGCCGTACTCCCCAGGCGGTCAACTTCACGCGTTAGCTACGCTACCAAGGATTCAAACCCCCAACAGCTAGTTGACATCGTTTAGGGCGTGGACTACCAGGGTATCTAATCCTGTTTGCTCCCCACGCTTTCGTGCATGAGCGTCAGTGTCATCCCAGGGGGCTGCCTTCGCCATCGGTATTCCTCCACATCTCTACGCATTTCACTGCTACACGTGGAATTCTACCCCCCTCTGACGCACTCTAGCTGTGCAGTCTCCAATGCCGTTCCCAGGTTAAGCCCGGGGCTTTCACATCAGACTTGCACAACCGCCTGCGCACGCTTTACGCCCAGTAATTCCGATTAACGCTCGCACCCTACGTATTACCGCGGCTGCTGGCACGTAGTTAGCCGGTGCTTATTCTTCAGGTACTGTCATCCCCGCCGGGTATTAACCAGCGGGATTTCCTCCCTGACAAAAGTCCTTTACAACCCGAAGGCCTTCTTCAGACACGCGGCATGGCTGGATCAGGGTTGCCCCCATTGTCCAAAATTCCCCACTGCTGCCTCCCGTAGGAGTCTGGGCCGTGTCTCAGTCCCAGTGTGGCGGATCATCCTCTCAGACCCGCTACTGATCGTCGCCTTGGTGAGCTCTTACCTCACCAACTAGCTAATCAGACGTCGGCTGCTCGTATAACGCGAGGTCTTTCGATCCCCCGCTTTCCCCCTCAGGGCGTATGCGGTATTAATCCGGCTTTCGCCGAGCTATCCCCCATTACACGGTACATTCCGACGCATTACTCACCCGTTCGCCACTCGTCAGCGGTGCAAGCACCCTGTTACCGTTCGACTTGCATGTGTAAAGCATGCCGCCAGCGTTCAATCTGAGCCAGGATCAAACTCTTCAGTTCAATCTCTTAGCAATTTCTGGCACGCAAGTTCAAAGAAATAACTGGTATTTCCTATCTCTTGCAGTGCAAGTATTTGGCTTTCGCCAAGCACTTACACCTATCGGTTATTCGTTCTGTTAAAGAGCAGTGCTGGTCGCTGCGTCGTCATCACCGGAACCGTTTCGTTTCCGCTGTTTCGTTCGCTGCGTCAGCTGAGGAGGCGAACTATACGCCCCGACCCCGGACCCGTCAACACCTTTCTGCAAAGAAATTGAAAAAATCTGGTCAAACCACTGTAAACCGCTGATAACAATAGAAACAGGATTTGAAGCTGCCATGCAATGGCCTCCACTAGCCTGCCGGCCGCCATGAATGGATAATCTGCGGTCCACCTTTTCATGCAGCATCGAACGTGAACCACAAGACCTGGATCTTCGACCTCGACGACACCCTCCACCACGCCAGCGGCGGCATCTTCGACCATATCAACAAGCTGATGACCGAATACATGATGCGCCAACTCGGCGTGGACGAGGCGGAGGCCTGCGCGCTGCGCTCCCGCTACTGGGCCCAGTACGGCGCGACCATGCACGGCCTGTCCACCCATCACGGCATCGATCCGCAACAGTTCCTGATCGAGACCCACCCGGTGGAGGTATTGGAACAGTGGCTGCAATTCGAAGACAGGCTGGCGGAAAACCTGAGCGCGCTGCCCGGCCGCAAGATCATCCTGTCCAACGGACCGCAGCATTACGTGGAAGGCATCCTGCAGCGGATGCGGATACAGCATCATTTCGAATCGGTATACGGCGTGGAGCGGCTGAACTATGTGCCCAAGCCTCACCTTGACGCTTTCCAGACCGTCCTGGCACGCGAAGGCCTGAATCCCGCTCACTGCATCATGGTGGAGGATTCGCTGCCCAATCTGCTGACGGCGAAGGAGCTGGGCATGACCACGATCTGGGTAAGCCGCGAGCCGCGCAAGCCGGCGCACGTCGATCACCGCGTCGAGAAGATCAGCCAGTTGCTGCGGCTACACCTGGACTGACCCAGCACACATATATAGAAAAAGGCCGGGAAACTTCCCGGCCTTTTTGCTGAATCGCGCGGACCCTCTTACTTCAGCTTGATCTCGGACCACACCTTGTTCAGCTCGCGGCGATCCTTGGCGTTCAGATCGTGCAGCTGCTGCAGGCGCGGCAGGTCGGTGCTGGTCGGGAAGATCGCCGGGATCTTGGTCAGCTCGGTCTTGACGAACTTGCCGGCGGCGGCGTTCGGATTGCCGTTGCCCATCTCGTTGGTCAGGCCGGCGGCGTTCTTGCCGTCCAGCATGAAGTTGATGAACTTGTAGGCCAGATCCTTGCGCGGCGCGTCCTTCAGCACCACGAAGTTGTCCAGCGACAGGGTATTGCCTTCCTTCTGCAGGCTGAAGTTCAGCGCGAAAGCGCGCTTGGCCTTCTTGGCGTCCTGCTGGGCCTGGAACATGTCGTTGGAGTAGCCGAAGGCGACATAGATGTTGCCGACGGTCAGTTCCTTGATGTAGGACTGGTTGTTGAAGGCTGCCCAGTACGGCTTGGCCTTCAGGATCACGTCGCGGGCGGCTTTCCAATCGGCCGGGTTAGTGGAATTGGCCGGCTTGCCCAGATACATCAGCGCGGCGGCGATCAGCTCGCGCTGCGAATCCAGCACCGTGACCTTGCCCTTGATCTTGGCCAACAGCGCCGGATCGAAGATCAGCGCCCAGCTATTCACCTTGTCGGCCAGGCCCAGCTGCTTCAGCTTGGTTTCGTTGTAGCCGATCAGGGTGGTGGTGAACGCGTACGGGGCGGAGTACTTGTTGCCCTTGTCGAAGAAGCTGTTCAGGTAACCCGGGTTCAGGTTCTTGAAGTTGGGCAACTGCGCCTTGTCCAGGGGCTGGGCCTTGCCCTGCTTGATCAGCGCGTCGACGGCGAAGCCGGTCGGCACCACGATGTCGTAGCCCTTGGCGCCGGCGGCCAGCTTGGCCAGCAGTTCTTCGTTGTCACCGTAGTAATCCTGCACCAGCTTGCACTTGCAATAGGCCTCGAAATTCTTGGCCGCGCTCTCGGACAGGTAGTTGTTCCAGTTGTACAGATGCAGCTCTTCGGCGGCGAACGCCTGGGTGGAGGCCGCCAGCGCCAGCATCGCGAGGATCTTCTTCATATCGTTTCCTTTGTATTGCACAGCTTGGTGATACTACGAGAAAACCGGGAGACACCCCCTTGCGTCGCCCGGGTGCGGCGGCGACGGCAAGGCATTATGCTGCAACGCAAAACGCCTTGCCGCCGGGTCGGCCATTCGGCCGGGCGGCTCGCGCCGCCCCGTTCAGCTGTTGGCGCGCAGCGCGCTCGGCGAAACCTTGGTGGCGATCACGATCAGCGCCAGCGTCAGCAGCATCAACAAGCTGGATACTGCGTTCACTTCCGGCGTCACCGCGATCTTGATCATCGAATAGATCTCCAGCGGCAGCATGCTGGCGCCGGCGCCGGCGGTGAAGAAGGTGATCACGAAGTCGTCGATGGACAGCGTGAACGCCATCAGCGCGCCGGCGATGATGCCGGGCTTGATCACCGGCAGCGTGATCAGGCGGAAGGCCTGAAACGGCGTGGCACCCAGATCGCGCGCCGCCTCGACCAGGCTGTCGTCCATGCCCTGCATCCGCGCCCGCACCACGATGGCGACGAAGCCGATGCAGAAGGCGATGTGCGACAGCAGGATGGTGACGAAGCCCAGCTCCAGGATGCCGATCAGCTGGTTGACGATGACGAAGAAGATCACCAGGCTCACCCCCATCAGCAGCTCGGGGATGGCGATCGGCGTCAGCACCAGGAAGGGCAGCAACCTCAGCTTGTACTTATGCAGCGCGATGCCAGCCAGCGTGCCCAGGATGGTGGCGAAGAAGCTGGCGATGATGCCGATCAGCAGCGAGTTGCCGGCCGCGGTCAGCATCTTCTCGTTGTGGAACAGCTTCTGGTACCACTTCAGCGTGAAACCCACCCACTCGGCGTTCAGCCGCGAATCGTTGAACGAGTACAGCACCACGATGACCAGCGGCAGGTAGAGGAACAGATAGGTCAGGCCGGCCGAAGCCCACAGCCATTTCGATTGTTTCTTAGCCACGCGCCTTCCCCTTTCTGGCCACCACGGCCCCCAGCACGGCGATCAGCAGCACGCCGCCGGTCAGCATGATCGACAGCACCGAGCCGAACGGCCAATCGCGGGTGTCCAGGATCTGCTGCTTGATCAGGTTGCCTATCATGATGGACTCGGTGCCGCCGAGAATGTCCGGAATGGCGAACATGCCCAAGGCCGGGATGAACACCAGCGCCGAACCGGCGAACACGCCGGGCAGGCTCAGCGGCCAGGTCACGCGCCAGAAGCGCTGCCAGGCGTTGGCGCCCAGATCCTGCGCGGCGTCGAGCAGGGCCATGTCGTGCTTTTCCAGGTTGGCGTACAGCGGCAGCACCATGAAGGGCAGATGCACGTAGACCAGGCCGACGATCACCGCGAACGAGGTGAACAGCAGCCGCACCGGCTCGAAGCCCAGCGTGGTCAGCACCAGGTTCAGCGCCTTGGTGAACGCCGACTGCGGCCCCAGGATGATCATCCACGCGTAGATGCGGATCAGGAAGTTGGACCAGAACGGCAGGATCACCAACAGCAGCAGCAGGTCGCGGTACTTCTTGCCGGAGCGGGCGATCAGCCAGGCCAGCGGATAAGCCATCAGCAGGCAGACCACGGTGGTGGTCAGCGCGTAGCCGGCCGACTTGATGAACAGCTCGATGTACAGCGGCTCCTCCACCAGGCGGTGGAAATTGTCCAGCGTCAGCTGCCAGACGCGCTGGCCGTCCTCGATGGTGAACAGCGGCGCCAGGCCGCCGTAGTCGCCGGGCTGGCGGAACGCGGCCACCAGCATGATCAGCGACGGAATCAGGAAGAACAATACCAGATACAGCAAGGGGGGCCAGGACAGCGCCCACTTGCCGAAACGATCACGCATCGCCATCGCTTACTCCGTCAGGAAGCTGCCGGCGTCGAAGCGCCAGGCGATCTCGACCACGTCGCCGTCGTCGAAGAACTTGGCCACGCCGGGAATGTTGTTGGGCTGCATCGCCTCCACCAGCACGCCGTCGGCCACCTCCACCACGTAGAGGGTGACGTCGCCCAGGTACAGGCAATCATGGACGCGGCCCTTAAAATAGGCCTCGTCCGGCAGTTCCGGCAACTCCTTGTCCAGCTTCACCTTCTCCGGCCGCAGCGCCAGCCAGCCCTGCTGGCCTTCCTTGACGCCCGCCACCGCCTGGCACTTGACGTCGCCGCAGCCCTTCAGCGCCACGGTCATGGCGTCGCCGTGCAGCGCCTTGACCGTGCCTTCCAGCACGTTGCACTGGCCGAGGAAGTCGGCGACGAAGCGGTTCTTCGGATAGCTGTACAGCTTCTCCGGCGCGTCTAGCTGCTCCACCTTGCCGTGGCTCATCACCGCGATGCGGTGCGACAGCGCCAACGCCTCGCCTTGGTCGTGGGTGACGTAGACGAAGGTGATGCCCACTTCCTTCTGCAGATTGATCAGCTCGATCTGCATTTCCTCGCGCAGCTTGGCGTCGAGGGCGGACAGCGGCTCGTCCAGCAGCAACAAGCGCGGACGGTCCACCAGCGCGCGGGCGATGGCCACGCGCTGGCGCTGGCCGCCCGACATCTCGTGCGGATAGCGGTCGCCGAACTGGGTGAGACGCACGTCTTCCAGCAATTCATCCACCTGGGCGGCGATCTTGCGCTTGTCCCACTTGGCCATCTTCAGCGGGAAGGCGATGTTCTCGCGCACCGTCATGTGCGGGAACAGCGCGTAGCTCTGGAACACGGTATGCACCGGACGCTTCTCCGGCGCCACCTGCGACATGTCCTGGCCGTCCAGCAGAATCTGGCCGGCGTCCGGTTGTTCGAAACCGGCCAGCATGCGCAGCAAGGTGGTCTTGCCGCAGCCGGAGGGTCCCGGCAGGGTGAAGAACTCGCCCGCCTCGACCGACAGGCTGACGTCGTTGACAGCCGTGTAGTCGCCGAAGCGTTTGACCACATTTTTGATTTCCAGGAGAGCCATCGATCTTCCCCGCCACGAAAAAGGGCGCCATTTTAACAAAAAAACGATTGTCGGGGCCGCGAAAATCCCTTGTAAATTCAAGACCTCAGCGCACTTTTCCGCCTCGCGCGCCCAACAAGCCAAGCCGGCGGGATAAGTTGCTCTTTTCACTGAAAAAAACCCGCGTCCCGCCTCTTTCGGAGGACGCGAAAAACTTCGAATGGTTCGCATCGAAATGATGCATTTTGACAACAGACTTGTCTGAAACGTGCGATTCATGTCGCCAAGCGCCGCTTTTCATGTCGCCGGCGCGACAAATCCACCGCCTTTCCTCCGCCTCCGCCGCCGATTCCGAAGCGTGGGCAGCGGCCAGCATTGGCGACTTCATGCGCAATGTCAACATCATCAATCGTTTACATTCCGCCACAAAGAAAAAGGACGCCCGCAGGCGTCCTCGCATGGCCGGTGGCTTGGCCGGATCAGAACTTGGTGCCGACACCGATGCCGAACACCCACGGATCGAGCTTCAAGGTGCCCAGCTTGGTGCCGGCGGCGCTGACATCCGTCTTCACCCACAATTTCTTCACGTCGACGTTGACGAACCAGCTCTTGTTGACCGCGTAGTCGGCGCCGATCTGCAGCGCCGGGCCGAAGCTGTTGTTCTTCACGTCCAGCTTGGTGCCATTCGGCAATTGGAGGCCGTTGCTGTAGAAACGGGTGTAGTTGATGCCGGCGCCGACATAGGGGCGGAAGGCCGCTTCCGGCGTGAAATGGTATTGCAGCGTCACGGTCGGCGGCAGCACCGATACCTTGCCCACATCGCCGAAGGCGTTGGTGGTCACCTTATGGCGGGAAGTGCCAAGAATCAGCTCGGCGCCGATATTGTTGGTGATCATGTAGGTGAAATCGAGCTCCGGCGCGACGGCGGACTTGCCTTCGACGTTCAGGCCGGCCACTGCGGAATTGTCCCAACTGGACGAGGGATCGACATCGATCACGCGGAAACGTGCCAGAATGTCGCCTTGGGCGGCGAACGCGCCTGCGGACAGCATGCCGATCATGGCGGCGAGTGCGAGCTTCTTCATGTTCTGTTCTCCAATGGGTCGAGTAATGCCGCCATAAACCATGCCGGCGTTGACAGCCGAACACGCCGGCAGTAGCGTGCGACGTCCGCAGGCAGATTATCCAAGCCCCTCCTCTCACACTTTGCGTCAGATCATGAAACAGTCATGAAATATGCCGATCTACGGGAATTCATTGCCCAACTTGAACAAAAACAGCTGCTGAAGCGCATCAAGACGCCAGTCTCCCCGCATCTGGAAATGACCGAAATCGGCGACCGCGTGCTGAAGGCAGGCGGTCCGGCGCTGCTGTTCGAGCAGCCGGTCGACAACGGCCGCCGCTACGACTTCCCCGTGCTGGCCAATCTGTTCGGCACGCCCGAGCGCGTGGCGATGGGCATGGGTGCAGACGACGTGATGCAGCTCAGGGAGATAGGCAGGACGCTGGCCTACCTGAAGGAGCCGGAGCCGCCCAAGGGCCTGAAAGACGCCTGGGACAAGCTGCCGCTGTTGAAGCAGGTGCTGTCGATGGCGCCCAAGGAAGTGAAAAAGGCGCCGTGCCAGGACATCGTCTGGGAAGGCGAGGCGGTGGACCTTGGCAAGCTGCCGATCCAGCACTGCTGGCCCGGCGACGCCGCGCCGCTGATCACCTGGGGCCTGACCGTCACCCGCGGCCCCAACAAGAAGCGGCAGAACCTCGGCATCTACCGCCAGCAGGTGATAGGCAAGAACCGCGTGATCATGCGCTGGCTGGCCCACCGCGGCGGCGCGCTCGATTACCGCGAATTCCGCCAGCAGAATCCGGATACGCCCTACCCGGTGGCGGTGGTGCTGGGCTGCGACCCGGCGACGATACTGGGCGCGGTGACGCCGGTGCCGGACACGCTGTCCGAATACCAGTTCGCCGGCCTGTTGCGCGGCAGCCGTACCGAGCTGGCGCAATGCCTGGGGTCGGACCTGCAAGTGCCCGCCCGCGCCGAAATCGTGCTCGAAGGCCATATCCACCCGAACGACATGGCGCTGGAAGGCCCCTACGGTGACCATACCGGCTACTACAACGAGCAGGACAGCTTCCCGGTGCTGACCATAGACCGGATCACGATGCGCGAGAATCCGATCTACCACAGCACCTACACCGGCAAGCCGCCGGACGAGCCGGCGATCCTGGGCGTGGCGCTGAACGAAGTGTTCGTGCCCATCCTGCAGAAGCAGTTCCCGGAAATCGTCGACTTCTACCTGCCGCCGGAAGGCTGCAGCTACCGCATGGCCATCGTCAGCATCAAGAAGCAGTACCCCGGCCACGCCAAGCGGGTGATGATGGGCTGCTGGAGCTTTTTGCGCCAGTTCATGTACACCAAGTTCATCGTGGTGGTGGACGACGACGTCAACACCCGCGACTGGAAAGAAGTGATCTGGGCGATCACCACCCGGATGGACCCGGTGCGCGACACCACGCTGATCGACCACACGCCCATCGACTACCTGGACTTCGCCAGCCCGATCTCCGGCCTGGGCGGCAAGATGGGCCTGGACGCCACCAACAAGATGCCGGGCGAAACCAGCCGCGAATGGGGCACGCCCATCGTGATGGACGACGCGGTCAAGGCGCGCGTCGACGCGCTGTGGAGCGAGCTCGGGCTGTGACGTTACGCGGCCAGAACCGAGCCGGGCGCGCGCCCGGCTTTTTCATGCCCGCGACCGCGTCACGCCGGAAGGCGGCGCGCGGTGGCCAGCCACGCGATCGCGCCGTCCTTCGCGCGCAGGCTGGCGGCCTCGTTCTCCAATAGCAGCAGGCTGCCGCTCGGCAAATCCTCGCCGTCGCGCGACCACTCGCCGCGCTGCAGATACAGCAGGACCAGATCCGCGGCTTCCAGCCGCGCGGTTTCTCCGTCCGCCGGCGACAGCCGCTCCAGATCGCCCCGTCCCCAGTCGCGCGCCAGCATCAGGTTGCAGTCGTGCAGCGGCCCGCCCAGCAACCGGCACTGGATGCCGATCTCGCCGGTGAAAGCCACCACCTGCCCCGGCGCGTCCAGCGTCAGCCTGCGGCCGTCGGCCAGGCTCAACTCCATGCCCTCGCCTTCCAGCAGGCCCAGCAAGCGGTCGACGCCGGCGAAGTGGGAAAACGGCCCGCCTTCGGCCACTTCGGCGATGGATAGCCGCAGCGCGAACGCGTCGCGCCGGTCCGGATGCGGCAGGCGGAACAACTCGCAGGTGCGTCCGCCGCCATTGGCCCACGGCATGTCCTGGAAACTCTGTCGGCTCAGTACGCGCATGGCGCCTCCCGATTCAAAACGCCCACCCGGCATCATGCCGGATGGGCGTTGCGCTGAACAGCAGCGCTCAGCGCTCGGCTTCCGCCTGTTGCAAGATCACTTCCCGGCCATACACCGGACTGTCGGCATAGCCGGCCGCCCGGTAGCGGATCTCGTGGCCCAATTGGCGGCGCAGCCGTTTCAGCGCCGCCTGGTCCAGGCCCTTGCCCGCCTCCGCCGGACGTATCGCCATCACCGCGCCGTCGCTGCGCTCTATCCCCAGCTTCACCAGCGGATAGGCGCCCACCTCCACCAGCACGCCCTTTTCCCAGGGCTGCGCAGCCATCGCCAGCAGCGAAGGCGTCAGGGCGAGCAGCCACAGCGCGCGCCGCATCACGGTTTCACCAGCAGCAGATGGCTATTGGCCGGCACGGTGATCCGAGCCGCGCCGCGCGACACGGCCAGCGGCTGGCGCCAGGTCTCCTGGCTGCTGTCGTTGCGCCAACCCACCTCGGACGCCTGGAAGCGCACCGCCGGCAGTTGCAGGATCTTGCCCGCCGGGAAGTACTGGTTGGCAGGCAGCGTGATGGTCTTGGCCGGGAAGCCGAAGCCGGCCACTTCCTGGCTGTAGCTGCCCAGGGCCAGCGTGGTGGTCAGCCGCTGCAGCAGACTGCCGTAATCGCCGGCGCCCACCGCGCGCAAACCGTCGTTCAAAGCGCTCTCTCCCTTGCTCGGGCCGGTCACCCACGGCTTCATCACGCCGGGGCCGAACTGGTGCAGCATCTGCATGCCCAGCGCCAGCGCCTTCGGATAGCACGTGTAGTCGTCGGCGGCGACGCTCCAGCCCTTCAGATTGCATGCCGGCTTGGCCAGGAACTGCTCGAAGTCCCCGCGCGGGCGCAGGTCCGGGTGCGAATTGGCGTCGCGGCCGCGGCCGCCGGTGTAGGTGTCGGCCGACACCAGGTAGCCCATGGTCTGCGCCGCCAGTTCGTTCTCCCACACCGTGGTCGGTGCGGAGCCCGGCTTCTGGCGCAGGATCTTGTTGTAAGCGTACAGCACGTGCAGGTACTCGTGCGCCATCGTCGACAGCGCCAGGCTGGGGCCGTTGTCCTTCATCGACCAGTTGCCCGGGCTATCGGCCTTGGCGAAGGTGTCCAGATCGATGAAGGTTACCAGCGCCTCGTTGCTTTTGCCGATCACGTCGGCGCACTCGGCATCGCCCTGGCACATGCTGGAAGCGGCCGAAGCCAGCAGCGCGTTGGTCCAGCGCACGTAGCCGAGCAAGCGGCCGCCGCTGGTCTTGGCCGGATCGTTGAGCCGGCTCAGCACCAGGTGCACGTCCTTGGTGCTGCCAGGCAGGGCCAGGCTGCGCCAGCTCGGATGGATGTCGTTGCCCCAGGGCTCGCTGACCACGCTCGCCTCCAGCGGATAGACGCTGCCGGCGAAGCGTTCGGCCAGCGCGTCGGCCTGGGCGTTGTCGACGCCCACGTCCAGCCCGCTCTGGCCCCAGACATAAACTTTGCCGCCGCCGTTGGGCAGGTCGCGCACCGCCTTCAAGGTGGTGGGGCTGTCGCCGTCCATGTCGTGCCAGGTGCGCGCGTCGCCCAGCGCGTAGGCCTGTTGCTGCAATGCCGCCTGGGCGCCGCTCAGCTTGGCCGAGTGCTGCAGCTGCAAGCGCTGCAGCGCGCCGTTGCTGCTGTTCTTCGCCACCGCGTTCAGCACCGCTTGGCTTTCGGCTTCCAACCGGTCCGCCACTTCGCGGCCGGCGCCGCGCAGGCCCGATCCCGACTGCTTGAACTGGGTGGAAGTGTCGCCGCCGCTGATGCGCACGAACTCCGCCTGCCAGGCGGACGTCACCGGGCCAGTCAACTGCAGCGTCTGATCGCGTCCAGTGGTGTTGCTGTAACGATAGACCGAGCCCGATGCCGCGCCGCTTGCGCTGGCCGGCACCTTGCAGCTGGCGCCCGAGCAATCCAGCGTGCCGACTTCGACGCCGCCGGCGCTGCGTTGATAAAAGGCTACAGACGGAGCGTTGCCCGATCCTCCATCCGCGGAGGAGCTGCCGCCCCCGCCGCATGCGGTCATCATCGCGCTCAATATCACGGAAGCCAGAACTGTCTTTTTGATCTCTTTCATCACTTTGTCGTCTTTTTGTGGTTAATTTCTAAACAGAATGATGATATTAGCCACACGACATAAATGAGCACAATGTCAATTTATTACAATTAATCGTCGGACAAATGCCGTCGCCTAGGCGGCTGGAGCGTCTCCAGCCGGCAAACCTGCTATCATTCAGCGCATTTTCCGAATAAGGATCGACCATGGCATTCCCGCGCAATCCCAACTCCGCTCAACGCCTGAAACGGCTGAACGCCCGCCAGCGCAAGAAAATGCGCGTAGGCGAATTCCGCGAGCTGGGCTTCCACCTGGTGGCCGAGCTGCACGACGGCGCGGATGCCGACGCGCTGCTGGACGGCTGGCTGACCCGTTTCGACGAAGCCGGCATCAGCTTCGGCGGCCACTTCGACGGCAAAAACCGCCTGGAAGGCGTCGCCTTCCCGATCAGCGGCGTGCAGATCGACGAAGCGCTGCGCGCCGATCTGGTGGCCTGGCTGCAAGCCCGCACCGAAGTGAAGTCGCTGGAGGCCAGCGAACTGATCGATCTGTGGCACGCCGCCTGAGGCTCGCTCCAGATAGGGAAAAGCCGGCGATCGCCGGCTTTTTTCTTGTCTACGCCATTTATCCACAGCATGCGGCAAAAGGCATTGTTATCCACAGCCATCAGGATAGCTGCCGGAATACCCGGTAACCGACATAGAGCCAGGTCTCGCGCGCGAGAAAGCGCGACCAGCTGGCCAGCGTGCGGAAGCGGCTGGACTGGGTGGGGGCCGGGTAGGCGCGCAGGCCAAGATCTCCGGCCATCAGCACCGCGCGGCGCATGTGCAGCGGATCGCTGACCAAAAGATAGGAACGGATGCCGAACTGGTTGCCCAGGTCCCGGGCGTTGGACAGGTTTTGCCAGGTGGTGCGCGACTGGTTCTCCACCAGCATCGCCGTCATCGGCACGCCCTGGCGCGCGGCGAATTCCCGGCCGACATCCGCCTCGGCCGGATAGCCGGGCTCCGGCGTGCCGCCGGTGAATACGATCCAGCGCACCTTGCCGCTCTGATACAGTTTGACCGCGTGGTTGATGCGCTCGCGGAACACCGGAGAGGGCTTGTTGCCCCAGGCGGCGGCGCCCAGCACCAGCGCGGCGTCGGCGCCCGGCACCTCGTCGCCGCTGCCGTAGTCGACGATGCTCCACGCGACACAGGCGAAGCCGAGCACCACCAGCAGCACCGCCAGCAGGAAGCCTCTCAACATCAAGCGCAAGTAGAGCATCGACACCGCAAGTCAAAAAAGGAAGGGAAGCCCGATTGTAACCTCAATGCCGCCGCCGCGGGCAGCGCGGCTAGCGTTCCAGTTCCCAGATCGCCGCCTGCAGGCTTTCCATCCTGGCCGACAACGCGGTCTGCGCATCCTGCAGCGCCTTGTTGTAAATGTCTCTGCCGACCTTCTCGGCGATGAAGTCCAGCAGGAAGCGGGCGTCGAAATTGCCGATCTCCAGCCCCAGCTGTTCGGACAGATATTGCTGCAATTGCGGCGCCAGCTGCTGCAGCTGGCTGTCGCTGAGAAAATGCGGGGCGGCCATCGGCGTCTCCGGCAAAAGACGCAATTATCGCCCAGAAGCGCGGCCTTGGCGACGCCCGCTCAAGAACGCGACCAGTCGCGCCCCAGGCTCACCAGACCCGACTGCCAGGCGCGCTCGCTGCGCGCAAGGCAATGCGCCCACGCCTCGCCCACGCCCTCGGGCTGCCCCAAATGGCCGCAGGCCAGCCGCCACAACTGAAACCGGTCCCCGCCGCCGTCGTGGCACAGCGCGATGCCGTCGGCGCAGCCGCGCCGCGCCACCCGCCGCAATCGGTCCTGCCAGGGCGCGGCGCTATGCCATACCCGCAGGCCGTGAAACAGGCTGGATCGCCAGAAGCACTGCCAGCAGCGCCACTCATTGAGCTGGCAGCGCCAGGCCTCGACCGGAAACTCCACTCCCCACCACAGCAGATGGCTCATGCCGCCCTCCAATTGTGCAATGCACAATATCGTTATACCGCTGAGGAATAGCGCGCGCAATCGCCGCCTCGTCGCGAAGGCGGGGAAAAAAAACCGGCGCTCAAGGCGCCGGCAAGCACGAGTCAAACAAAGGATGGGAAAGCGGTTTACAGCGTCACCCAGCGCGGCCGGGTCAGGGTCTCCGGCTGCAGGATGTCGTCCAGCTGCTCGCGGGTGAGCAGGCCATGGGCCAGCACCACGTCGGCGACGCTGCTGCCGTTGGCGTGGGCTTCGGCGGCGACGCGGGTGGCGGCCTCGTAGCCGATCACCGGGTTCAGCGCGGTGACCAGGCCGATCGAGCTTTCCACGCTCAGGCGCAGCCGCTCGCGGTTGGCGGTGATGCCCTTGACGCAGTGCTCGGTCAGCGTGTCGCAGGCGTTGGCCAGGTGGCCGGCGCTGCGGAACAGGCTGTAGGCGATCACCGGCTCGAAGGCGTTCAGCTGCAGCTGGCCGGCCTCGGCCGCCATGGTGATGGTGACGTCGTTGCCGATGACTTCATACGCCACCTGGCTCACCACTTCCGGAATCACCGGATTGACCTTGCCCGGCATGATGGACGAGCCGGCCTGGCGCGCCGGCAGATTGATCTCGCCGAAGCCTGCGCGCGGGCCGGACGACAGCAGGCGCAGGTCGTTGCAGGTCTTGGACAGTTTGACCGCCGCGCGCTTGATCACGCCGGACAGCTGGACGAAGGCGCCGCAGTCCTGGGTGGCCTCGATCAGGTTGGGCGCGGTGATCAGCTGGCTGCCCACCAGCTCGGACAGATGCAGGCACACCAGCTTGGCGTAGTCCGGGTGGGCGGTGATGCCGGTGCCGATCGCGGTGGCGCCGAGGTTGATCTCCAGCATCAGGGCGCTGGCTTCCTTCAGACGCTGCTCGTCCTCGCCCAGCATCACAGCATAGGTCTGGAACTCCTGGCCCAGCGTCATCGGCACCGCGTCCTGCAGCTGGGTGCGGCCCATCTTCAGGATGTCCTTGAATTCCTCGGCCTTGTCCTCGAAGGCCTTGCGCAGCGTTTCCATCCGCGACACCAGCTTCAGCACGCCCCAGAAGGCGGCCAGGCGCAGCGCGGTCGGGTAGACGTCGTTGGTGCTCTGGCACAGGTTGACGTGCTCGTTCGGGTGCAGATGCTGGTACTCGCCCTTGGCGTGGCCCAGCAGCTCCAGCGCGCGGTTGGCGATCACCTCGTTGGCGTTCATATTGGTGGAAGTGCCGGCGCCGCCCTGGATCACGTCGACGACGAACTGGTCGTGCAGCTTGCCGGCGCGGATCTCCTCGCAGGCGTCGACGATGGCCTGGGCCAGCTTGGGGTCGAGAATGCCGAGATCGCGGTTGGCCTGGGCGGCGGCTTGCTTGATGCAGGCCAGCGCGCGGATCAGGTCGCCGTAGCCGGCGATGGTCTGGCCGGTGATCGGGAAGTTTTCGATGGCGCGCAGCGTGTGCACGCCCCAGTAGGCGTCGGCCGGCACGTCGCGGTTGCCGAGCAGGTCGTGTTCGATACGGGTGGACATCTCGTCTCCTCAGGGCGGCCGCCATGCGCGGCCTGCAATGCCCCGCACTGTATGCCCGCCCCGGAAGCTTGGCCAATTCCGAATGGCGATGGGGTCATGCCGGAAATGCATAACCTTGCGCCAGCCTTGTCCGGCGCGGCTTGGTGCTACACCGCCGGATAGCGTTCGGCCAGGTAATCCCACAAGTCTTCCAGCGCCGCGCGGCCGCGGCGGTGGTCGCAATACAGCCTCACCTCCATCTCCACGCTCCATTCATCGCCGCCGGCCGCCGCCAGCCGTCCAGCCTCGCACTCCGCCGCCACCGCGCTTTCCGGCAGGAAGGCGAGGCCGTGGCCGGCCAGCGCCATCTGCTTCAGGCCCTCGGCCATATCGGTCTCGTAGCGCAGCGACAGGTGGGCGGGCTCGGGGCCGCCGACCAGCAGCAAATCGCTCATCAGCCGGAAATAGGCGTTGCTGGCGTAGCCGAGGAAAGGCTGCGGCGCGTCGGCGGAGCCCGGCAGCGCGTAGCGCGCCGCGCCGCCATCGGCCGCGGCGTACGGCCGCAGACGCTCCACGCCCAGCCGCAGGCCGCCGTAGCGCGCGTCGTGCAGCTCCACCGGCTGCTTGGGATGGTGGTAGCACATCAAGAGGTCGCTGCCGCCTTCGACGAAGGCCAGCACCGCGTCGTGGACGTTGCTGGCCTGCAGCCGGCAGGACAGCTTGCCGAAGCCGGCCTCGACCTCGGTCAGCCACTTGGGAAAATAGGAGAAGGACAACGTGTGCGGCACCGCGAATTCCAGCGTGCCCTGCGGCAGGGGCTGCAGGCCGCGCAGCATGGTGCGGGTGGTGTTGAGTTGGGCCAGCAGCGACACCGCCTGCTCGCGCAGCAGCTTGCCGGCGGCGGTGAGCTTGGTGGGGTAAGTGGTGCGGTCTATCAGGTCGGCGCCCAGCCAGCTCTCCAAGGCGCGGATGCGGCGCGAGAACGCCGGCTGCGTCAGGTGGCGCAGCTCGGCCGAGCGGGTGAAGCTGCCGGTGTCGGCCAATACCAGGAAGTCTTCCAGCCAGCGGGTTTCCATCGGCGCGCGTCCAGATTCGGGATGCCCGATGTTACACCGGCGCGGCACTTTCCGGCGCGGCGCCGATCTATCTTCGGATATCCCATCGCGCCAACCGTTTTCCATGCCGACATGAACGCCTCCCTCGACTTCTCCCCCCCGGCGCGCGTCCCGGGGCGGGCGCTGGCCATCGTCGCCAGCGCGCTGCTGCACCTCCTCGCGCTGCTGACGCTGCCCGCCGCCATGCGCAGCGGGCCGCAGCCGGCCTCCTCCCCTTTGCTGCGCGTGAGCATCCTGCCGATTTCCGCCCGCATGGCTCCGCCCTCCTCCCGCGCCGAAACCGCGCCCGCGCCACCCGCCCGGGCGGCGGAGCGGACACGCGCCAAGTCATCTCCGGCGCGCGAGGCGGCCAGGCCGCGCTCGACGGACCAGTCCCGCGCGGGCAAGCCGGCGGCCAGCGCCGGCAAGGGCGAACCGCGCGTCACCCTGGAAGGGTTGCGCCAGCAGATGCGCCGTCTCGAGCCGGAAAACCCGAATGCCAAGCCGCTGCGCGAGGATCCCGAAAAAGCCCGGCTGGCCCGAGGCATCGACAGGGCGGAGCGCGCCGACTGCAAGCGCGCCTACGCCGGCCTGGGCCTGTTGGCCGCGCCGATGCTGCTGAAAGACGCCTTCGATAAAGACAACGGCTGCAAATGGTAGCCTGCAGCCGTCGCTAAAAGCGGGAATGCGCGGACTCAGCCCTGCAGCGCCACCCAGTCCTGGGTGGCCTCGGCGGCCTGGAACTCGTGCACCGCCTCCTGCATCAGCGCGAATGCCGTCGGCGCGTCCAGCCGCTGGCAGGCATCGGCCAGGCGCGCCAGCAGCGACGCCATTTCCTCTTCGGTCAAATGGTATTCCTGCGCGCGCATGATGCGGGCGTGGTCGGTCGGCAACACGTTGTCGCCGATCAGCAGCTCCTCGTACAGCTTCTCGCCCGGACGCAGGCCGGTGACGCGGATCTCGATGTCGCCGCCCGGCTGGTTCTCGTCCTTCACCTCCAGCCCGGACAGGTGCACCATGCGCCGCGCCAATTCGATGATCTTCACCGGCTCGCCCATGTCCAGCACGAACACGTCGCCGCCGTCGCCCATCGCGCCGGCCTGGATCACCAGCTGCGCCGCCTCCGGTATCGTCATGAAGTAGCGGGTGATGTCGGCGTGGGTCAGCGTGATCGGGCCGCCGGCCTTGATCTGCCGACGGAACAGCGGCACCACGGAGCCGGAGCTGCCCAGCACGTTGCCGAAGCGCACCATCACGAAGCGGGTGCGGCTGCCGCGCGCGTGGCGGGTCTGCAGGGTCAGTTCGGCCAGCCGCTTGGTGGCGCCCATCACGTTGGTGGGGCGCACGGCCTTGTCGGTGGAGATCAGCACGAAGGTGTCGACGCCGCAATCCTCGGCGGCTCTTGCCGTGGTATCGGTGCCGAAGGCGTTGTTGACGATGCCGGCCACCGGGTTGTGCTCCACCATCGGCACGTGCTTGTAGGCGGCGGCGTGGTACACCGTTTCCACCTGGAAGGCGCGCATCACCTGAGTCAGGCGGGCGTAGTCGGTCACCGAGCCCAGGATGGGCGTGCGCGGAATCCTGGGCGCGATCTGCGCCAGCTCCTGGTCTATGCTGTACAGCGCGAACTCCGACAATTCGAACAGCACGATGCGCGCCGGACGGTTGCGGACGATCTGCCGCGCCAGCTCGGAACCGATGGAGCCGCCGGCCCCGGTGACCATCACCACCTTGTCGCGGATATTGCGCGCCAGCAGCTCGGTCTTGGGCGGCACCGGCTCGCGACCCAGCAGGTCCTCGATCTCGACTTCCTTCAACTCCTCCACCCGCGCCTCGCCGGACACCAGGTCGGCCATGCCGGGCAGGCGCTTGATCGGCACCCTGAGCTTTTCCAGCGACTCCAATATCTCGCGCTGGCGGCCTCGTCCCACAGACGGCATCGCCAGCAGGATGCACTTGGCCTGGGTATCCTTGATCAGCGCCGGCAGCTCCTCCGGCGCGTGCACCGCCACGCCGCGGTAAGTGCGGCGGCGCAGGTCCGGATTGTCGTCGACGAAGGCCATCGGCCGGTACTCGCGGCCGGCCTGCAGGGCCAGCATCAGTTGCACGCCGGCCTGGCCGGCGCCGTAGATGATCACCGGATCGCGCGGCGCTTCGGTGGCGTCGATGCGCCGCACCAGGCCGCGCAGCAGGAAGCGGCTGCCGCCGATGTAGGCCATCGCGAACACCCAGAAGATGATCACCGACGCGCGCGGCATCGCCCAGATGTGGGCCATCTGTATCACCGCCTGCAACACCAGCACCGACAGCGTCACGCCGCTGAACACAGTGAAGATGATCTTGTCGTCCAGGTATTTCAGCACCGCGCGGTACAGGCCCAGCTTGATGAAGATGGGAATCGCCCACAAGGGCGGCACGATGAAGATCCACAGGTGCGGGTTGAGCTTCGGGTCCCAATAGCCGCCCAGGCGCAGGAATACCGCGCTCCACAAGGCCAGCGGCAGCAGCAGCGCATCCATCAGCGCCAGCATCGCCATCTTGTTGTGGCGGGAGAAGGCTAGCAGTTTTTCAAACATGGTCATTCTTTCGTATCCGGCCGCCATTGATACAGCGCGTCCGGACAGCTTTCCTCGTTATCCTGGCCATCGCCCAGGCTCAGCAGTTCAAAACCCTGCGCCTCGTAGAAGCGGCGCGCCCCTTCGTTGGCCTGAAACACTAACAGCCGACAGGCCGGCATCGGCCAAGACAGCACCCGGCCAAGCAAGGCCCGGCCGACTCCCTCGCCCTGATGGCCGCGGGCGACGTACAACTGGTCCAGCCATAACGCGCCATCCTTCCGCGAAACGGCGGCGAAACCAAGAATCTCGCCATCCCGTTCCGCCAGCCAGACGCCGCCCGCCGGCAGCAATGCGCCGGCAAACCAGGCCCGCACCGCATCGTCGCCGTGCGCCAGCGGCGCGTACGGCATCTCGCTGCGGCAGGCCAGGTAAATGGCCGCCAGCGCGCCAGCGTCGGCGGCTTGGGCGGCGCGGATGGAGAAGGTCATCGGCTGACGATCTTCATCAAGGTGGCGACGATGATGCGGATGTCTTCCCACAGACTGTGCGTCTCGGCGTAACGGACGTAATAAGCCAGCTTCTCAGGCAGGACTTCTTCGATATAGGCGCGCTCCGGATCGGCGGCGCGGCCCAGTATCTCGTTTTCATCGATCATCCGGATCGACGCCCAGTCGGTGATGCCGGGGCGCACCGACAGCACGATGTCCCTCGCCTCGTCAGGATAGTGCGCCACGTACTTCGGCACCTCCGGCCGCGGACCGACCAGGCTCATGTCGCCGAACAGCACGTCGATCAGCTGCGGCAGCTCGTCCAGCTTGGTCTTGCGCAGCAGGCGGCCGGCGCCGGTGATGCGCGCATCGGCGCCGACGGTCAGTTGGCCGTGGCGCTCGGTGTCCACCTGCATGGTGCGGAACTTGTGGATGCGGAACAGCGTGCCGCCTCGCCCCACCCGCACCTGGCGGAAGAATACCGGCCCCGGCGAGTCCAGCTTCACCCACAGCGCCACCGCCAGCAGCGGCAGCGCCAGCACGGCGAGACCCAGGCCGGAAGCCACGATGTCGAACAGCCGCTTCAACAGCCGCGAGCCGTGGCGGCGCCGCCGGCAGCAGGGCGGCAGCAATTCGCCGCCCTTTTTTTCCAGCCGCTCGCTCATGCGCCCAGAATCTCGCGCACCGCGGCGATGACGCGGGTCTGGTCGTCGTCCGTCATCCGGGTGTAGAGCGGCAGCGTCACTTCGGCCTCGAAAGCGGCGTCGGCCACCGGGAATTGCTCGCGCGCCAGCTGGTAGCCGTCGCGCCATACCGGCTGGCGGTGCAGCGGGATGAAATGCACCGAGCAGCCGATGCCCTTTTCCGCCATCCTGGCGATGAAGTCGTCGCGGCTGATGCCGGCTTCCGGCTTGATCCGCACCGGGTACAGGTGCCAGGCGTGGTTGCTGCCCTCGTCCTTGGCGCGCGCCGGCAGGATCAGCGGCAGATCGGCCAGCTCGCGGTCGAAGCGCTGGGCCATGACTTCGCGCTTTTCATAGAAGCCACGGATCTTCTTCAACTGGTGGATGCCCATCGCCGCGGCGGTGTCCGGCATATTGTACTTGTAGCCAGGCGCGACCACTTCGTAGAACCAGGCCGGGGTCTTGGACACGTAGCGGTCGAAGGCGTCGCGGCTGATGCCATGCAGGCGCATCACCTTGCAGCGGGCGATGATGTCCTTGTTCCTGGACACCACCATGCCGCCCTCGCCGGTGGTCATGGTCTTGTTGGCGTAGAAGCTGAACACGGTGACGTCTGAATCCAGCGTGCCCACCAGCTTGCCCTTGTAGTAGGTGGGCATGGCGTGGGCGGCGTCCTCGACGATCTTCAGCCCATGCTCGCGGGCGATGGCGATGATCTCGTCCATGTCGCAGGCCAGGCCGGCGAAATGCACCGGGATGATGGCGCGGGTCTTATCAGTGATCGCGGCGCGGATCGCATCCGGGCGGATGTTGAAGGTGGCGCCGTCCACGTCCACGCACACCGGGTGCGCGCCCAGATAGCGCACCACCTCGGCGGTGGCGGTGAAGGTGTAGGACGGCACGATCACTTCGTCCCCCTCACGGATGCCGATCGCCTCCAGCGCCAAATGCAGGCCGGCGGTGGCGGAGTTGACCGCGATCGCCTCGACCTCGCCGCCGAGGAAGGCGGCGAAATCGGCCTCGAACTGCTTGGTCTTGGGACCGGTGGTCACCCAGCCCGACCTCAAAGCATCGACCACTTCGTTGATCTCTTCCTCGCCGATATCCGGCAAGGCGAACGGCAGGAACTTTGTTTCGCTCATTTCTCGGTCTCTCGTCTTTGCGCGGCCGCGCTCGGCCGCCTCCATGTCCATCGCCGCGCGCCTGGCGCGCGGCTCGCAAAATCTTCTGTAGGGCGGAAGCCCCACAGGGGCGTTCCGCCGCTAAAACCCTCACGATATCGACAGGGCGATCGCCTCGTGGCGGAACGCCCCCAAAAAACGGGGGCTTCCGCCCTACGCCCAAATCACAGCTTCACCGCCGCCAGAAAGCGCCGCGCCAGCACCGCGTAATCATGGTTGGCCAGTACGTAGGCCTTGCCGGCCGCGCCCATCGTCTCGCGCTCGGCCAAGGGCAGCACCGCCATGCGCTTGACCGCGTCGGCGATGACGGCCGGGTCTTCCACGCCTATGCTCAAGCCGGCGCCGGCATCCTTGACCATATCGTTGCCGGCCTCCACCGAGTGGATCACCGGCTTGCCCGCCATCATGTAATCGAACAGCTTGTTCGGGTTGATGCCGAAGCGGTAGATCGGCAGCTTGCGCCAGCCGATGTACAGCGCGTCGCACTCGGCCAGGAAGGCGGGCACGCTGCGCTTGGCGATGGACGGCAGGAACATCACGTTGTCCAGCTTCAGTTCCGCGGCGCGCGACACCAGCGCCTGCTTGTCCGGACCGTCGCCCACCAGCACGAAAGTCACCGGCGCGTCGCGCATCAAGGCCGCGGCTTCCAACAGATAATCCAGCGCGTTGGCCAGGCCATGGCCGCCGGCGTAGCCGACGATGAAGCGGCCATGGGACTTCAGCTCCGCCAACCGCATCCGGTGCTCGGCCGACAGCGGCAGCGTCTCGCCCTGCCATTCGCTGACGTCCACGCCATTGGGGATGACCGCGTATTTTTCCGCCGCCATGCCGTGCGCCATCATGTAGTCCCTGGCGCAGGGCAGCATCGACACCACGGTGTCGGCGCGCTTGTAGCCGAAATCCTCCGCCCATTGCAGCAAGCGGATGAACGGGTGCTTGGGCGACATGCCGCCCACTTCCACCGGCGTCAGCGGCCACAGGTCGTGCACCTCGTACACCAGCCGGGCGCCGGTCTTGCCGGCGATCCACGCCGCCGGCACGGTATCCAGCGGATAGGTGGACGAGGCGATCACCACGTCCGGCTGCCATTCCTTCAGGTAGCGGCGCGACAGGCCCATCACCTTGGCCAGGAAACTGAAGATGTTAAGCACCCGGCCGACGCCGTTGCCGCTGTATGGCCGCGTCTTGCACCAGGTGTAGCGGATGCCGTCGATGTCCTCGTCGCGGTACTTGCCGTCCACCTGGGGATGGGTCTGGCGCAGGTGCGACACATCGGCCGCCAGCATGTTCACTTCATGCCCGGCTTTTACCCATTCCCGCGCCAGGTAGTAGGGGCGGAATTCCATGCCGTGGCGCGGGCTGCCGGCGTAATGGTTGATATACAGTATTCTCATCTTGTAATTAGCCACGGAACAACACGGACAAAACTCAAGTGCGGCTTGAACTGCAGCTGTCCAGACTTCAACAGCGATGCTTCCATGTCTTTCCGTGTGGCTTCCGTGGCTAAATCATCCTTTAGTTTTTACAAGGACGCATACAGCGCCACCAGCTTGTCGGCCTCCGCCGCCCAGCTGTACTTGCTCAGCACAGCCCGCTTGCCGGACTCGCCCAGCTTGCGCATGCGTTCTTCGTCGCCCAGCAGTTCGTTGATGGCGGCCGCGATGGCGGCGGCATCCTGCGGGTCTACCAGCACGCCGCAGCCGGCGTCGGCTACGATCTCGCGCCACACCGGGAAGTCGCTGGCGATCACCGGCATGCCGGCGGCCATGTATTCGAACAGCTTGATCGGCAGCGCGTCGACGTAGTTGGGCGTGGGAAACAGCGTCACCAGGCCGATCTTGCTCCTGGCCAATACCTCGGCCACGCCCTTGCGGTCCAGCACGCCCAGGTCGTTGACCCGCGCCCAGCCCGGCTCGGCCGTCACCTTGGCGCGGAGGTCGCTTTCGCTCCACGGGCCGGCCAGGTTCAGCCGGGTGGATGTGTCCGGCAAGGCGGCGACAATCGGCTCGATGCCGCGGATGCGGCTGATGCCGCCGATATAGCACACCTCGTTGCGGCGGCTTTCCCACGGCGTGTCGCGCACCAGCTCTTCCAGGATCGGGAAGTTGCACACGTCCAGGGCGTTGGCGCCCAGTCTCTCGAAGCGTTTGCGGATGTGGGGGGTGGAGGTGACGATGGCGTCGAAGCGGCGCGCCGCCCAGTCTTCCAGCGTCTCGAAGCCGCCGGACACCAGCGGGCGCACCGCGCCGGGTATCCAATGCTTGGCCAGGATCTGGCGCGGCACGTCCTCGTGCACGTCGTACACCACCTTGATGCCGGCCTGCTTCAGGCGCACGCCGGCGGGAATCAGCTCCGGATCGTGGAAATGCACCACGTCCGGCCGCAGCCTCAGCGCGGCCTGATAGACGCGCTTGACGGTGCCGGTCATCCGCGCCAGACGGCCGCCGCGCTTGGGGCCGACGTCATGGATGCGCACGCCGTTGCGGATTTCCTCGCCCTGGCCGTCGGCGACGATCAGCGTCACCTCGTGGCCGGCCGCCGCCAGCGAGCTGCATTCCTTGACGAAGATGCGGATGTCGTGGCGCGGATGGGCGGAGGTCAGGTGGGCTATTTTCATCTTGTTCAAACCTTGTTGGCGGCCAGCTCGCGGATCAGATCGGCGAAGCCGGCCATATTGGCCCGGTGCAGCGCCTTGGCCGCCACCAGGCCGCGGTTCATCTCGGCCATGCCGCGCAACGCGTCGTCGTCGGCGGCCTTGATCATCGCGCGGCACAGCTCGGGCCCCAGGCGGCCGGCGTCCTCGGCGATCATGCCGTTGAGGCCGTCTATCACCCATTCGCCGTTGGCCGGCAGATTGGACAACAGCGGCAGGCAGCCATGGCCCATCGCCTCCATCAGGCTGACGCTGGTGGCGTCCGAGCGCGGCACGCTGACGAAAACGCGCGATTCGGCGTACAGCTTGCCCAGCGCGGCGCTGTCGACGAAGCCGGCGAACTCGACGCGCTTGAGGCCGAGCGACGCCGCCAGCCGTTTCAGATTCTCGGTCTCGCCGCCGCTGGCGGCGACGACCAGGCGCCAATCCGCGCAGCAGCCGCTCTTCTCCACTTCGGCCCAGCCCTTGAGGATGGCGTCGATGCGGTACAGCGGTTTGTGCAACCGGCAGGACAAGACCTGCTTCTTCTTGGCGGGGATCGCCGGCTGCGGCGGCAGCGCGTCTATGCCGTAGCTCAACAGGGAGATGCGGCAGTCGCCTGCCAACTCGCGGATCTTCGCCGCCATGTACAATGAATCGGACGTGATCGCGGCGGCGGCCTTGAGATTGCCGCGCACCATCGCCTGCAGCAACGGGTTCTGGTCGGGCAGCAGCAGCACGTCGGAGCCCCAGGCGGTCAGCAGCATCGGTATCCCCAAGCCGGCCAGCGCGCGGCGCGCATGCCAGGCCACGCTGTTGGCCTGGTGGACGTGGACTACGTCGGGCTGCAGTTCGGCGATCCAGCTCTTGAGCCGCGCGGCGGTGGACAACGCCTTCAGACTGAAGTCGACCCGCAACTCGCCTTTCAGATTGGCCGGACGGCGGTCCGCCGGCACTTCGCCGTTGCAGGCCAGGTACAACTCGTCCACATGCGGCGCGATGCCGGAGAGAAAGCGCCAGGTATGAATGGAGGCCGTGCCTGCCACCAGCAGGCGGGCGATCTTGTCAGTCATGGGCCCAGGCCTCGTACAGGCGGTGCAGTTCCGGGTTCTGCGCCAGCCACTCGGCGTCGCCTTCCCGGGTATCGCCGACCACCCGCGCCGGATTGCCGGCCAGGATGGCGAAATCCGGATATTCGCCGGCCTGCACGAAGCTGTAGGCCGACACGATGCTGCCCTTGCCCAGCTCCACGCCCGGCATCAGCACCGAGTGCGGACCGATGAAGCTGTACTTGCCGAGCCGGGTCGGCTTTTTCAGGTAGCCGACGTGGTTGTCGCGCGTCAGGTACTCGCGGCCGTACAGCCGGATCGCCACGTGGCTGGAGTGGGTCAGCAGCGACACGTAGTTGGTGACCTGGCAGCCCTCCCCGATGTGCAGGCCGCCGGAGGAGTCGATCAGGTTGAAGTGGCCGATGTAGACGTTGTCCTCGATCATCAGCTTGTCTATGTGTTCGATGCGCGTCATGTTGGAGACGCGGGTGCGCTTCAGGAACACGCCGTCGCCGCGCTGGAAGCCGTATACCATGCGCGGCCGCACCCATGCCGACAGCCGAAAGCGGATACGGCTGAGCAGTCCATTCCAGTTCATCGTGCCGCCTTATAAAGCCAGGTGAAATAAGCGAGGAAGTAGCCGGCCATCACTACCGAGACCAGCTGGAAAGTAGGCACCGCATCCTGCCAGAGATGGAAGCCCAGCCACAGCGACCCCAGGAACAGCACGGCCTGCACCAGGGACAGGAAAAACGCGAAACGCTGGCGATTGATCACCGGCGGCACCATGCCCAGCGGCGAGGCGACGAAATGGAACAGGATGTACAGCGACATCGCCTCGGCGTAACGGCCGGCGTCGGCCCAGTTGCGGCCGAACACCAGGGTGAACAGCGGCTCGCCGAAGATCTGGATCACCAGGAAGGGAAACAGCGACATGCCGAACAGCGTCAGCATCATCTTGCGCAGGATGGGGCGCAGCGGCTTGCCCAGATTGCGCGCCTCCGCCAGCTCGCGGTAGGCCACCTGGGCCACCGCCTGGCCGATCAGCGCCGCCGGCAGCTTCAGCACCCGCATCATCAGGCCGTAGAAGCCGACGGCGGAGGTGCTGGCCAGCACGGTTAGCACCGCCAGCGTGGCGGAGTCCAGCAGCGCCGTGCTCAAGGCGTGCGGCGCGTTGATCTTGGGAAACTCGATGTAGGCGAGCGCCGCCTCGCGCATGCCCTGGCGGCTGATGCCGCGCCGCCAGCCGAAGCGGGCTTTCAGATCCTGCCAGCTTTGCGCCAGCAGCGAGCCGATCTGGCCGGCCAGCTGGCCCAGGATCAGGCCGCCGGCGCCAGCGCCCAGCCAGCCGGCCAGCACCTGGGTGCCGGCCATGCCGAAGGACTGCGTCATGCGGCCGTTGGCGTTGGCCTGGTAGCGGCGGTGGCGGTTGTTCCAGTTGGTCCAGGCCTGCATCAGGCCGGCCAGCCACACCGACAGCGGCAGCAGCACCAGCCAGGGCTCCAGCTCCGGCGCGCCAAGATGGGCCGCGATGTGGGAATGGCCGCCCATCAGCACCACCAGCCCCACCAATAGCGCCAGTCCGCTGGCGCACAGCAGCGACAGCCCCATCAGGTTGTCGGCGCGCTTCTCCTCGGCCGGGAGCACGATGGCCATCTCGTAGCGGGCGGTGGCCAGCACCGCCAGCGTGGACATCCACGACACGTACACCGCCTGGATGCCGACCTCGTGCGGATCATACAGCCGGGTGATCAGCGGCGAGGCCAGCAGCGGCACCACCTGGGCCACCGCCGCCCCGGTCACCAGGGTGATGATGTGGCGGATGAAACCGCTTTTGGGCACGCGCAGCGACGACAACGACACCATCCTCTCAGCCCAGCGCCTTCTTCACCGCGGCGACGATGGCGTCCTGCGCGTCTTCCGTCAGGAAGGGATGCATCGGCAGGCTCATCACGCGCTTGCCGGCGGCCTCGGACAGCGGGAAGCTGCCCTCGCCCTGGCCCAGGTGGGCGAAGGCCGGCTGCAGGTGCAGCGGGATCGGGTAATGGACGGCGGTGGGCACGCCCAGCTCTTTCAACCTGGCCTGCACCGCCTCGCGCTCGTCCACCTCGATGGTGTACTGCGCGTAGACGTGGGTGTTGCCCGCGCCGATCACCGGCACGCGCGCCACATCCTTCAGCAACGCGCTGTAGCGCGCGCCGATGCGCTCGCGGGCGGCCACTTCGTCGGCGAAGCTGGGCAGCTTGGCCAGCAGCACCGCGGCCTGGATGGTGTCCAGGCGGCCGTTCAGGCCGATGATCGGGTGATGGTAGCGGCGGTCCTGGCCGTGGACGCGGATCTCGCGGATCTTCTTGGCCAGCGCGTCGTCGCTGGTGAACACCGCGCCGCCGTCGCCGTAGCAACCCAGCGGCTTGCTGGGGAAGAAGCTGGTGCAGCCGATGGTGGACAGGTTGCCGGATTTCTTGCCGTGCTGGCTGGCGCCGAAGCTTTGCGCGCCGTCCTCGATCACCGGGATGCCGTGCTTGTCGGCGATGGCGTTGATCGCGGTGAAATCCGCCGCCTGGCCGTACAGGCTGACCGGCATGATGGCGCGGGTCCTGGCCGTGATCGCCGCTTCCAGCCGGTTCGGGTCCAGGTTGTAGCTGACGGGGTCGATGTCGACGAACACCGGCTTGGCGCCCAGGAGGGCGATCATCTCGCCGGTGGCGATGAAGGTGAACGGGGTGGTGATCACCTCGTCGCCGGGGCCGATGCCCAGCGCCATCATCGCGATCAGCAGCGCCTTGGTGCCATCGCAAACGCCGATGGCGTGCTTGGCGCCGGTGTAGGCCGCCAGCTGTTCCTCCACCTCCTTCACTTCCGGCCCCATGATGTACTGGCCGTGGTCCAGCACCGCGTGGATGCGGGCGTCGATGTCGGCTTTCAGATGCTGGTATTGCGCTTTCAGATCGATGAACTGGATGGACATAAGAGGCTCAACCCCAAATCAGTATTTTGAAAAATGCACGCTGAACAAGCGTCCCGGCGCCGGCCGCGCCGATCGCGCGGCCGGCCTGCGCGCCTGAGACGCTTATCCGCCGTTGCCGATCGGCGTGCAGTGGTTGCCGCCGACCTCGTAATGAATGGCGCACACCGGGCAGGAGTGGGTGCCGATGTCGTTGGACAGACGCTCGCCGCAGGAGCACATCCAGCCGATGCGCTTGGCCGGCGTGCCCACCATCAGCGCGTAGGCCGGCACGTCGCGGGTCACCACCGCGCCGGCGCCGATGAACGCGTACTCGCCCACCGTGTGGCCGCAGACGATGGTGGCGTTGGCGCCGATGGACGCGCCCTTCTTCACCACGGTGCGGCGGTATTCGTTCTTGCGGTTGACGTGGCTGCGCGGATTGTTGACGTTGGTGAACACCATGGACGGCCCGCAGAACACGTCGTCCTCCAGCGTCACCGCGTCGTAGATCGACACGTTGTTCTGCACCTTGACGTTGTCGCCGATCAGCACGTCGTTGCCGACGAACACGTTCTGGCCGAAGGAGCAGCCCTTGCCTATCTTCGCGCCGCCGCAGATGTGCACCCAGTGCCAGACGCGGGTGCCTTCGCCCAGGGCGGCGCCTTCGTCGACGATGGCGCTGGGGTGGATGTGAACCTGGCTCATTTTTGCCGCTCCCATTTTTCCAAAAGCTTGTCCAGGCGAGTCAATTGCTGCTCCGAACGAACCATCGCCTTTTCCTGACGACTCATCAAGTCCTCATAGCGGGCCCGCTGGCGCTCGGCATCCCGTTGCTGCGCCGATACCGCTGAAACTTGCTTCTGGGCTTCGACATGCGTCCCGAAAGAAGAAAATATCAACATCAAAACGCCACCGACCAACCAGAATCCCAGGCCCCACAGTGCGCCGTCCACTATCTTTCTGAACATGCTGTCCGCCTTAGTAATCCAGCGGCAGGCTGACGCGGCGGCCGTCGCGGGCGGACAAATACATCGCGATCAGCAGCTCCAGCGACTTCAGGCCCTCGCGGCCGTCGGTTTCCGGCGTGGCTTCGCCGCGCATGGTCTTGATCACGTTGTCGTAGTACAGCGGATGGCCGAAGCCGTAGACGCTGGTGGTCGCATAGCTCGCGTCCTTGATTTCCTCGTCCATCGCGTGCGGCTCGGAGAATTCCCAGTGTTGGATCTCGTTGACGGCCACGCCGCCGACGCGCACCGAGCCCTTTTCGCCCAGAATGGTGATGCTGCCTTCCAGGTTCTTCGGATAGGTCAGCATGGTGACGTTCATGCTGCCCAGCGCGCCTGAGCGCCACTTGACGCTGACGGTGCCGGTGTCTTCCACCTCGATGTTGCGCGCCAGCGTGGCGGTGTAGGCCTGCACGCTTTCCACCGGGCCGATCAGCCAGTCCAGCAGATCGACGTAGTGGCTGGCCTGGTTCATGAAGGCGCCGCCGTCGAATTCCCAGGTGCCGCGCCAGCCGGCCGCGTCGTAATACTCTTGCGGACGGGTCCAGAACACGTTGACGTTGACCATGTAGATGCGGCCGAAGCGCTTCTCCTGCATCGCGCGCTTCAACAGCTGCAGCGTCGCGTTGCGGCGGTTCTGCTTGACCACGAACAGGTGTTTCTTCGCCTTGTCGGCCGCCTTCACCATTTCCAGGCCATCCTCCCAGCGGGTGGCCATCGGCTTCTCGGTCATCACGTGGAAACCGGCTTCCGAGCACTCGATGCTCTGGGTCGGGTGCAGGCCGGACGGCGTGGTCAGGATGACGATGTCGGCGTCGGTCTGCGCCAGCATGTCGGTCAGGCTGGCATGGCCGCGGGCGCCGGTGCGCTCGACGGCGGCCTTCAGCGCGGCCGGATCGATGTCGCAGACGTCGATCAGCTCGGCGCGGTCGGCGTGCTTCTCCAGCGCGCCGAAGTGGTTGTTGGCGATGCGGCCGCAGCCGACCAGGGCGAAACGGATCTTGCGATCGGTAATCGGAGGAATCACTATCATCTGAACGTCCAGTAACGTACTGAATACACCAGTATCTTCAAATATTCGGTCAGCACCGCGCCGGCTTCGTACCAGGCCAGGCTGTGGTACAGGTCGTTGCCCGGGTACACGATGTGCATGCCCCACTCCACTTCCGGCCAGGCCTGGCGGAAAGTCTCCAGCGCCCGCCGCGAATGGAACCACGAGGTCACCAGCGTGATCCGCCTGGGCTGGCGCGAGGCCAGCGCCTGCCGGGTGAGCACGGCGTTCTGCCATGTGCTCTTGGACAGGCACTCATAGCCTATCTTCCCGCGCGGCACGCCGGCCATCTGCAGCCGCCTGACGATCAGCAGGCAATCGCCCTCGCCGCTGACGAAGACGAAAGGCGCGCGGCCCTGATGGTACAGTTCCGCCGCGCCTATCACCCGCTCGCCGCTCTCCCCGCCCAGCACCACGATCCAGTCCGCCCGCGGCTGCGGCGTTTCGGCCACCAGCCAGCTCTTGGAATAGCGGATCAGCGGCACCAGCGCCAGCACGGCCAGCAGCGCGAGCGCGCCCAGCGCCGCCAGCCACGCCCCCGGCGGGGGCAAGCGTCCGCACACGCCTTAGGCCTTGACGATGTGCTCGGCGGGCTCCAGGTACTTGCCGCGGCTGTCCACCACCAGTTGGGCCTTGGCCTTGATCAGCTCGTAGTCGAACTTGTCGTGGTCGGTGGCCAGCAGCACGCAGTCGTAGCCGGCGATGGATTCGGCGGTCAACGGCACGCTCTTCAGGTCGAACTTGTGCTCGCGCATCTTCGGGAACACCGGCACGTGCGGATCGCTGTACGCCACTTCGGCGCCCAGGTCGCGCAGCTTTTCCATCAGGAACACCGACGGGCTCTCGCGCATGTCGTCGACGTTCTTCTTGTAGGCGATGCCCAGCACCAGCACGCGGCTGCCGTTGATGGACTTCTTGCGCAGGTTCAGCGCGGAGGCCACCTTGGACACCACGTAGTCCGGCATATTGCTGTTCACCTCGCCGGCCAGCTCGATGAAACGGGTGTTGACGCCGTACTCGCGCGCCTTCCAGGTCAGGTAGAACGGGTCGATCGGGATGCAGTGGCCGCCCAGGCCCGGACCCGGGTAGTAGGGCACGAAGCCGAAGGGCTTGGTGGCCGCGGCGCGGATCACCTCGTGGATGTCGATGCCCATCTTGTCGGCGACGATCTTCATCTCGTTGACCAGGCCGATGTTGACCGCGCGGTGGATGTTTTCCAGCAGCTTGGTCATCTCGGCGGCGCGGGTGGACGACACCGGCACCACCTTGTCGATCACCGCGCCGTACAGCGCGACGCCGATTTCCTGGCAGGCTTCGGTCACGCCGCCGCACACTTTGGGAATGGTCCGGGTGGTGAAGTCGGGATTGCCCGGATCTTCGCGCTCCGGCGAGAACACCAGGAAGGCGTCGTCGCCGACCTTCAGACCGCGCGACTCCATCCGCGGCAGCAGTTCTTCGTCGGTGGTGCCGGGGTAGGTGGTGGACTCCAGCGACACCAGGTGGCCCTTGCGCAGATAGGGCACCAGGCTGTCTATGGTGTTCAGCACGAAGCTGAGGTCCGGCTCGCGGTACTTGTTGAGCGGCGTCGGCACGCACAGGATCAGCGTGTCGGCCTCGCCGGCGCGGGAGAAGTCGGTGGTGGCCTCGAAGCCGCGGGTCAGCGCGGTGGCGATGCTGTCGGCGGAGATATGCTCGATGTAGCTGTTGCCGGCCATCAGGGCGTCGACCTTGCTCTGGTCGATGTCGAAACCCAGCACCTTGTAGCCGACTTCGGCGAAACGCAGCATCAGCGGCAGGCCAACATAGCCCAGACCCACGATGCCGATCACAGCGGATTTGTCCGCGATACGATTGAGCAGTTGCTGCTTGATCACGATGAATGTCCCAACAGGATGTAAAAGCTTGAGCGGCAGACGCCCGTCTGCCGCCCGGTCATTCGGTACTCAGGTATAAGGTACTGCCACGTCTGACCCGGGCCGCGGCCCGAAACCGGCGCCCAATGCGCGCGCAACTTGGCATTATACGCCGCGTCGACCCGGTTTTTGGGTAAGCAAACGTAACCGCCGCGCGCTTTCCGCGGCGGATTTGTCCTGGCTCAGATCAGCAGGTGGCCGGCAGTCTGCTGATTGGTCTGCTTCAGCCGGTTGACGAACTCGCCGAACTCCAGCCCGAAACGCCCTTCCAGCTCGTCGGCGCGTTTTCTCAGCGCCTCCCACTGCGTCAGGCTCGGGCTCTGGCGGAAGGCCATCACCGCGACGTTGCCGTGGGTGGCGGCAGGCAGTTCGATCACACGGCCCTCGAAAACGTTCAACAAGCGCTCGATGAAGGACTGGTAGCGCTTGTCGCCGCTCCACCAGTTGGTGACGAACACGCCCTTGGGACTCAGCGCGCGCTTGCAGTCCTCGAAGAAGTCCTCGGTCGTCAACGCGTCGACGATCTGCAGGCCGTCGAAGCCGTCCACCAGGATGGCGTCGGTGGAGCCGCGGAAGATCTTCACGTAGTCGGCGCCGTCGGCTTCGACGATCTCGAAGAAATCGCCCTCCTCCGGCAACTGGAAAAAGGCGCGCGCCACCGCGATCACCTGCGGATTGATGTCCACCGCCACGCTGACCGCGTCCGGCAGGTATTCGTCGATGAAGCGGGCGAAGGAACCGCCGCCCAGGCCGATCTGCAGGATGTGCTTGGGATCGTCGTTCCACAGCAGAAAGCCCATCATCGCGCGGCTGTAGGACAGCACCAGGTCCGGCGGATCGTCGAGGTCCATCGAGCTCTGTATCGTTTCCGAGCCCAAGTGCAGCGAGCGGATGTTGCCCTCTTCCGAGATCTCAACCTCCGGCATCGCCTCCACCGCCGGCCGCACGCGGCGGCGGAACGGATGCAGCGCCCTACGCGCCACAGCCGCTCTCCTTGCCGCGCGAATCCAGAATGCTGATGGTGCGTTTTTTCGGCGCGTCCTCCACATCGTCCGCGTCCGGCGCCGGATCGCGGAATTCCTCCTTGTCGAAGGCGGTGTCTCCATCGGCGAACGGCGCGTCGCCGGTCTGCAAACCGACAAAGTCGAACAGCTTCGGATCAGCCAGATGCGACGGAACCACGTTCTGCAGCGCGCGGAACATGCTCTCGACGCGGCCGGGGAAACGCTTGTCCCAGTCATTGACCATTTCCTTCACCACCTGGCGCTGCAGATTGGGCTGCGAGCCGCACAGATTGCACGGAATGATCGGGAAGGCTTTCCAATCGGCGTAGCGGATGATGTCCTTCTCGCGGCAGTAAGCCAGCGGGCGGATCACCATGTGGCGGCCGTCGTCGGACACCAGCTTGGGCGGCATCGCCTTCATCTTGCCGCCGTAGAACATGTTCAGGAACAGCGTGTGCAGGATGTCGTCGCGGTGGTGGCCCAGCGCGATCTTGGTGGCGCCCAATTCGTCGGCCACGCGGTACAGGATGCCGCGGCGCAGGCGCGAGCACAGGCTGCAGGTGGTCTTGCCTTCCGGCACCAGCCGCTTGACGATGGAGTAGGTGTCTTCCTCGACGATGCGGTACTCCACGCCGATGGACTTGAGATACTCCGGCAGCACGTGCTCGGGGAAGCCCGGCTGCTTCTGGTCCAGGTTGACCGCGACGATGGAGAAGTTGATCGGCGCGGACTTCTGCAGGCCCCGCAGGATGTCCAGCAAGGTATAGCTGTCCTTGCCGCCCGACAGGCAGACCATCACCCGGTCGCCCTCTTCGATCATGTTGAAATCATTGATGGCGTCACCAACGTGGTGGCGCAGGCGCTTGGCCAGTTTGTTGCCTTCAAACGCGGCCTTCTTGGCGGCCTTGTCGTCGAGCGCGGCGTTCAGTTCGGACATGGGTACGGCTAAGAAATTGAAAAACAGGCGATTTTACCCCCTCCCGCCGCCAAAAGCCATGGCGGCGGAAAGCGCCTACAACACGATGCTGCGGCCGCCGTCCACCGCCAGGATCTGGCCGGTGACGTAGGAAGCGTCCAGCAGCAGGAAAGCCACCGCACGGGCGATGTCTTCCGGCACGCCGGTGCGCCGCAGCGGAATGGTCGCCTCGATCGCCGCGCGCCCGGCGGCGTCGAACGAAGCCTCGCTCTCCGGCCACAGATTGACGCCCGGCGCCACGCCGTTGACGCGCACCGCCGGCGCCAGCTCGATCGCCAGGCTGCGGATCAGCTGGGCGTGGCCGGCCTTGGCCAGGTTGTACACCACGTGGCGCGCCATCGGCCTGTCCACATGGATGTCGGCGATGCCGACGATGGCGCCGCCGCGGCGCGTCAGCTCCGGCGCCAGCGCCTGGCTGAGGAACAGCGGCGCCTTCAGATTGCTGCCCATCAGGTCGTGCCAGGCGGCCTCGTCTATCTTTCCGACCTCGGTCGGAAAGAAGCTGGACGCGTTGTTGACCAGGCCGTCCAGCCGGCCGAAGGCCGCCACCGCCCGCGCCGCCAGCTCCGGCAGCGACGCGGCGTCCAGCAGATCGGCCTGGACCAGCCTGACGCTGTCCGGCCGCGCGCGGTTCAACTCCGCCGCCAGCGCCTCGGCTTCGCCGCGCGAGCCCCGGTAGTGCAAAACCAGCCTCAGCCCGCGCGCGTGCAGCTGCCGGGCGATGCCCGCGCCCACCCGCCGCGCGGCGCCGGTGATCAGGACCGCGCGCTCATCTTGTTGTTGCTCTGTTAGCATTGCTTCCTCGAATCGAATGTCCCGCCCCTTCACGGGCGCGACGCTTTGCACCACAATCGCGCCACATTGTAGCAGGACGACAGCCATGACCACCCTACCCGCCGCCAGCCCCGAAGCGCTGGCCACCAGCCAGGCCCTGTGCGGCCGGATCAGCCAGGCCATCGCCGAGGCCGGCGGCTGGATACCGTTCTCGCATTATATGGAACTGGCGCTGTACGCGCCCGGCATGGGCTATTACGCCGCCGGCAGCCGCAAGCTGGGGGAGGACGGCGACTTCGTCACCGCGCCGGAGCTGACGCCGCTGTTCGGCCAGTCGCTGGCGCGCCAGCTGGCTGAGTTGCTGCCCCAGACCGCCGGCGCGGTTTACGAATTCGGCGCTGGCACCGGCAAGCTGGCCATCGACCTGCTGGCCGAGCTGAAAGCGCTGAACCAGCTGCCGGCCAAGTATGTGATCCTCGACCTGTCGCCGGACCTGATCGACCGCCAACGGCAAAACATCCGCGCCGCGCTGCCGCATCTGGCGGACCGCGTGGAATGGGCCAGCAGTCTGCCTGACGCCATCGACGGCATCGTCATCGGCAATGAACTGCTGGACGCCATGCCCTGCGAGATGGTGTTCCGCGACGAAGACCGCCGGCTGCGCCAGCGCGGCGTCACCGTCCGCGACGGCGCCCTCTGCTACGAAGACCGCGACTTCGCCGATTCCCGTCTGGCCGAACTGGCCGCGCAGCTGCTGCCGGACATCCCGCGCTACGAGACCGAGATCAGCCTGGCCAACCGCGCCTTCATCGCCACCGTGGCCGGCGCCCTGACGCGCGGTGCCATCCTGATGATCGACTACGGCCACGCCGCGTCCGAGTACTACCACCCGGAGCGCAGCATGGGCACGCTGCTGGGCCACTACCGGCACCACACGGTGCAGGACCCGTTCTACCTGCCCGGCCTGATGGACCTGACCTGCCACGTCGACTTCACCGCCGTCGCCCAGAGCGGAATCGATGCCGGCCTGGACCTGATAGGCTACACCAGCCAGGCGCAGTTCCTGGTCAATTGCGGACTGATAGAACGGCTGCAGACGCTGGACGCCGACGACGTCAAGGCCTACCTCCCGATAGCCAAGGCCGCGCAGCGGCTGCTGTCGCCGCAGGAGATGGGCGAAACCTTCAAGGCGATCGGTTTCGGCAAAGGCGTTTCCATAGACTGGCTGGGCTTCGCCCGCGGCGACCGCTGCTATACGCTGTGAGCCCCCGCCACAATCCAGCAAAAGGCGCTTGACAGCTTTTGGGCGGCTGCGTATAGTTCGCGTCTCGGTGCGGAAGCATCGAAATGTGGCGAATTAGCTCAGTCGGTTAGAGCGACGGAATCATAATCCGCAGGTCCGGGGTTCGAGTCCCTGATTCGCCACCACAGTTTGACGAGAAAACGCGCCAGCGGTTTCTCACGGCGAATTAGCTCAGTCGGTTAGAGCGACGGAATCATAATCCGCAGGTCCGGGGTTCGAGTCCCTGATTCGCCACCAAATACAAGAGAGGTCAGCGCAAGCTGGCCTCTTTTGCTTTTCGCGTGATCGTTTCCTGATAGCGCGCCCGCTTTCCCGCTCCGACAATAACCCGCCTCCTCATCCCGTAAGCAAGGACGGCAAGCATGTACACCACCATCACCCGCCACGGCGCGCCTTTCGTGATGCAGACCGCCGACGGCCGCGGCTGCGCGTCCGGATGCAAGGAAGCGTCACGCATGGCTCAGACGCTCAAGGGCGCGCGCAATGTGCACGGCGTCAATCTGACTTCCTGCTACGGCGCCAACGGCGGCGCGTTCTCCAACGCCCAGATGCTGGCCAACGCCACCGGCCTGCCGGTGAAAGGCTATTACGGCACCACCAATCTGGCGGGCGTTTCCAGGCACGGCGGCAAGCCCATTCCGTTCAAGACCTTCCGCCCGCAGGGGCCGGTCACCGCCGCGGTCTGCGCCACCGGCAACCAGCTGCTGAGCGGCGTCGTGCAGGCCGGCATCCAGCTTCGCAACGCGCTGACGGGCCGCGCCGGCTGAGAATGGACAATACGGCCCGGCTCGAACATATAATTCACTACCACTACCAGCCAGGGCCGTTCATGATCCGCCCTTCCCCCGCTTTATTCGGCAGCTTCCGCCTGCGGCTGGCCATCCTGTTCGGCGGACTGTTCCTCGCATCGGCGCTGCTGGCCGCGGCCTGCCTCGACCAGGTGTTGTCGGACCGCATCGTCCGGGATCAGGGCGAGGCGATGAACAGCCTGGCCGCCAATATCGCCAAGGCCATCGAAAGCAATCTGCGGGAACGCCACCGCGAGGTGCTGCTGCTGGCGCAAACGCCCACCTACGTCCGGGTGCCGCTGGACGGCGACGATGTGCGCCAGAGCCTGGAGCGCACCAAGCAAGCCTACAAGTACTACGCCTGGATCGGCATCACCGACGCCGAAGGCAAGATCGTTTCCGCCGCGGGCGGCATGCTGGTCGGCCAGAGCGCGGCCAAGCGCCCGTGGTTCATCCACGGCCGGCACGCGCCGTTCGTCGGCGACATCCACCAGGCCGTGCTGCTGGCCAAGCTGCTGCCGAATCGCTCGCCCCAGGGCGAACCGCTGCGCTTCGTCGATTTCGCCTCCCCGGTATACGACCCGTCCGGCAAGCTGCGCGGCGTGCTCGCCACCCACGCGCTGTGGGACTGGGTGGAAGACATCATACGCGAACGGCTCCCCGCCAGATCCGGACTGGAAACCTTCATCGTCGACCGGCAGAACAACCTGCTGTCGCCGTTCGAGGCCGTGGGGCGGATGCAGGCGCCGGCGCCCATGCCTTCCGGGCAGACGTTCCGCCTCGGCCCCTGGCCCGGCGGCGGGAACTACCTGTACAGCGAGTCCCGGGTGCGCGAGGCCGGACTGGATTGGCGCGTGGTCATCCGCCAGCCCAGGCAGCAGGCGCTGACGGCGCTGAACCGCCTGCGCGGCGCGCTGATGCTGCTGGGCCTGGCCGCCAGCGCCTTGCTGATGGCGGCCGTCTACCGGCTGGCCGCCTCTTTCAGCCGGCCGCTGGAGCAACTGGCGGGCGTCGCCGAGCGCGTGGGCCGCGGCGATGAGCAGCCCGACTGGGAAATACGCGGCGGCACGCAGGAGCTTCGCCAGCTGTCGGACGCGATGCGAAACATGACCGCCACCCTGCTCGCCCGCGAGCGCCAGCTGGCCGACGTCAACGCCAACCTGGAGCAAATGGTCGCGGATCGCACCGAACAGCTGCGCGAATCCAATCGCCTGCTGGTGCAAAAGGCCGCGCAGCTGGCGCAACTGGCGCGCAACGACGCGCTCACCGGCCTGCACAACCGCATGGCCGCCAACGAACAGCTGCAGGAAGAGCATCTGCGCCATGGCCGCAGCGGCGCGCCGTACGCGGTACTGTTGCTGGATGTCGATCACTTCAAGCGCGTCAACGACACCCATGGCCATGACGCAGGCGACCGCGTGCTGCGCCACATCGCCGACATCCTTCGGCGCGCGGCCCGCGCCACCGATTTCGTCGCGCGCTTCGGCGGCGAGGAATTCTTGCTGCTGCTCCCTGAAACCGACGCCGACGGCGCCGCGGTGCTGGCGGAAAAAATCCGCGCGTCCGTCGAGCAATCCCAGGCCCCTGACGTCGGCCGGGTCACGCTCAGCATAGGCCTGGCCACCGTCGTCCCTGCCGACTCCCAGCCGGAAATGGCGGTGAAGCGCGCCGACCAGGCGCTGTACCGCGCCAAGGCCGCCGGCCGCAACCGGGTGGAAGCCGCGGCGCGGGAGGACTGAGCCGCCGACTTATCCACAACAGGTCTATTCAGCGAATCTTGTCCACAGCGCGGCGCTCGGCATGCGCTCACGCCGCCGGCAGCGCGCGTTCCAGCAGGTAGTCCGCGCCGGCCGCCCTAGCGTCCAGCGCGCCCGCCACCCTTCCCCACAGCCCATCGGCCAGCCTGCTGGCGATGAAGCCGTCGGCCACCGCCGCCGGCGCGCGCCCGCGCAGCAGGCAGCCTTGGACGGTCAGCGCCAGTTGCTGGGCGAAGCGGCGGCCCAGGCCCTCCAGCTGTGGTGGCGACAGCGACGCCATCGACCGCAAATCCGCCAGCGCGGCGCTCAGCCGCCGGTCGCCGCCCGCGAGCGCCGCCAGCTCCTGTTGCAGCCGCTGCCAGGCCTCTGGCTCCCGCTGCAGCGCCCGCATCACGTCCAGGCACATCACATTGCCCGAACCTTCCCAGATGGAGTTGACCGGCGCTTCGCGGAACAGCCGCGCCATCGGCCCGTCATCGACGTAGCCATTGCCGCCGAATACCTCCATGGTCTCGCCGACTGCCTCCACCGCGCGCTTGCACACCCAGAACTTGGCGGCCGGCGTGACGATGCGCTTCCATGCCGGCTCGTCGTTCTCGAATCCCTCGGCCAGCCGAGCCGCCAGGCACAGCGCGGCCTCGCTCTCCAGCGCCAGATCGGCCAGCACCCCGCGCATCAGCGGCTGTTCGGCCAGGCGCTTGCCGAAGGCGACGCGGCGGCGGGCGTAGGCGATCGCCTGGACCAGGCCCTGGCGGATCAGCGCCGCGCTGCCGATCACGCAGCTGAGCCGGGTGTAGGTGGCCATCTCGATGATGGTGGGAATGCCGCGGCCGGGCTCGCCGATCAGCACGCCCCAAGCATCATGGAACTCCACCTCGCTGCTGGCATTGCTGCGGTTGCCCACCTTGTCCTTCAAGCGTTGTATCGCCACCGCGTTGCGGCTGCCGTCCGGCCGCCAGCGCGGCACGTAGAAGCAGGACGGCCCGCCGTCGCGCAGCTGCGCCACCACCAGGTGGGCGTCGCTCATCGGCGCGGAGAAGAACCACTTGTGGCCGCGCAGCGTGTATTCTCCGCCGCGGCCGCCTGCGCCGGTCGGCGTCGCGGTGGAGGTGTTGGAGCGCACATCCGAGCCGCCCTGCTTCTCGGTCATGCCCATGCCCAGCCAGATCGCGGTCTTGCGCTCCGCCGGCAGGTCGCGCGCGTCATGCTCGCGGCTGAGCAGCTTGTCGCCCAGTTGCGCCCACAGCGCCGGCTCCCGCTTCAGCAACGGAATCGCCGCCTGGGTCATGGTGGCCGGGCACAAGGTTCCCGCCTCCACCTGGCCGTGCAGGTAGAAGCCGGCGAGAAAAGCCGCCCAGCGCCCGGGACGCTCGCTGTCGAACGGCAGCGACACCAGCCCCTGCGAGCGGTACAACGCCAGGAGATCGTGCCAGGAGGGGTGGAAATCGACGCGGTCGATGCGGCGGCCGCGACGGTCGAAAGCCTGCAGCTGCGGCGCGAAACGGTTGGCCTGCGCGGCCAGCTCGAACGTTTCCGCGCGTCCCAGCCGCTCGCCGTACTCGGCCAGCCAGGGCAGCGCCCAGCCCGCGCCGGCGTGGATCACCGCCTCCTTCAACGCCGCATCGGTTTCGAACGGATTGTAGTCCTGCAATTCCTCGTACTGATTGTTCACTTCATGCGTTTGCCAGCTCATGTCCAGACTCCCGGATGAATGCCAGCCCGCCGATGGCCGCCGCTATCGAACTGGCGATGCGAACAGTATAAATGGACGGCCCGGCAAAAAAACCTGCGACTCATGCCGGTTTTCTGAGAAAAATGGCAGATATGAATAGTAAAAATAAACGACCGGATTTTTCGCCGCAGCACGCCCGCCGCGAGTCATTGGCATATAAATTTAATTATTAATATTATTCAAATATGAAATTTGCACTTAGGTAAATTATTGCAACGTTTCAATCTAAGTATTTTCACCAATACAAGGCAAGTCTTTGATTTTAAAATAATCATAAAAACATCCAGCCGAAAAAACGCCACTGCGAAATTTCATATCTTGCGGGCTGGCCAATCGCTGCTATAGCTACAAAACCAACACTTCGTTGGCATAAATATTGGAGATTCCTGATCATGGCATTCTCTTCAGTCCCGTACTTCATCACCTATAGCCAAAACACCACCTTGGGCATCGCCGCCAATGATTCGATCAGCGGTTCGCAATTGTCTTTGAAGCCTATCCAAGGCAATTTCCTGGCCCTGTTCAACATCGACTTCGAAAACGGCCTGTTCGGCCTGGCCACCAGCGGCAACAACCTGGTCATCGACATTTCCGATCTGTCCAGCGGCAAGCCGCTGGTGCTGAAGCCCTACAATCCGGGCGCCGTCAGCCAGCGCTGGGATCTTTACTCCCGTCCGGGTTTCATCGCCAACCGCCAAAATACCAATCTGGTCATCGACAACCAAAGCCGCGGCGGCGTCGGCAGCCTGATCTGGCTGTATGAGTTCAACGCTTCGCCAGCTCAGCAATGGGCCCTCAAGCCGCTGACCTCCGCCCAGAAAGCCGAACTGGTAGCCGAAACGGTCTAAGCCTGCGCGTTCCGGCGGAAGAAATGCCCATGCCGGCATGCTTCCGCCGCCAAGGAGATTTCAATGTCCTTCTCCAGCGTTCCCTTTTTCATCACCTTCGCCGAGAACCCCGAGCTGGCCATCTGCGCCGAAGACTCCATCAAAGGCGCCAGGCTGGTGCTCAAGCCCTTCAAAAACAATCTGCTGGCCTTGTTCAATGTCGACTTCGTACAGGGTCTGTTCGGCCTGGCCACCAGCGGCAATCAACTAGTCATCGGCGCGGAGAACATCACGCTGGGCGCCCCGCTTGCTCTGCAATTGCTGCAGCCGGAGAGCAGCAAGCTGCAGCGCTGGGACATTTTTTCCGCTCCCGGCAATATCGTCAGCGCCGCCGATTCCTGCCTGGCCTTTGGCTACCGGCTGCGCACCGAGCCGCCCCTGCAACTGACCGAGCTCAATGCGCCTCCCTTCCCGCAATGGATTTTCCTGCCTTTTACCACCACCCAGCGCGGAATTCTGGAGTCGGCGGTTTAAGCGGCCGCGGTTTTCCGGCGCGGCCGCAATCGCCAAAGACGTTCGCAAACTAGCTGTTCTGCTGCGCCCACGGCGCGCTCCGCCGCTGCGGCGTGCCGCAGGCGCGGCGTTTCAGCACGAAATGGGCAGCGTATAGGTCCAGCACTCCGGACCGTACAGGCCCATGGTCTGGCAATGCGGATCCAGCATCACGACCTGGCGCGCCAGTGCCGCGCTGCCGATCACGCAATTGAACCGGGCGTAGGTGGCCATCTCGATGATGGCGGGGATGCCGCGGCCGGGATCACCGATCAAAACGCCCCAGGCATCATGGGACTCCACCTCGCTGCTGGCGTTGCTGCAGTTGCCCACCTTGTCCTTCAAGCGCTGCATCGCCACCGCGTTGCGGCTGCCGTCCGGCCGCCAGCGCGGAACATAGAAGCAGGCGGGGCCGTCGTCGCGCTGCTGCGCCCACAACACCGGCTCCCGCTTCGACAACGGGATCGCCGCCTGGGTCATGGTGGCGGGATGCCAGGTTCCCGCCCCGCCTGGCCATGCAGGCGAGAAAAGCCGTTCAGCGACCGAAACGCTCGCTGTCGAACAGCAGCGACACCAGCCCCTGCGAGCGGTACAGCGCCAGCAGATCGTGCCTGGATGGATGGAAGTCGACGCGGTCGATGCGGCGGCCGGAAGCCCGCAGCCGCGGCGCGAAACGGTTGGCCTACGCGGCCAGTTCGAACGTTTCCGCGCGGCCAAACGCTCGCCGTGCTCGGCCAGCCCGCGCCGGCGTGGATCATCGCCTCCTTCAGCGCCGCATCGGTGTCGAACGGATTGTAGTCTTGCGATTCGTCGCGCTGATTGTCCACCCCGCGGGTCTGCCAGTTCATGCGCGCCGCTCCGGATGGCTGCGCCGCCTGGCGGCGGCGCTCAAATGGACGTTTGCTTGATCCTTTCAGCTTAGCGGATCCGGCTCCGCACCGCTGCCGGTCCCAAACGCATCAGCGCAAGGGCAGATGCACATCGGTCAGCAGCAAATGCTCCGGCGTGTCGCTGGCCAGGTTCAGGTAGTGGAAATACACCGGAAAATCCCGCAGCGTCTCGCCGCTGGCCGGCAGCCACTCCCGGTACAGGTGCCAGATCGTGTCGCCCAGGTCATGGTGCGATCCTCGGTGGCGCGCCACCGCGCAGCGCCCGCCCGGAATCTGTTTGACGATCACGCCTTGAGGATTGGCCGGCACAGGCCCCGCGACGCTGCCGCAGATGTCGAATCGGAATCGTTGCGGCTCGCTGGTTTCCGGATTGTCGTAGGCGATGCCGTAAGTCTGGCTGCTGGCGACCGGCGACAGGCCGCTCTCCTTGCGCCAGGCGATGAAGCGCTGCGCGCTGTCGTTGACCCGGTCCGGCGGCCCCAGATGCTCCAGGGCCGCCACCATGACGGGCTCGACGGTGACGATGTTGACTTCCATGCTTGCCACTCTTTCTCTGACGGGAGGCGTCATCCGCGCATGCCAGTCCGGCCAGTCCGGACGGCGCCGGAATTCGCTGGGCGAACGGCCCAGCGCCTGCCGGAAAGCGCGCGAAAACGTCTCGGGATTGTCAAAACCGCAGTCCAGCGCGATGGCGGTGATCTTGCGCTGCGGCTGGAACGCCAGCCAGTAGGACGCCCTGCGCAGCCGCTGCATCAGGATGTAGCGGGCCACGCCGACGCCCAGGTACGCTGAAAACTGACGGTGGAAATGGAAGCGCGAGAAATGGGCCACCTGGCTCAGCCGCTCTACGTCCAGCGGCTGGTCCAGGTGGCTGGCGATGTAGTCCAACACTTTTTCGAAACGCCGCGCATAGCGGTCCGCCTTGTCCATGCTCGTCCTCCATGGCGGCCACTATGCCGGAACGCGCCGCCACATTCTTGACGCGGCTTGCTCGAATCGACGCCGCGCAAAGCGCGGCGCTCGGCGTTCCAGTATACGCCCAGCCTAGCCGTCCGCCCGAGCCCAGCCGGCCACCAGCCTGTCCGGCGTGCCGCAGGCGGGGCGTTTCAACACGAAATTGCGGCAGCGCTCGGCGAACTGGCGGCGGTTTTCCAGCATGTCCTCGCGCATCTCGTCGAGCTCAGCCCGCCGGCATTGCTGCAGCCGGCCCAGGTCAAGCTCCTGCTTGCGACGGGCATGCTCCGGCCAGGTGCGCTCAGCCGCCGCGGCCGTGCTCAGCAGCCAGCTACCGAAGGCGTCGGGATCGCGCGGGCCGATATCCTGCACCATGCCCAGCCGCCAGGCCTGGCGCGCGCCGATCGGCAGGCAATCGCCGCACAGCCTGGCGGCCATCTCACCGCCCACCGCGCGCGGCAACGTGTAAGTCCAGTACTCCGAGCCGTACAGGCCCATGGTCTGGTAATGCGGGTTCAGCACCACGCCCTGGCGCGCCAGCGCCACGTCGGCGGCCAGCGCCAGCATCACGCCGCCGGCGCCGGCGTTGCCGGCCACGCCGGCCACCGTCAGTTGCGGCGCGGTCAGGATTTCCAGGCAGACGTCGTCTATCGCCTGGATGTTGCGCCATGCCTCCTCGCCCGGATGATCGGCCGCCTGGATCACATTGAGATGGATGCCGTTGCAGAAGCTGCCGCGGCCGCTGCGCACCAGCAGCACCTGGGTGTCCCGGCGCTTCGCCCACTGCAGGGCGCGCACCAGGCGCTGGCACTGCTCGGTGCTGAGCGCGCCGTTGTAGAACTCGAAGGTCAGCTCGCCGACCCGGCCCGCCTCTCGGTAGCGGATGGGCTGGTAGCTCTCCTCGCAGTGCGGGTGGGTGTCCACCGCCCACTCAAGCCGGGGCACGCCGTCCAGCAGGCCGCCCAGTTCATGGCGGGCCGGCCGCTTGAAGGTTTCCTCGCCCGGCGCGGGCTGCCGCCGCAGCGATCCTATCCACAGGCTGGCGTCGCCGCAGGCCACCAGCGCGGCGTCGTCGTGCACCGCCAGGATGCGGCCCGGCTCGCCGCTGCGATGATCCAGATGGGCGTCGTACACGTAGTAGCGGCCGCCGGCCAAATCCGCCAGCACGCCGGGCTGGCCGTCGGCGGCGTCGATGCGGCGCTTGATCTCGGCCGCGGGCGCGCGCCAGTCGAAGGCGCGGTCGGCCTGTTTCATGTTCGGCTGCAGCCTCCCGCCCACTTGCGGATCGGCGTAATCGACGGCCTGCGGCTGGTAGCCGCCGGCGAACTTTTCCACTACGTCGCGTATGCAGTACATCGCGGCGTCGCTGACCGGGCCGTTGTAGAGCTCGGACTTGCGGATGCCGCGCGGCAGCTCGAACTCGCGGCTGGACCATACCGGCCCGGCATCCATTTCCTCAACCGCCTGCAAGGCGGTCACGCCCCAGCGCTTTTCCCCTTTCATGATCGCCCAGTCCAGCGCCGACGCGCCGCGGTCGCCGACGATGCCCGGATGGATGATCACCACCGGGAAAGGACTGTCGCGCCACAACTCGGCCGGCACCCTGTCCTTCAAAAAGGGGCAGATCACCAGCTGCGGCTCCGCCTGCCGCACCTTGCGCGCCACCTCGTCGGCGTCGGTGAACAGCACCACGCTGGGGTCGTGGCCGGACTCCCTCAGGTCCAGCCAGGCGCGCTGGGTCAGGCCGTTGAAGGCGGTGGACAACAAGACGATTCTCAGGGCTTGCACTGCGTTCTCCCGTGTATGGACTCGGACAAGCGCCGCATGCTACGGAAGGGAAATTCAATACAATTTGACCGGGGACAATTTAAATGATCAAGGCATAAAAAACCTGGCCGATCGATCAGGCCGCCCCGTTTTCCCGCGCGTTCAGGCCCGCCAGCCCGCCCTCGATGCGCAGCCTGTCCGCGATCTGCAGAAAGGCGCGCGCCGCCGGGCTCGCTTGATCCCCGTCCAGCAAGGCCAAACCCACTTGCCGGCGCACCGCCGGCTGCAAAGGCTTGCCGACATAGCCCTCCGCATGCGGCCGCGACGGCAGCGACAGTTCGGCGACGATGGCGACGGCGTCCCCGCGCGCGACCGTATCCAGCGTGCTGAGCAGCTGCCCGCAGCGATAGCGTATGTTCGGCTGCAGCCGGGCCGCCTGGAACAGGCGCATGACCAGTTCGGCCGAGCCGGCGCCGCTGAGGGCGAACGGTTCGCCGCACAGCTCGGCCAGGGTCACCCGCGGCCGATCCGCCAGGCGATGGCCCGCCGGCAACACCGCCACCATCTGGTCCTCGACCAGCGGGCAGCAGACGAAGCGGGGATCCGGCAACACGGCGAAAGCGATGTCGACCCGCCGCTCCAGCAGCCATTGCAGCACCTGCTCGTCCGGCCCCTCGTCGATATGCACCTCGATGCCCGGATACTGCTGCCGATAGCGGGCCAACAAGGCCGGCAACAGCCGCATCGACGAAGTCGGCCCGAACGAGCCGATGCGCAAGGTGCCCCGGCGCAGGCCGCGCGCGTCGGCCGCCTCCTGCCGCATCGCCTCGGCCAAGCCCAGCATGCCGCTGGCGCGCGGCAGCAGTTGCCGCCCGATGTCGGTCAGCTCCACCCGGCCCTGCCGCCGTTGCAGCAATTCCACGCCCAGCTCGCGCTCGAGCTCGCGCACCGCGTGAGACACGCCGGACTGCGAAATCCCCAGCCGCGCGGCGGCGGCGGTAAAGCCCTGCATCTCCGCAACCAGGGCGAAAATTTCCAGTTGGGTCAGCGTCATCGCCTCGCCCCATCATGAGCAATCGCTCATTTTACCATGACTCGCATTTGGCATAAGAATATGCCCACTTAAACTAACCTTGTTCAGCCCGCCATGGAATCCGATACCATGACTCAATCCGATTATGCCGCCACCGACGGCGCCTCCCTGATCTGGCCCGAAATCAACAGCCACTTCCTGTCGCTGCGCGGCATACCGGAACACCTGCAAGCGGATACGCCCATCCGGGCGACATATCGCCGCCTGCTGGTCGGTTTCGACGCCATCACCTCCTGCGAACTGAAAGACCTGTACAAATTCACGCTCTGCCTGCAGCAACTGGCACCGGAGGAGGCCGACTGCCCCGAGCTGCGCCTGCTGGTGGCCGCCTTCCGCGCCTGGGTCAGCTTCGACTATCCCCGAGCGCGCCTGCTGTTCCGCCAGCATCTGGACATCTACCCCAGCGACATCGTGGCGCTGTTCTTCACCCACATGTTCGACTTCTGCACCGGCCACACGCCGGAACTGATGCCGGACCTGGAACGCTGCGACCGCCATATCGGCGAAGATCACCCCCTTTACTCCTATTACCTATCGATCAAGGCCTTCGTCACCGTCGAAGCCGGCCACCCGGCCCAGGCGCTGAAACTGGGCCTGGAGTCGTTGCGCCATCGCGCCGACAACATCTACGGCATCCACGCGGTCGCGCATGCGCTGCACGAGCAGGAATGCTGGAAGGAGCTGTGCCTCTTCCTCGAGCAATGCAAGGCGCAGTGGATAGACAATGCCGGCATGCGCATGCATGTCTACTGGCACCTGGCGATCGGTTACGAGAAAAGCCAGCAGACCGAGCAGTCGGTGCGAACCTTCCACGACATGTACGCGCTGAAGGACAGCCGCTTCGCCAAGCAGGATCTGGACGCGGTCGCCTTCCTGTGGCGCTACCGCCTCAACCATCCCGGCGACAACCGTTTCGACGACGTCTGGCAGCAACTGGCCTTCCTGTGGAGCGGCAGCATAGGCGCCTCGATGTCCCATTTCCACCGCCTGCACGCCGCGCTGGCCTTCGCCGCCAGCGGCCAGCCGGTGCTGATCGAAAAGCTGATCGCGGAAAGCGACGGCTTCGGCCTGGACCCGCAAACGCATCAGACCGGCGTCACCGTGCTGAAAGGCATCCATCACTTCGCCGAAGGCCGCTACGCGGACAGCCTCGGCGCCCTGCAGGCGGCGCAGCCTCACTGGAGCGTGCTGGGCGGCAGCCGGGCGCAGCGCGAGCTGCTGCCGCTGACCCTGCAGGCCTGCGAGCGGCGGCTGGCCAAGCATGAGGCAGTCCATGCAGCGGCCTGAACGCGACGCCTCTCCCCGGCTGTATTTGCAACTGGTGCTGGTTGCAGTGATCTGGGGCGGCACCTTCATCGCCGGACGCCTGCTGGCCGGCGGGCTGCCGCCGCTGCTCGCGGCCTGCCTGCGCTTTTCCGTCGCCAGCGCGACGCTGCTCGGCTGCCTGGCGCTGACGCGCACGCCGCTGGTCCGCCCGGCGCCCGGACAGATGCTCAGGCTGGCCCTGCTGGCCCTGTTCGGCGTGTTCGGCTACAACCTGTGCTTCTTCTACGGCCTGCAGCACATCGGCGCCGCCCGCGCCTCGCTGATCGTCGCCCTCAATCCCGCGATGATCGCGCTGGCCTCCTTCCTGCTGCTGAAGGAAGCGCTGCCCCCCTTCAAGCTGGCCGGCATCGCGCTGTGCCTGGCCGGGGCCGGACTGGTCATCATCAGCAAGAATCCCGACGCGCTGGCCGGCGCGGCGAGCGCCAGCGGCGACCTGCTGATACTCGGCTGCGTCGCCTGCTGGGTGGCATACAGCGTCGGCTCGCGCGGCTTGTCGCAAGCGTTGGGGCCGCTGCAGACCGTCACCTGGTCCATCCTGCTGGGCACCGCGATGCTGTGGCTGGCCGCCTGGGGGCACGGCGGCGCCAGCCTCGCGTCCATCGCCAAACTGGATGCCGCGCAGTGGGGCGGGCTGCTCTACCTCGGCGCGCTGGGTTCCGCGCTGGCCTATATCTGGTACTACGACGGCATCCGCCGCATCGGCGCCACCCGCGCCGGCGTGTTCATCGCCCTCAATCCGCTGAGCGCGGTGCTGCTGGGCGCGGGCTTGCTGGGCGAGCGCCTGTCGCTGGAGATGGCGCTCGGCGGCGCGCTGGCCATCGCCGGCATCGTGCTCGGCAACAAATCCTCCGGCCCCGGCTGGCGCGCCCTGCTGCCCTCCCGTTCCGCCTGAGCCCCGGCCCGTTGCCAGCCCCCCGGCCGGCAACGGATAATCGCCGTCCGTTTGATGAGGATATCGACAATGGACGAGACGAGCGTGCGCCTTTCCAAGCGCATGGTGGAGCTGGGGCTGTGCTCGCGGCGCGAGGCGGATGCCTGCATCGAGCAAGGCCTGGTGAAGGTGGACGGCAAAGTGGTGAATACCCTGGGCGCGCGCGTTCGGCCGGAGCAGCAAATCACCCTGGCCGGCAAACCGCAGGCCATGGCGACGCTGCCGGTGACGATGCTGCTGAACCGCCCTGCCGGCGAGGAGGCTCCGCCGGCGCAGCTGCTGGGGCCGGACAGCCGCGCGCCGCAGGACGGCGCGGAACAGGTCTGGCTGGCGCGCCACCGCCAGCACCTGACCGCCGTCGGGGCCGTGGATGAGCGTTGCCACGGCCTGCTGGTCCTGACCCAGGATAAAAAACTGCCGCGCCATCTGGCCGAGTGCGAGATGGAATTCCTGCTGCAAGTGGAGCAGGCCCCGGCGGCGGACGCGCTGAAAGCTCGCGTCGCCGCCATCCGCCTGGACGGCAAGCCCTTGCGCCAGTGCAAGATCAGCCGCCAGAGCGACCATCAGCTGCGCTGCGCGGTTTACGCGCCGCGCGCCGGCTTCTTCGCCGAAATCAGCCGCCAGCTCGGCGTCAGCCTGCAAAGCGCGCGCTGCATCCGCATCGGCCGCCTGGCCTTGGCCGGCCTGCAGCCGGGACAATGGCGCTACCTGCAGCCGTTCGAACGTTTCTGATCCGCCCTATTCGACGGCGACGCGCATTGCCCTGCCGCCGCGGGCCTTCATGCCAAGCCGAACCGCTCGCGGGGTGGGTTCGCGCCAAAATGAAGGTTGAATAGAAAAATCAAATTTATCGGAACTCGATTCCCGATATTCCGTCTTTATACCATTCAGCCATCGAACCGGAATTCCGCCCATGCCCCACGACACCCCCTTGATCACCACCATCGTCGGCGGCCTGGTCTTCGCCTTCGCGCTCGGCGCGCTGGCGCTGCGTCTCAGGCTGCCGCCGCTGGTGGGCTATCTCTGCGCCGGCATCCTGGTCGGCCCGTTCACGCCGGGATTCCAAGCCGACACGGCGTTGGCGCCGGAGCTGGCGGAACTGGGGGTGATCCTGCTGATGTTCGGCGTCGGCCAGCATTTCTCGATCAAGGATCTGATGGCGGTGAAGGCCATCGCCGTGCCCGGCGCGCTGGTGCAGATCACGGTGGCGACGCTGCTGGGCATCGGCCTGTCCCACTTCCTTGGCTGGCCGCTGGGCGAAGGCGTGGTGTTCGGCCTGGCGTTGTCGGTGGCCAGCACCGTGGTGTTGCTGCGCGCGCTGGAGGAGTACGGCTGGCTGGACAGCGAGGACGGCAAGGTGGCGGTCGGCTGGCTGGTGGTGGAAGATCTGGTGATGGTGCTCACCCTGGTGCTGCTGCCGGCCTTCGCCGGCGCGCTGGGCGGCGGACAAGCCGCGCCGTCGCTGGCCCAGCTGGGCTGGACGCTGGCGCTGACCGTGGCCAAGGTCGCGGCCTTCGTCGCGCTGATGCTGATCGTCGGCCGCCGCTTCATCCCGTGGATGCTGGAGCTTATCGTCCACACCGGCAGCCGCGAGCTGTTCCGGCTGGGGGTGCTGGCCACCGCGCTGGGCGTGGCCTACGGCGCCACTCAGCTGTTCCAGATCTCGTTCGCGCTGGGCGCCTTCTTCGCCGGCATGGTGATGGCGGAATCGCCGTTCAGCCACCGCGCGGCCGAAGAGTCGCTGCCGCTGCGCGAGGCGTTCGCGGTGCTGTTCTTCGTATCGGTGGGCATGCTGCTGGACCCGGAAGTGTTGCTGAAGGACACCGCGGTGCTGCTGACCACCGTGCTGATCATCGTGGTCGGCAAATCGGCGGCTGCCTACGGCATCGTGCGCCTGTTCCGCCGCGGCCACCACACCAGCCTGCGCATCGCCGCCAGCCTGTCGCAAATCGGCGAATTCTCGTTCATCCTGGCCGGGCTGGGCATGTCGCTGGGCTTGCTCAGCGCGCGCGGCCAGGCGCTGATCCTGGCCGGCTCCATCGTGTCCATCCTGTTCAATCCGATGATGTTCGCGCTGGCCGAGCGCTTCAGCCGCCGCGCTCAGGCCGCGGCCTGAGCGCGGCGGGGCGCCGAACATTTTCCGGCTCGGCCGCGGGCTATGATAGAATCGCGCGCAACGCGTTCAATTTGCTATGAAAAAATCCTTCGCCACGCTGTGCCTGCTCTGCCTAGCCCTGCCCTCCGCGGCCGGCCGCTTGCTGCCCGGCGGCCTGGTGATGGGCAGGCTGGCCGACGCCGACGGCTCGAGCATCGAGTTCGTCCGCTCAGACCGCACGCTGCTGCAGCGGCTGTCCGCGCTGATCGCCGCCGAGCCGCAGCGTTTCGCGCTCTCTCCCGGCCTGCGCGTCTTCGACGAGCACAACCGCTTCCTGCTGAGCGGGCAATTGAACGGGCTGAAAGGCCGCACCATAGGCGTGGCCTTCGATCAGCAAGGCAGCATCAACCGCATCTGGGTGCTGGGCGACGACGAGATCGAGGCGCAGAAACAGCGCCAGGCCCAGATCCAACCCTGAAACCGAATACCAGCTGGAAAACCGAGTAGCAATGAAGAAGGTATACATCAAGACCTTCGGCTGCCAGATGAACGAGTACGATTCCGACAAGATGGCGGACGTGCTGGGCAGCGCCGAAGGCATGGTCAAGACGGACAACCCGGAAGAAGCCGACGTCATCCTGTTCAACACCTGTAGCGTGCGGGAGAAGGCCCAGGAGAAAGTGTTCTCCGACCTCGGCCGCATCCGCCCGCTGAAGGAAGCCAATCCCGACCTGATCATCGGCGTCGGCGGCTGCGTGGCCAGCCAGGAAGGCGACGCCATCGTCAAGCGCGCGCCCTTCGTCGACGTGGTGTTCGGCCCGCAGACCCTGCACCGGCTGCCCGACCTGATCGAGAGCCGCAAACAGAGCGGCCGCTCGCAAGTGGACATCTCCTTCCCGGAGATCGAAAAGTTCGACCACATCCCGCCGGCCAAGGTGGATGGCGGCGCGGCCTTCGTCTCGATCATGGAAGGCTGTTCCAAGTACTGCTCGTTCTGCGTGGTGCCCTATACCCGCGGCGAGGAAGTGTCGCGTCCGTTCGAGGACGTGCTGACGGAGATCGCCGGCCTGGCCGCCCAGGGCGTCAAGGAAATCACGCTGCTCGGCCAGAACGTCAACGCCTACCGCGGCCTGATGAGCGACGGCGAGATCGCCGACTTCGCGCTGCTCTTGGAATACGTGCACGAAGTGCCTGGCGTGGAGCGCATCCGCTTCACCACCAGCCACCCGCGCGAATTCTCCCAGCGCATCATCGACTGCTACGCCAAGCTGCCCAAGCTGGTCTCCCACCTGCACCTGCCGGTGCAGAGCGGCTCCGACCGCGTGCTGATGGCGATGAAGCGCGGCTACACCGGCCTGGAGTACAAGTCCATCATCCGCAAGCTGCGCGCGATCCGCCCCGACCTGTGCCTGTCGTCCGACTTCATCATCGGCTTCCCGGGCGAGACCGAGGCCGACTTCGAGCAGACGCTGAAGCTGGTGCGCGACTGCGAGTTCGACTTCAGCTTCGTGTTCATCTACAGCCCGCGCCCGGGCACGCCGGCGGCCAATCTGCCGGACGACACCCCGCACGCGGAAAAAGTGCGCCGGCTGGAAGCGCTGAACGAGGTGATCGAGGCCAAGGGCTATGCGATCAACCAGTCCATGGTCGGCACCGTGCAGCGCGTGCTGGTGGAAAACGTGTCGAAGAAAGACGCCACCATGCTGGCCGCCCGCACCGCCAACAACCGCGTGGTCAACTTCGCCGGCCATCCGCGCCTCTTGGGCCGGATGATAGAGGTGAAGATCACCGCCGCCTTCCCGCATTCGCTGGCTGGCGAGGCGCTGACCAGCGAAAGCGCCTGAGCGTGACGGCGGCGGACGCGCTATCGCCCCGGCCCCGGCCGGCGTATGCTGTGTTCCGTCGCCACACGGAGAATCGCCGATGTTCATCGTCTCGCTGACTTATACCGCCCCGCTGTCCGATGTGGACGCGCTGCTCGACGCCCATGTTGCGTGGCTGAAGCAGGCCTACGCCGACGGCGCCTTCCTGGCGTCCGGCCGCAAGGTGCCGCGCGAGGGCGGCGTCATCCTGGCGCGCGGCGAACGCGCCGCGCTGGAGGCCCGGCTCGCCGAGGACCCGTTCGCCAAGGGCGGCGTCGCCCGCTACGACATCATCGAGTTCGCGCCGAGCATGGCCGCCGCCGGGCTGGAAAGCTTGAAGGACGCATGAGCGCAAGCGGCATCACAGCCCTGCTGCTGGACTTGGACGACACGCTGTTCGACGACAGCCATGCAACACGCCAAGCGTTTTCCGCCTTCATCGGCCCGCACGCCTCGCGCTTTTCCGAAGCCGAAGCCGAGTTGTTTCCGCGCTGGCGCGCCTGCGTCGACCGCCACTGGCGTCGTTTCGAGCAAGGCGAGCTGACGATGGCGCAGCAGCGCCACGAGCGGCTGCGCGACTTCCTCGGCCTGCCGCATATCAGCGAAGACGAGGCCGCGCGGCTGTTCCAGCCCTATATGGACGCCTACCGCCGCCACCGCCGGCTTACTCCCGGCGCGGCGGCCTTTCTCGACGCCACCCGCCACTTGGTGCGCATCGTGGTCAGCAACGGCGGCGCGGAACAGCAGCGGGCCAAGCTCGCGCACCTGGGCATCGCCCATCACTTCCGCCACGTCGTGACCGTGGAGGACGCCGGCGCCGCCAAACCGGATTCCCGCATCTTCCTCCACGCGCTGGCGCTGGAAAACCTCGCGCCCGAACATTGCCTGATGGTGGGCGACGACCCGGCGCGCGACATCGAACCGGCGCGCCGGCTGGGCATGGCGGCCTGCCAGGTCTCCCACGGCCGCCACGCCGCCGTTTTTCAAAAGTTAAGCCTACAACTGCAGAACGCATGAGCACTAGCGAATCCCTCAGTTTCAACCCGGTCGACAACGAGCGGCTGGCCCGCCTGTGCGGCCCGCTGGACGAAAACCTCAAACAGGTGGAAACCGGCCTCGACGTCGCCATCCAGCGCCGCGGCGAAGCCTTCCGCGTGCAGGGCCCGGCCGCCAAGCTGGCGGTGGAGGCGCTGACCCGCCTCTACCTGCAGGCCGCCGAGCAGGACATCTCGATCGACGACGTGCAGCTGTCGCTGGTGGAGCTGCGCCAGCAACAGGCCAGCGGCGAACAGGAAGCGTCGCCGGTGCTGGCCACCCGCCGCGGCGACCTGAAAGGCCGCACGCCGAACCAGGCGCGCTACATCAAGGCCATCCAGCAGCACGACGTCACCTTCGGCATCGGCCCGGCCGGCACCGGCAAGACCTATCTCGCCGTCGCCTGCGCGGTGGACGCGATGGAGCGCGACGCGGTCAAGCGCATCGTGCTGGTGCGCCCGGCGGTGGAGGCCGGCGAAAAGCTGGGCTTCCTGCCCGGCGACCTGGCGCAGAAGGTGGACCCTTACTTACGCCCGCTGTACGACGCGCTGTACGACCTGATGGGCTTCGACCGCGTCACCCGGCTGTTCGAGAAGAACCTGATCGAGATCGCGCCGCTGGCCTATATGCGCGGCCGCACGCTGAACCACGCCTTCATCATCCTGGACGAGGCGCAGAACACCACGCCCGAGCAGATGAAGATGTTCCTGACCCGGATCGGCTTCGGCTCGCGCGCGGTGATCACCGGCGACGTCACCCAGATCGACCTGGCCCGCCACCAGAAGAGCGGCCTGGTCGAGGTGGAGCGCATCCTGGGCCACGTGCGCGGCATCCATTTCCACCATTTCAACAGCAACGACGTGGTGCGCCATCCGCTGGTGCAGAAGATCGTCGACGCCTACGACCAATACCAAAGCAAGCAAGATGAAAAAAGCCAAGCGTAACCCGCTGCTCGCCCGCCTGGCCGGACGGCTGGAATTGACCCTGGACGTGCGCAGCGACGCCGCCGCCCTGCCGCCCCCCGCGCTGATCCGCCGCGCCTGCCAGGCCGCGCTGCGGCGCGACGTCAAACAGGCCCAGATCAGCATCGTCATCGTCGACGCCGCTGAAGGCCGTCAGCTCAACAACGACTATCGCGGCAAGGATTATGCGACCAACGTTTTGTCCTTCGCGCTGAACGAGGGCGAACCGGTGGAAGGCCTGCCGCTGTTCGGCGACCTGGTGCTGTGCGCGCCGGTGGTGGAGCAGGAAGCCGCCGAGCAGAACAAGGCGCTGATGGCCCACTACGCCCACCTGCTGGTCCACGGCATGCTGCACCTGCAGGGCTTCGATCATGAAGAGGACGCAGAGGCCGAAGCGATGGAAGTGCTTGAAACCGTAATCGTTAAACAGCTAGGATATCCCGATCCCTACCACGAGGAGCACATCTAAGAAATGGAAGACCCCAGTAAACCGCGACCCAGTTGGCTTGAACGCCTGTCCACCATGCTCTTGCGCGAGCCGGAAGACCGCGAGGAGTTGATCGAGCTGTTGCACAACGCCTTCGAGCGCAACCTGCTCGACGCCGAGGCCCTCGGCATGATCGAAGGCGTGCTGGAGGTCAGCGAGCTGACCGTGCGCGACGTGATGATCCCGCGCAGCCAGATGCACGTGCTGAACATCGACGACCCCATCGCCCGCTTCCTGCCGACCGTGATCGACTCCGGCCACTCGCGCTTCCCGGTGATAGGCGAGAGCAAGGATGACGTGCAAGGCATCCTGCTGGCCAAGGAGTTGCTGCGTTACTTCCATGCGCCCTCCACCTTCAATCTGAAGAACGTGCTGCGCCCGGCGGTGTTCGTGCCGGAGTCCAAGCCGCTGAACGTGCTGCTGCGCGACTTCCGCGCCACCCACAACCACATGGCGGTGGTGGTGGACGAATACGGCGGCGTCTGCGGCCTGGTGACCATCGAAGACGTGATCGAGCAGATCGTCGGCGACATCGAGGACGAGTACGACATCGACGACGACGAGGACGACATCGTGCCGGTGCGCGGCAACGAGCGTTACCGCGTCAAGGCGCTGACCGAAATCGAAGACTTCAACCACTACTTCGGCACCGACTACGCCGACGACGACGTCGACACCGTCGGCGGCCTGGTGATCTCGCTGACCGGCCACCTGCCCAAGCGCGGCGAGAAAATAGAGGCCGCCGGCCTGCGCTTCACCGTGCTGCGCGCCGACAGCCGCCGCCTGGACACCTTGCTGGTGGAACGCATCCAGGCCTCCATCGACATCGCCGAATAAGGCTATGCTGAATGCAGCCGGCGGCGCCGGCTGCGATCCTTCGTCCCCAACTGCAACAAGCCCCATGCGAATCCTGATCCTGCTCTTGGCCGCCGCGCTGGCTGGCGCCTTCACCCTGTTTGCCTTCGCCCCCTACCGGCTGTTCTGGCTGATGCCGCTCTGCCTGGCCGCGCTGGTCGAACTGCTGCAGCGCGAGCCGCGGCGCGCGTTCTGGCTGGGCTATGCCTGGGGCCTGGGCGCCTATGTCAGCAATTTCCGCTGGATCTACGACAGCCTGCACGACGTGGCCGGCCTGCCGGCCTGGATCGCCGCGCCGCTGGTGCTGCTGCTGCCGGCCTACCTGGCGCTGTATCCCGGCCTGGCGTCCTGGCTGGCCTGCCGCATCGATCCGCGGCCCGGCGTGCGCTGGCTGCTGGCCTTTCCCGCGGCCTGGGAGCTGGGCGAATGGCTGCGCGGCTGGGTGATGACCGGCTTCCCCTGGGGCGCCGCCGGTTATTCGCAGATCACCGAAAGCCCACTGGCCGGCTACGCGCCGCTGGGCGGCATCCACCTGGTCAATTACCTGGTGGCGCTGTCCGCCGCCGCCCTGGCCATGCTTGCGCGCGCCGGCATGCGGCAGCGGATCGGCATCCTGATCGCCGCCGCGCTGGCATGGGGCAGCGGCGTCTGGCTGCGCGACATCGAATGGACCACGCCGGCGGGCAAGCCGATCACGGTGGCGCTGGCCCAGGGCAATATCGCGCAAGAACTGAAATGGTCGCCGGAGAACCTGGAAAACTCGCTGCTCACCTATTACCGCCAGGTGGCGATGACCCGCGCCGACCTGATGATCCTGCCGGAAACCGCGCTGCCGCTGTTCCTCGACGATCTGCCGTCCGGCTATCTGTCGATGATGCGCGGCGAGGCGTCCCGCGCCGGCATGGCGCTGGCCAGCGGCATCCCGCGCCGCACCGACGACGGCCGCGGTTATCTGAATTCGGTGGTGGCGCTGTCCGATCCCAAGATGCCCTATTACGCCAAGGACCACCTGGTGCCGTTCGGCGAATTCGTGCCGCTGCCGGGCCTGATAGGCTGGATCTACCAGCATATGGACATGCCGCTGTCCGGCTTTACCCGCGGCGGCGCCGACCAGCCGCCGCTGACGCTGGCCGGACAGAAGGTGGCGTTCAACGTCTGCTACGAAGACAGCTTCGGCGAAGAGCTGATCGGCCCGGCGTCGCGCGCCGGCATGCTGGCCAACGTCAGCAATCTGGCCTGGTTCGGCAAGAGCGAGGCGATGAGCCAGCACCTGCAACTGTCGCAGGCGCGCTCGCTGGAAACCGGCCGCTACATGCTGCGCGCCACCAACAACGGCATGACCGCCATCATCCGTCCGGACGGCGAGATTTCCGCGGTGGCCGCGCCGTTCACCGCCCAGGTGCTGACCGGCTTCGCCCAAAGCAGGCAGGGACTGACGCCGTACATGCGGTTCGGCAATCTGCCCGTCGTCTTAGGCTGCGGCGCCCTGCTGCTGCTGGCCCTGCTGCTGGGCTGGCGCCGGCGAGGCCAGCATTAGCCCTGGCTGGCATTGAACAAGAAAAAGGCCCGGCGATGCGCACCGCCGGGCCTTTTTCCATTTCCGGCGCTGAGCTAGCCGCGTACCGAGAAACGCGACACCAGTTGCCGCAGGTTGGCTGCCAGCTGGTGCATATTATGGATGGCCTGCGACGCGGACTGCGACGCAGAAGCGTTGCTGGTGGCGCTGTGGGCGATCTGCTCGACATGCTGGGCGATGGCCTGGCTGGCCGCGCTCTGCTCCTGCAGCGCGTGGGAGATGTCGCCGATCACCGCTACCACGCCGTTGGCGCTGTCCTGGATGCGGGCGATCTCGGAGCCTGCCTGCTCAGCCAGGTCCAGCCCCGCCTTCACCCTGCCCACCGCCTCTTCCATGCTGTGGCGCGAATGCTCCGCGCCCTGCTGCACGTCCTGGATCATGCTGGCGATTTCCTGCGTCGCCTGCGCGGTGCGTTCGGACAGCTTGCGCACCTCGTCCGCCACCACCGCGAAGCCCCGGCCCATCTCGCCGGCCCGCGCCGCCTCGATCGCGGCGTTCAGCGCCAGCAGATTGGTCTGGTCGGCGATGTCCTTGATCACTTGCATGATGCTGGAAATGGTCTGGGTCTTGTCGGCCAGGCTGGTGATGATGCCCGAGGTCTGATCGACCGCGTCGTTGATGCGCCGCATCTCGCTGACCGCTTCGGCGATCACCGCGCCGCCGCTCTTGGACAGCGTGCCGGATTCGTTGGCCAGGTTGCGCGCGTCCTGCGAGCGGTCGGAAATATGGTTGACGCTGACCGTCAACTGCTCGATAGACGCCGCCATCGCGGTGGCCGCCGCGCTCTGCTGCTCCGAGCCGCGGCCGACCGCCTCCGCCTCGCCGGTCACCTTGCTGCTGACCTGGGACAGCTGGTTGGCGCCGGCGATGATGTCGCGCACCAGCCGCTCCAGTTCCCGTTGCATCGCGCCCACCGCGGACATCAGGCTGTCCCCGTCCCCCTCCTTCACCGCCACCTCCTCGTCCAGATGGCCGGCGGCGATGCGCTTGACCACCGCCACCGTATCCTGCGGATCGCCGCCCAGTTGGCTCAGCACATTGCGCAATATCATGCCGCCCATGCCCAGCAGCACTAGCAGCGCCGCCGCCAGCACCCCGCCCAGCCACAGCAGCTCGTGGCGGAAGGCCGCCGCGACGTCGTCGAGGTAGATGCCGGTGCCGACGATCCAATGCCATTTCGGCGTGGTGGTGACGTAAGAGATCTTGGGCTGCGGCTGATCGAAGCCGGGCTTGCTCCACACGTATTCGCCGTAGCCGCCGCCGCCGGGCGACGAGATCGCGTTCTGGAACAGGGTCTTCAACTCGACGCCGTTCGGGTCCTTGACCCCGGCCAGGTTCTTGCCGATCAGCTCCGGCTTGGCGCCGTGCGCGACGTAATTCCAATCGGCGTCATAGGCGAAAAAGTAATCCGCCTTTTCGTAATGCATGGCGCTCAAGGCCTTGGATAGCATGCGCTTGGCGTCGGCCTCGCCGATCTTGCCGCTCTCCACCATCTTCTCGTAACTGGAAACCAGGCCCACGGCGCTCTGCACCAGGTTGCGCACCTTGTCCTGCCGGTCTTTCAGCATCACCTGGCGCTGGTTGTACACCGATACCACGCCCAGGCCGCACACCACGACCACCACCAAGGCCATCAACCCGATCAGCCGGGTCTTCAGGCTCAAGCCTGCATTCGCCATTTCCCGCTCCTTCCCCAACCGGCACGCATTGATTCGTGCTTATTTTGATAGTTATGCTACAAAACCATTCTAGAAACCGATCCAACCAGCCGCCACGCCGTTTTGCCGATCCAGATCAAGCATCCGCGACAGGCGTGAAAAAGCCCGGACATGCCGGGCTTGGGATGGGCGCCGATCAGACGCGGAAGCTGGAAAACAGCTGGCGCATGCTGGTCGCCGACTGCGACAGCTCCGACAACGTGTCGCGCACGGTTTGCAGCGCGTCGTCGCTGTCGACGATGCGGCCGTTGATCTGCTCGGTGCTCTGGGCGATCATCGTGGTGGCCTTGTGCTGCTCGCTGGTGGACAGCGTGATCTCGTTCATCTTGGCCATCACTTCCTGCATCGCCTGCTGGATCTGCTCGATGCGCTGCACCGCGCCCAGCGTCAGCTCCACGCCGCCGTCAACCGAACTCACCGTGCGCTGCATATTGCTGACCGCCTGGCTGGTTTCCTCGCGTATGGTGCTGACCATGCCCGAGATCTCTACCGTCGCCTGGCCGGTGCGCTCGGCCAGCTTGCGCACCTCGTCGGCCACCACCGCGAAGCCGCGTCCCATCTCGCCGGCGCGCGCCGCCTCGATCGCGGCGTTCAGCGCCAACAGATTGGTCTGGTCGGCGATGTCCTTGATCACATTGGTGATGCCGCTGATCTGCTGCGAACGCTGGTCAAGCGAGGACAGCATCGCGGACAGCCCCTTCACCGCGTCGACGGTGCTGTTCATCTCCTGCGAGATCTGCTGCATGCCGTGCGCGCTTTCGCTGGACACCTGGCCGGTGTGATTGACCAGGCCATCGGCCTCGCGCGCGGCGTCGGCGATGTGCGAGATGCTGACGGTGATCTCCTCAAGCGTGGCCGCGTTGGAGCTGGACACATCGGAAATCTGGCGCGAATCGTGCGCCACCTTGTCCACGGTGTCGGTCACGCTCTCCACGCCGCCGGTGACGCGCTCCGCCTCCTCCTTCACCGCGATGAACATCTTTTGCAGCTGGCCGATGAAGCGGTTGAAAGCGGTGGCGGTCTCGGCGATCTCGTCCTGACCAGTCACCTGGATGCGGCGCGTCAGGTCGCCCTCGCCCTGGGAAATTTCCAGCATGGCATTGCGCAGGCGGCCCAGGCCGGCCAGCATCCTGCTCAGCAGCAGGCTGGCCACCGGGATCAGGATCACCACGCACAGCGCGCCGATGCCCACCACGGTCAGCAGCAGGGTGTTCAGCGGACCGGTGACCACCGACTCGTCGGTCACCACGCCCAGCAGCCAGTTGGTGCCCTCCACCGGCTGCACCTCGATCAGCTTGCTCTCGCCCCCGATGCTGACCTCCTGCATCGTGGTGTCCGCCGCCAGTTTGCCCAGCCGGTCCGCCGTCAACTCAGGCACCTTCTCGGACAGCGGCTTCAGGGTCAGGCTGGCGTCAGGGTGGGCGATTACCTTGCCGCCCTTGTCGACCAGGAAGGCGTAGCCGTTGCCGCGCAGCTTCACCGACAACACGGTCTTGACCAGGTCGTCGATGAAGATGTCGCCGCCGACCACGGCCTTCAGCGCGCTGCCGTCTTTCACCGGGGACACGAAGGTCACCACCAGCTTCTTGGTGTCGAAATCGACATAGGGGTCGGACACGCCCGGATTGCCGCTGGCCGCCGCCTGCTGGTACCAGGGCCGCGCGACCGGGTCGTAGCCTTGCGGCTGCGGCTTCATGTCCGAACGTATCATCACGTGCTCGGCGGTGCCGATATAGGTCATGTCGAAACCGCCGGCCTGGCTAAGCCGCGCCAGCGTCTGGCGGGGGTCCGGCGTGCCGACCAGCGGATTCGCCGCGATCACCACGCCCACCTTGCTCTTGTACCAGCTGCTCACCAGGGCCGAATAGCCCTTGGAGGTGCCGCCAAGCTCGTTGTCCACGCCGCGGACGATCTCATTACGCATCTGGGTGTAAACCAGCACCGTAATCACCAGGCCCAGCACAACCAGCAGCAGGGCTATAAACGCAATCAGCTTGACACGCAAAGAGCGCATTACACTTCCTCCTCATCCCCAATCACATGCAAGGCCGTCTCGACCGCGATTGCCGCGGCGTCGGGCGCTGTTATTTGCAGCCGTTACTCCGGTTTAGTCCGTATCGCCACAAAGCTCAACGGTTAATTCCCATTTTACAAAACTTGCCAAAGCCATACCGCATGGCATGAAGTAGCGACTTCGCGCTTTGCCCAGCCTATCGCACGACAGTCAGACAACGCGTCCATGGCATCCCAATGTAAATGTCCCATCACAGATATGCAATGGCCGCGTTACAATTCGCTTGAAGCATTCCACTGAGCTACTTCAAAATGTCGCCGTTCGCCTCGCACATGCCCATCCCGTGCTAGCATGCCGCCAATACGAAAGCGGAGAATCCCATGCAATTGAGCGCCATGTTCGTCCATCCGGTGAAGTCGTGCCGCGGCATCGCCTTCGACCGCGCCTACGCCGGCAAGCTGGGCCTGCTGCACGACAGGGAATGGCTGCTGGTCAGCCCGGATGGCCAGCAGATCACCGCGCGCGCGCACCCCAAACTGGTGACCATCCGCGTGGAGCTGCTTCCCGGCGGCGCGCTGCTCCACCATTCCGGCAAGGCGCCCATCTTCGCGATGGCCACCGCCTACACCCGT